>JAEURI010000210.1 GCA_016789225.1 Anaerolineales bacterium
TTCTTTTTCCCCCGTATCAAATAATTTCATAATCGCATTCGGCGCGAGGAAGTGACTGCGCATGAGCAGTAATTTCTCTGCGAGGGCGATCAATTTCACGCCGAAGGCGCGGATATCCGGTTCTTCGATGACGAGCACGCCGCCCGGCTTGAGCACACGGAACATCTCGCGCGCGGTATGAGCATGGTCAATGACGTGGTGCAGGGCATCCACCATGATGACGCGTTCGAAAGAGTTATCAGCGAAGGGAAGGGCTTCAGAACCGCCGCACACAGGCCGAATGGAGGAAAGAGGCGCGTGCTGCAGCATTCCAAGAGAAACATCCGCGATCACAACATCATCCACAAATTCGCGAATTGCTGAAGCCACCCGCCCGGTACCGCCACCCACATCCAACAGGCGTCCGCTCACGGGCAGGGAAGCAAATTCGCGCATCACCGCTGTCTTTGAATAGGTGACACGCGCATAGAGCGGCGCGATGAAAGAGAAGTGATCGAAACCCATTAAACCGTGATCAGGTCTTTGATGTTTTCAAAGGTCGAAGGACCAATCCCCGAAACATTCATAATATCGTCGATGGATTGGAAGGGGCCGTTTGTGGTGCGATAATCCACAATGCGTTGGGCAATGGTGGGGCCGATGCCCGGAAGAGTATCTAACTCTTCGACCGAGGCTTCGTTGATATTGATCAATTCCACGTCTGATGTATCGGCAGTGGACGGTGTGCTTGTCGCGCCGGGTAAAACCAGCGTATCATCCGTACCACTTGTCTCCGCACCCTCTCCATCCTTGAATGGAATGGTCAATTGCTCGCCGTCCACCAAAAGCGCCGCGAGGTTGATCGTGTCGACATTTGCACCGGTAAGCAGTCCGCCCGCGGCATCAATGGCATCCTGCACGCGCGCGCCTTCGGCAAATTCATATAAACCGGGGCGGGGCACTGCGCCGACGACATGTACGGCGATAGGCGCCTTAGTCGGTGCCGGTTGCAAGGTGATCGACTCTCCAGCTGGGGCGCGCGAAATGAACAGCAACACACCGGCCAGCGCAACTCCAGCCATCACACCTATCAGGACATATAGAACATTTCTCATGAATGCGATTCTACCCCAACTTCATGACAAGCAAGTCTTCATCCGTTCGCCGCACGGCCTTTGCCACATCGAAAAGTTTTTTGATGCGCTGAAAATATCTCGGCATTTCACCCTCTCCGATCGAGGCAAAACCGAACTTTTCATACATCGGTCCATTGTGCGCGATGCACATCAGGTACAAAGGCCGCGGCGATTGCGCCAGGAGAATCTCAATGATCTTCCGCGCAATGCCCTGTTTTTGATATTCCGGTTTGACCGCAATGGAGGCAAGCTCAAGGATGTCTGAGCCGTGGGGTTTGACCTGGCCGCAGCCGATCACCCGCCCAGATTCATCTACGGCGACGAGAAAGCGCCTCCAATCCAAACCTGTGGGGTTGATCCCGACCAAGTGAATTAAGTCCTTAATTTGGCCTGATTCTGATTCCATTGCCTGACGAACTTCGTATTGAAGCATAAACTACACCACTCCCGCAGCGACCAAAATGATAAATGTACCGATGAACCAATGAATCAGGAACGGATACAGGAATGATCTCGTCCGCCATGCCACCCAGCCGAAGGCAAACCCGCCAAAGATGGTCGAAAGAGTTTCGATCTCCGGCTTGCTGATGTGGGCAATCGCAAACGGCACCGCCTGCAGCCACAAGGCTTCGTGCCCGAATTTGCGCGAGTAGGAAAACAAAATCCAACCGCGAAAGATAAACTCCCAGCCGATGAGGTCAAGGAAGGTCGTCCACGGCTGGCCGGGCAGAAAGCGCTCGTAATACTTCTTCATGGAAGGGTCGTCGCTGCCAAGGAAATAAATGACCGGAGCCATGAGCAGAATACCGAGCAGGGTATAAGTCAGACCCAGTTTCCAATCACCAAGAGAGAAACCATATTCACGCGGATTCTCCCGAAATAGAATCAATGTGATAAGCAGCGGCACCAACAGGTATAAAATGACACGGTCCCAATACTTATAAGCTGTCAGTTTGTGATAATGATCGACCATCAACAAGAGGGTGCTGACGATGGTAACCGTGACGATCTTCCAGTCAAAATTTAGTTTTTCACCAATTAAATATCTCATAGACTCTCAATACGGGAAACCGGCCTTGTTGCCATTTGGGCCGAGGAGTGCGGCAATTTTATCCGCATCGCGGTGCAATTCAAGCCCCCAGTTTATCAAAAGCAGAAGAAGGAGTAAAACAGCAAAATCCAACGACCGGCCAGCCGCGCGGACGTATTGTTTATTAACGAGCAGCACAAGGGCGTACGATCCAAGGATGGCAAAGAAAGGAATTAACGCCAAATGAAAACGGTCTTCAGCGAGAATGAGCGCATGAGGAAGAATATAAGCGAAGAAAAGCAGCAATAACATGGAGGTTTGTGGCGATCTTTTTAACGCCACACCTCCCAAGGCGGCTAGAATAACGACAAACATAAAAGGCAAGAGCAAGATTGCAGCAATGCTCAACAAGATTGGAGACGGTATATAACCGAGTAAATTATTGGAGTAAAAATACATCAGTACGCGCTTCTCCAGCCCAAAGAAAAAGCCGAGACGGTTCAGGGCCAGCGGTAGGAATCTCTCAGGTTGTTCTCGTATGAACCCAATTGCCTTTTGAGTGCCCGCTTCATCGCGTTCGGCATCGTCCATGATGGTGAGCAGGTCAAGGGATGGGCCAAAGACGAAGGAGCCATTCCCTTGGGGATGATAGCCAAGATACAAGTTATACCCCATCGAAGTCTCGATGCCAGTTGGTTTTTGATGCAAAATGGAATTCCGAATAACCCAGGGAAGGAGGACGATCACAAATGAAAGCAAAGCCAACAATGCCTTCTTTTTATGCAGAAACAGAAGGTAAAGAAACGCCAACATAACAAACGGAAGAATGACGGAGCGTGTCAATGCAGTGAGAGCGAGAAAGGCCCCCAAAAGTAGAAGGTTATAAATACCTGGCGCTTTAACGGATTTTAGAAGAAAGAAGAAAGAGAAAAGAAGGAGAACGAAAAAGAGATTTTCAGTGCCAAGCCCCAAAGGGTAGACAAGTAACATGGGGTAACAAGCCACGATCCAGGCGGAGATGCGGGAGATCGATTCTATCTTCCATTCTGGTTGTTCCTCTGAAGTGAACGTGGAAAGAAGAAAGAATTGCTTCGATACGAGGTAGGTTAACGGCGCGAGGGGTGCGCCGAGGATAATAACTTGAGCCAGACGTGCCGCAAAAAAACGGGAAAATTCAAATCCACTGATGGAATACACCAGGGCAAGAAAAGCCGGGTAGAGGGGGGCGCGAAACGATGTATATAAGCCGTATCGTGGGTCATATCCTTTGGCTGTTGCCAGATCAAAATCCACATATGGTTCCAGCATTTTCAAGTCGGCCTGAGCATACCAGCGGAATCCATGCCCGGAGGCGAGGCTGCGTGCCAGCATGTCGTACTGGAACATGTCGTCGAGGCCGATGCCAAGCTGACTGGTAAGTAAAACGGGAAAGAGCCTCAATAGGAGCGCTATGAGGTAGATGCGAACGGGAAAGGAAATCTTCATTTCCTCAATTGATCAATACGCCGCGCAATGTAGGGTGAGAAATAACCCTGGTACTTGAGCCACAATTCGGGCAGTTTCCAGTCATTCCCGGTCACTTTTCCACGACAGTTCATTGCCCCGCAATAACAGGTGAATTCATCGTAGGGCTCCCCATCTGACATGGCGTAATCGAAGGTCAATTCTTCCCCTGCTTCAATGTCGCGCATGGCGACCAGGCCGATCTGACCGGTAAACCCCAGATTCGGGTCACAAGAGTGATTGAAGCAATCGTTGGGTTCCGATTCTTCAGCGGTCAGAATATAAAGGTCTTCATCGATCTGTAAAACGCGTTGGGTGAAATTCGGCATGGCGGGGTCGAGCTTCTCCCTTGGGACGATGTCCCCACCCCAGAGGGAGATCAATTCACTTTTATAGATGAATTCACGGGCAAAGACCCCGCATCCGCCAAAGGGATGAGGGCGGGCTTCACATTTTGGGTTTAGGTAGGAGGAAGTCATGTCAGCGTTGGGAAAAGCTGGGGTTGGGTATTAGGCTATCGGTCCGAATGAGGCGAAAGCAATGGACAGCCGCCAGCGAAAGCTACCGTCCATCGATCATCCTTATTTTGTCTCTCCATCGGTATCCGAGGAGGAAGCAGAAATACGTTGAGCAAAGAAGATGGGCAGGAAGGTAATGAGCATTACAAACATGGCCGCCACATTTGTGACAGGCCGGTCGCGCGGGCGGGATAGTTGGCTAAATATCCAGATAGGCAGGGTGGTCTGTTGGCCTGCCGTAAACGTTGTAACAATAACTTCATCGAAGGAGAGGGCGAAGGCGAGCATGCCTCCGGCCAATAGTGCAGTGGCGATGTTCGGGAACACCACGTAGCGAAAGGTTTGAAATGAGTTCGCACCCAGGTCCA
The DNA here is from genome assembly GCA_016789225.1 of Anaerolineales bacterium. GTDB lineage: Bacteria > Chloroflexota > Anaerolineae > Anaerolineales > Villigracilaceae > Villigracilis. The sequence goes on from JAEURI010000210.1 coordinate 4,535, forward strand.
TCGAGGCTTCAATAAGCGAACCTTGCATTCGGCGGAAGCGTGCAAGCACATTATTGTAGACAACGACTACACAAAACGTAGCGTGACCAATGATAATCGTCCAAAAGGAAAAATCAATGTCGAAACTGCCGATGGCAGTACGCAATGCAATACCCGTGACGATGCCGGGCAGTGCAATCGGCAGGACGAGCAGGAAGGAAACCGCCTCTCTGCCGAAGAATTTGCTGCGATACACAGCCGCTGCGGCAAGCGTGCCAAGGATGAGGGCGGCAACGGTTGCAATGGCTGCCACTTGCAGGGATAGAGTCACTGCACGCCAAAAATCCACACGTTGAAGGGTGATTCCAAACCATTTGAAGGTAATGCCAGGCAGCGGGAAGGTATAGGTGGTTTCATCTGGCGTGAGGGTATAGAGAAAGATAATAAGGATGGGCATGTGCAGGAAAAGCAAGCCTGCAAAAGCAGCGATCTTCAAGCCCCACGAGGCGTTTTGACCGGAATAGGCTTTAGAGGGCATCGAAGGCTCCCAGGCGGCGGGCAATGAGGAGATAGACGATCATGATAACAACTGGTCCCATGGTCATGGCGGCGGCAAGAGGAATATCTCCGGCGGTTCCCTGATAAGAATAAACAGCCTGCCCGACAAATAATTTTGAGTTCCCTAAACTAAGCGGAATGATGAAATCGCCCAGAGTCAGTGAGAAGGTAAAGATCGACCCCGCCACCACACCGGGGAACGCCAACGGAAGGATCACGGTTCCGAATGTTTGCAGGGGTTTTGCGCCCAGATCGCTGGAGGCTTCCACGAGGGAGTGCGGCACACGTTCAAGCGCAGTCTGAATTGGAATGATCATATAAGGCAGCCAGATATAGGCAAATACAATGAACATACCAAGCGGTGAAAGCGCCAGTGATGAACCACCGATGCTCTCATTGCTCAGGATCCAGTCCAGCACTCCTTGCAGACCCAGCAGGTTTATGAACCAGGAAAGAATGCCCTCTTTGGCAAGGATCAATTTCCAGGCATAGACGCGCACAAGATAGCTCGACCAAAGCGGCATGGTCACACCAATGATGAGCCAGGTCTTCAAGCGGGGAGATGCAAAGCGGGCGATGTAATAAGCAAGTGGGAATGCGATCAGGGCATCCACGGCTGTTACAGCCGCTGCCATGAGGGTGGTACGGGTAAAAATTTCGAGGTTGGCGGGTTCAAGCGTGCGGGCAAATGTGCTCAACGTGAACTCGCGTACGATCGTGCCTGAAAAGGGTTCGAGAGAATAAAAGCTGTAGATCAATAAATTAAAAAGCGAACCAAGATAGACCACGAACATGTACAGCATGGGTGGTCCGAGCAGAAGCCATAGCACGAGCTTCGGGCGCAGATAAAGGTAAGTGGAGATGCGTTGGAACATGCTATGCTCCCATCTTGCTGATGTGTTCTTTGTTCCAATACAGGCGGACACGCTGATCTTTGATCTTCAACACATCCATGGAGGTGGTCTTGAGGTTTTGTTCAACCACAACAAGATCGCCGCCGCCATCGAGCTCTACTTGATAGCGTGTGTACAGGCCAAGGTAAACCACGTCGCGGACAATGCCATCGGTGGTATAGCTATCGGAGGGTGGGTTTTCAGCCACACTTCCCAAATGAATTTTTTCAGGGCGGACGGAAAAGGTAATGTCTGCACCAGTAATACGTTTTGCCACTTCGCCGCTGACCAGGTTGGACGTGCCCACAAAGTTGGCAACAAAGATGCTGGCCGGGTGTTCGTAGATCTCGGAAGGCGCACCGATCTGTTCGATCTTGCCCTTGTTGAACAGGGCGATGCGGTCACTCATGGTCAAGGCCTCTTCCTGATCGTGTGTGACGAAAATGAAGGTGATGCCGACGCGTTTTTGGATCGCTTTCAATTCGACCTGCATCTGCTGGCGGAGTTTCAAATCCAGGGCGCCGAGGGGTTCGTCGAGAAGCAAAACCTTGGGGTGATTGACCAGCGCTCGGGCAAGTGCGACGCGTTGTCGCTGTCCGCCCGAGAGTTGAGAGGGTTTCCGTCCTCCAAAACCGGAGAGTTGCACAAGTTCCAACATTTCATCCACACGCTTGACACGTTCCGGTTTGGCAATGTTCTTTACCATCAATCCATAGGCGATATTCTCCGCCACGGTCATGTGTGGGAAGAGGGCGTAATCCTGAAAGACAGTGTTCACATCGCGTTCGTAGGGTGGAAGATTCGAAACATCCTGCCCATACAAAAAGATGTGACCAGAGGTGGGTCTGTCGAAACCGGCGATCATGCGCAGGCAGGTGGTTTTGCCTGAACCGGAGGGGCCAAGCATGGAAAAGAATTCGCCGTCCCGAATTTCGAGATCGGCTTCATCCACTGCTCGGACCTCCCCAAAGTGTCGACTTACTTTATCAAATTTGATGGCAGGCAGAGATTGATTGGTCATGGAATGGCAACTCGGTGATTCAATAGTGATAAAAGCATCAGGCGAGATGATTCCCGCCTGATGCAGATAACGTAAAGACTAACGACCGCCGATCACGGCAACGTATTGGGTGACCCATTCATGGTAGGGAACACATTCCATGCGTCCATCACCGCAGTCTGTGGTGGGAGTGCGCCACCAATAGATCTTGTCGAAATCGTTCAAGCCGTTATTCGCACAGCCATCCGGTCCGAGCAGTTCGTTGCCTTCGCAGGCATCAAGGCGGACAGGGATGTTCTGGAACCAGGCAGCGAGGTCACCCTGCACTTTGGGATTTAACGACCACTCCAACCACTTGTAGGCACAGTTGGGATGTTCCGAATCCACATGCAGCATGGTAGTATCCGCCCAGCCAGTCGCGCCTTCCACAGGCACCACTTTATCGATCGGCGCTCCGCCACCCTTCAGCAGGTTGGCCTGGAAGGGCCAGGAACCGGAAGCCGCAACACCTTCGTTGGTGAAGTCATCCATCTGGATGAAGGCATCATGCCAGTAACGGTTGATAAGGGTGCGCTGCTGTCGCAGGAGTTCAATGGCCGCATCGAACTGTTCGCGGTTCAAAGCATAGGGATCGGTGATGCCAAGTTCTGGACGGGTGGCTTTCAGGTACAAGGCGGCATCTGCGACGTAAATCGGACCATCGTAAGCCTGAATGCGTCCCTTATTGGATTCGCCATCGGGCAGGGTCATCTCTTCGAAGACGACATTCCAGCTTGTAGGCGGTTCAGAGCCGAAGACCTCGGTGTTGTACATGAGGATGTTCTGACCGGAAGAATACGGCACGCCGTAATGCTTGCCATCCACCGTGTGCCAGGGGGCATTTTGCAGACGTTCGTCGATTTTGCTATAGCTGGGGATCAAACTGATATTGATTTCCTGAACGCGGCCGCCGGAGATCAGGCGATTCGAAGCATCTCCAGAGGCAGTCACCAGATCGAAGCCGCCCTCGTTCATCAAGGCTACCATTTCGTCGGATGTTGCAGCGGTCTTGTTGGTGACCATACAGCCGGTTTCCGCTTCGAACTGAGTTACCCAGTCAAAATTCGGGTCGGTCTCGCCGCGCTCGATATAGCCAGCCCACGAAACGATGGATAAAGCCCCTTCCCCTTCACCAACGGACTGTAAAGGCCCGCCGCTTTCCCCGCCGCCGCCTGCTCCTGCACATGCAGAAGTCAGAACGCTGACGAGGACCAGTACACTTAAAATTACGAACCATTTCGATTTCATGCTCTCACTCTCCTTTGAGTTGTAGAAATTTTGGTCGTTGTACTGAGTACTGACTTTAATATGGTTTTGTTGTTTGAGAAGCAACCTCCTTGGCGAAAAGAGAACGGATAAATAACACCTCAAGTTGGTACATTACTATTATAGTTAAAAGCCAGATTAATAGTCAATCACATATTTCCGAATAATACAAAGGGTATAATTTGGGAAACTTTTCCCGGAGACAATTGATGACGGACCTTCCCATTTTCCCTCTCTCAGAAGAACATAAAATGCTGCGCGACGCCGCCCGCGAGTTTGCCCAAAAAGAGGTATCCCCGATTGCCTCAGAGTTTGATGAAAGCGGCGAATTCCCTCATGCGACCATAAAAAAGATGGGGACTCTGGGCTTTATGGGCATCGAAGTGCCCGAGCAATACGGCGGCGCAGGCATGGACTCCCTCTCCTATGTTTTGGCACTTGAGGAAATCTGCAAAGTGGACGCCTCGCATGGCGTCATCATGTCGGTTAACAATTCTCTATACTGCCACGGTATTTTGAAATTTGGAACAGAGGCACAAAAGAAAAAATTCATTACGCCCATCGCCTCCGGTCAGGCCATAGGCGCTTATTCCCTGACCGAGCCGCAGAGCGGTTCCGATGCCGGGACAATGAAAAGCCGTGCGACACGCGATGGTGATTTTTACATTCTAAACGGACGCAAGTCCTGGGTTACCAGCGGACCGGTGGCAGATTACTTCGTGGTGTTCATGATGACCGACCCGGATAAAAAGCAAAAAGGCGTAACGGCTTTTCTTGTGGATGGAAAAACCCCCGGCCTTGTGCGCGGAAAGAAGGAGCCCAAACTTGGGATCCGCGCCTCCGCCACCAGTGAGTTGATCTTCGAAGACTGCCGAGTCCCCGCTGAGAATCGACTCGGTGAAGAGGGCGAAGGCTTCAAGATCGCCATGACCGTGCTGGACGCAGGCCGCATCGG
>JAEURI010000219.1 GCA_016789225.1 Anaerolineales bacterium
ATATCGTCGCAAAATTGGACGAGTATGATCTATGGATTTGTTCCCTGCGTGACAGTGAAGGGAATGTTCTGGGACTGATGGGCGAGGTTGGCAATAATCTTTCCGGATAACCTCAGATTTGCCACCTGATTACATTCGAAGACGATCAGATGGGTGTAGATGTGATCGAGGAATAATGATTTTAAAACGGTTTGAATTTTATCAACAACCTCTACACTGCTATCACACCATCATTTTTCAATTTAAACCAACCCCTGTTTCCTCGCAATATCCGCGGCTTGCGTGCGGTTTTCAGCCTGCAGTTTGGCGAGGATGTTTGAAACGTGATTCTTCACGGTGCCTTCGGTGATGAACAATTTCTCAGCCATATCCTTGTTGGAAGCGCCTTGCGCCAATAACACCAGCACTTCACGCTCACGTTCAGAAAGCGATTCGAGGGTGGAAGTGGAAGGTCGCATCATCTCGCGCAGGGCACGCGAGGCGATCTCCGGTTGAATAAAAACTTCGCCTTCGTGAACCCGCCGGATCGTTTGGATGAGTTTATCGGCAGGCGTGTCTTTAAGTAGATAGCCCATTGCACCCGCTCGTACACCCTGATAGACATAATCGTCGCGGTCAAAGGTGGTGAGAATGATTACCTTTGCCTGGGTCCATTCACGGCACAATTTGGCAGTCGCTTCGACGCCGTTGAGAATGGGCATTTGCACATCCATGAGGATGACATCGGGACGTAATTCGAGCGCAAGTTGCAGACCGCGTTCACCGTCCCCCGCTTCACCGACGACGTGTAAGCCTGGTTCGAGATCGAGAATCGTTTTCAGCCCCTGACGCATCAGAGTCTGGTCTTCAACTAGCAGGAGTTTGATGGGATCAGGCATGGGTGAAGAAAAGCCTTTTAGAGGATGGGCAGACTCACGTCGACGCGTGAGCCGTTGCCGTTGCTGGTTAATGTCAATGTGCCGCCAAGCCCTTCAACACGTTCACGCATTCCGCGCAGACCGTAGTGTCCGGGTTGTTTCTCTGCGTCAGGCGGCAGACCGCGTCCATCATCCTGAATAGAAAGCAGCGTGGCGTTGGATTCGATATAGAGTTGAAGTTGAACGGTGCGCGCGGCAGCATGACGTTCGATGTTTGCCAACGCCTCCTGTGCGACGCGCCAGATCGTTTCAGCATGAGCAGGCGAAAGTTGATTCGCATCTTCCGAGACATGACACATAATTTCAAGATGCGCGCGTTGACCCACATCCACACTTAAAGTTTGCAGAGCTTCACTCAAATGCCGTTCGCCCAAGCCAGGGGCGCGCAACCCCGCGAGGGAACGGCGCAAATCGTCCATGCTAGCGCGGGTGAGGGTCTTGAGTTCGTCCACTTGCGTAGAGGCACGCTCGGGGTCCACTTTATAGAGGCGTTGTATCGCCTCCAATTGAACGGACATGGCAACCAGTGCATGACCAAGGCTGTCGTGCAGATCTCGGGCGAGCCGCTCGCGTTCCTGGAGAGTCGCCAGTTCGGTGTCGCGTTGATGGGCGAGTTCCAATTCCTTTTGAGCGGCTTCCAATTTGGCGATGAGTTTGGCGCGCTCTCCACTGGTACGAATGATGCCAGAAATGAAGAGGAAGATCATCATTCCACCAAGCCATTGGAAGGTAAATCCAATCACGGCGCCAAGCGGGATCTGACTGAGGTTCCAATCCGAAGTGATCAAGGCGATCAGAAACGTGACAATCGCTGTTCCGGGCACGACTGCCTGAAGCGGCAATAATCCAAACATTTGTCCGAAGTAGGTGAAACCCAGCCACCATGTAAATGGATTGAGCCAACATGACAGCCCCCACATACAAACTCCACTCACAAAATACAAGGCAAGATTTCGGCGTGAAATGGGCCAGCGACTACGTGTGATACAGAAAAAATATAGCAACCCTTGCGCAATGGACAAACCTGCCACCGTCCATTCGCGCCAGGATAGGACATTCGCATTTGTAATGAGAACAGCTACGGCAGAAAGGCTGAATATCAATAAGGATGCTACATCCCAAAATCTGCCATAGAGATCAAAGTATTGGGCAGGGATTGGGAGTTTGCTATCAGCCAGGTGAGATGGGCGGGTTTCCGTCATGTGGAAAGTGTACTCTGGAAGAAAGAAAGTGGAAAGTGAGTGCAAGAAGCCCACAGCCCTCTCCGGTTGGGACAGGGCTGAAGGATGATAGCAATTACGCCTTCGGTTCCCAGCGGAACAACTTTGCGGCGATAAAGGTCGCGCCGATGCCATAGGCGGCGAGCAGGAACAGATGCGTCAGCCATTTGGGATCGAGCGTGGCTTCCAACATGGCAGAACGCACCAGTTGAACTACAGGATAGGCAGGCAGGTAAGGCACCACATTTCTCAACCAATCCGGTAACATATCCAACGGGAAGACCATGTCGCTAATGAACATCAATAAGAAGTAGATCGTCATGCCGACGGCGGTGGCGCTCCCGGCTTTTGCCGCCATACCGCTGATGATACCGCCCAGTGCCATGAAAGCCAGCATTCCAGCGAGGATCATGGGATACGACAAGAGCAGGCTGGTCGCGGTGACGGGCACATCGTAGAGCACCACACCCGCCAGAATAATGAGCGTACTTTGCAGAACACCAATGATGACGTTGACCAGCAGGTACGAACCGATCAACTGTACGGCAGGCAAAGGTGTTGCCTGCAATCTGCGCAGGACGCTCTTTTCGCGCATCTCGAGCATCATGGTGGAACTGCTGACCAACCCGAAACTGAGAGCATTGAGCACAATGACGCCGGGCGTCATATAGTCCATATACTGACTCATGACCGCACCATAGATGAACATGAGCAGAACAGGGAAGGTAAAATTCCAGAACAACACGTACCCGTTGCGCAGGTGCATCAGGGTCATGGCTTTGGTGAGGATTAAAAAGCGTTTCATGAGGTAATTCCTTTCAACATTAAGCAGATTAGTTGGATTCAGCCAGCGCGTGGCCGGTCAATTTTAGGAAGACATCTTCCAGATTGGGTTGGCGCAGCATCACGTCACGGATGGAGCGCCCGGAACGGCCAGCCAGTTCGTGGAGGGCGGTCAAGGTCACTTCGGGCCTGGCAGTTTCCATTTCCAAATGTTGACCGGTGTAGCGGGCATTGCTCACATCTGGCAATGAGCGAACTTGATCCAATGGCAATTCCACAGTTGCCTTCAACATCGAATTCAATTGGAGGTTGGCGATCAGCGCGGCAGGCGTGTCACAGGCTACGATCTGACCGCGATCAATGATGGCGATGCGCCCGCATAACGCCTCTGCCTCTTCCATTGCATGAGTGGTGAGAACAATGGTGCGCCCTTCGTCGTGCAACTGGCGGACGATGTCCCATACTGCGCGGCGGGCATGCGGGTCAAGTGCAGAGGTGGGTTCATCGAGCAGAACGATCTGCGGGTCGTTGGCAATCGCAACAGCCAGTGCAAGGCGTTGTTGTTGTCCACCGGAGAGGCGGCGGGCTAGTACGTTTCGCTTCTCAACAAGATCGAAGCGTGCCAGAAGATCGTTGATCTGTCCGGAGGTGAGGTAGACCTCATACAATGCGGCGTAGACTTCCACCAGCTCGGCGACGGTCAAGTCGTCCATTAGAGCGGTTCTTTGCAGTTGTATCCCCAACTGGCGTTTGGTCGCCGTTGAGTCGGACTGGACGTTAATTCCGCCAATGTGAACACTGCCCTGGTTGGGTTTATGCAATCCTTCCACACAGGCAAGCAGGGTCGACTTGCCCGCGCCATTGGGACCCAGCAAGCCAAAGATTTCACCCTTCTCTACGCTCAGACTCACGCCTTTCAGCGCGGTTATGGAGCCATAAGCGGCAGTCAAATTTTGTGCATCGATAATTGGTTTAGACATTTTTAAACTCCTTTGTTGATGCCGTGATGATACGGCATCACAAGGCAATATCCCAGTCTCTGAAGAACGATTATGGATATGTCGAAAGTCATGGTATGGAGTATGGCGAAATAAAAACGAGACTGGCTCATCGCCAGTCTCGTTTTTATTTTGTCGCCGCACCGTTTACTGTCAATTGATGGGCGTGCTGGTGCCTGCGGATCGGCGAAGCGCCGTACTGGGTGAATTGACTAGAACAATATATAGCAGGCAGTGTCTAGGATTGGATAAGCTGTCGATAGATAATAAATAGTGGATTGATTGTTAACGGGGATGTTTTAAACGAAAACACCCCTATACGTCGGGGTGTTCATTCGTCTTTGGCTTTTGTTCTCTATTTGGTGGGCATATTCCAGGCGGGTCGAAATTTATCTCCGTACACATGATATATGCCACTCTGGGCTGATTCGATTGCGGTTATAAATTTTGGTGTCCGAAATCGAAATTCATAAGTTGTAAACCGTATTTGCCCATGCGAGCAACTGAAAAATTTCCCCTTTATAATTGTCTATATGCCGATACCAATTCTGCAAACGAAACTCTATCCGCCTCTGCCCACAGAAGGATCAGTCTCTCGGAAGAGACTGATTGAGCGCATCCAAGTAGGCATAAATGGCAGGGTAACCATCATGTCTGCCCCGCCAGGTTTTGGAAAAACGACATTAATCTCTGCATGGCTATTGAACAAACAAAACAAAAAAGTGGCTTGGTATTCATTGGATGAAGACGACAATGAAACAAGTCGTTTTTTTTCGTATATCGCGGCTGCATTCAAGTCCATCGAATCTGTTCGCTCGCTTGAGTCCTTGCTCGAAGCAACAGTTTCTACTCCCCGCGAGCTGACCGTTGCCCTGCTCAACGACCTCTCTGAATTTTCGAGCAAAAGCGTTGTGCTGGTTTTGGATGACTATCACCACATCACCCAGCAACCCATCCACGATGCGCTCGCCTATCTGATCGACCATCTCCCCAATAACATTCATCTTGTCTTCATCAGTCGCGCCGACCCGCCCCTGCCGCTGGGGCGCTGGCGTGTGCGCGGACAACTGACCGATATCCGCGCCAATGATTTGCGCTTTACCGAAGAAGAAGCGGCGCAATTCCTGAATCAAACAATGGGGCTTTCATTGAGCGCTGAAGATATTCGCACTTTGGAAGCCCGCACCGAAGGCTGGGTGGCGGGGCTACAACTCGCCGCGCTTTCCCTGCAAAAAGCCACAAATCCCAGTGAGATCATTTCCGCCTTTGCGGGCAGCAACCGCTATGTAGCGGACTATCTTACTGATGAAGTGCTCTCGCACCAGTCGGAGTCTCTGCGCGAATTTCTGTTGAAAACGTCTATTCTGGAACGCTTCAACGCCTCGCTGTGCGACCATGTTCTACAGATTAACCAGTCCGAATCCTTGCTCATGGAATTAGAACGCGCCAACTTGTTTGTCATCCCGCTCGACTCTGAATCGAATTGGTTCCGTTACCATCATCTTTTTGCTGACCTGCTCAAACGCCGCGCTGCAGCAGATACCGCAGACCTGCACCATCGCGCAGCGGAATGGTTCGAGAAAAACAATTTCCCACTCGACGCCATTCGTCACTGGGTCGCGGCAAATGAGCCTGACCGCGTAGCATCGTTGGTCGAACATTCCATTGCTCACACCTGGGGGCAGGCGGAACTTGCAGGTCTCATGCGCCGGATCGAGTCCCTGCCCGAGCCCACCCTTGCAAAATACCCTGCTCTCAGCGCCTTCCTCGGCTGGACATGGCTCTGGCTTGGCTACGGCAGCGAGCGGATTATTCCCTTGCTTGACCGTGCCGAAAAACAATTGGGGATTGAATCGGAGTCCGCGCTGGGGCGCTTCAACGTCATCCGCAGCTTTATCGTCCGCATTCGGAATAACGACGCCTCAGACTCCGTTCGGCTTGCCAGCCTTGCCCTGAGCCAACTATCCGCTGACGATTCGCTCTGGCGCGGGTTTGCCAACATGAGCCTTGCCATCTCCCTGCATTCATCGGGTGATCTGATCGAAGGCGAGAATGCATACAAAGAGACCATTCGTTTATGTGAGCAAGGCGGAGATCCGATCACTGCCTTGATGGCTGCCTGTGCGATGACCCAACTGATCTTTGATCGTGGCGACCTGCAACGCGCATTATCGTTCAGCCAGCAAATGGCGAATGGATTACGTGAGAAAACCAGCACAAGCCTTATTCGCGGTTGGGTACACATCAACAAGGCAAGGGCGTACTATCTCGTCAACGACCTGAAAAATGCCTGGCTGGTTTCCAGCCAGACCCTAGACTTGGAAACTCAAACAGGTGGATTGCCAGATGTCGGTTTGCGTCTGTATGTATTGTTGACCAAACTCGAACTGCTCAACGGGAACGAATCCGCTGCCCGTAAAGCTGCCGATGACTTGGTAGCTCTTGCTGACCGCGGCGGGGTGACCAACGCCATCGATTGGGCGCATGCTGTCCATGCCGAGTTGATGTTCAGACTCAAAGATTGGGCAGCCTTCGATTCCTATGCGCGGATGTATCGCCCGCCGCAACAACCGTTGTTCTTTCCCTATCGCTTGCAGACGTTGTTGCAAGTCCGATATTTGGCACGGCAAAAGGCTTGGGAGGAGAGTCGCCGTCTGGTGGAGGAGCAGGTTCGGTTGGCGTGTGAGGCGGGGTACGTCGAATACAAGATGGAGCTGCACATCGTCCACGCGTTGATGGAGCAGGAGGCGGGTAAGTCGTCCGCCGCCCTCAAGGCACTGGAGCGTGCCCTGGAGATCGGCAAGGTGAACGGTTATGTGCGCGTCTTTCTTGATGAAGGCGATGAGATGAAAAATCTTCTCACACAAATGCAGAAATCACACAAGGATGATTTTGTGGCAGAACTGCTTTCTGCGTTTGGCAAGTCTGTGCATATTGACCAATCCGCATTGATCGAGCCGCTGACCGAGCGCGAGATCGACGTGTTGAAGTTGATCGCCGAAGGAATGTCGAACCCTGAAATTGCGGAGAAACTTGTTCTTTCGGTTGGCACGGTCAAGACGCATGTCAAGCACATTTACGGAAAGTTGAATGTGGATGACCGTGTGAAGGCGGCGAGCAAGGCTCACGAGTTGGGACTCATCTGACCATCCAGACCAACACCTGAAGTGCCACACTTGCGATTGCGCTGATGACTGAAAGCGCTGTGCGTGTTTTGACTTGCACGCCGATGGAAACAAGGGTACACAAACCCGCAGCGATCCATAATCCGACCAGCGGCGCTGCCGAAGCGGGGAGACCGAAGCCAAGCAGGGTGACATCGGTGGTAGTGACAATTCGATAGAACCAGAAGATGGTGGCAAGGTTGAGAATGGCGGTGCAGGAAGGGAAAAGCTCCGCCAATGAACGCATTGATTTGAAGTTCATAGCAAACACCAACAATTGAATTACAAAACTCAAAATGAAAAGCGCAATACCCGCTGCCAGCAAAGGATTTTCCGCTTGCAAGATTTGGCGGTTCACCCAATAGACAAGTCGGGTCGGAAGAATGTCGCTGTCGACGGTGACAAAATCCAATCGCGATAAATTTTGCAAGCAGGCGGTATCAGGTTTGCGTGTAGGGGTTTGAATGAAACTCGCCGCCAGTTGATTGGCACAGTTGCTCTGATCTTGCACAGCATGACCAAAATAGGGGAGTTGATAGAAGTAACTGTTGGTGAGATTCTCCGCAGCAGCTTGGGTGAATACAGGTGATGTGACGGGGTCATACTCGCCCGCCAGCACTAGTGCGGGGATGTCGCTCACCACGGATTGATTCTCACTCCTATCCGCCACACCCGCGCCCCACATCGCGCAGATGTCAGGCTCAGAGATGGACGGCATGAAATTCGCCAGGGCAGGATACTGGCTGGCAAGTTCTTTTTGCATTTCGGGGTCATTGAACGGGAATTCCTCCCGACATTCTGCCGAGTAATACATACCCTGGGCACGCGAGAAGATATTCTTGAAGCCTTCCTGTGCCATGGGCTCGATCATATGTGTTTTGCCGCGATAAAGTTCTTCGATGATGAACGGCAAAAAGCGGATGGTGTTGCGCTGGTAGAGCGCGTTGAAAATTCCCAGAACCATATCGTCACCAGTTAGTTGGAGTGTGACAGGTTCATTGGTGATCGGGTGGCTGATATCCACGGCAATCGGTTTGCTATTCATCCAATCTATCACTGTGTAGAAATGGCTTTCCAATTCGGGATAAGCCGTTCTGCATTCCACATCGGCGGCGCAGTTGGCAAAGAGCGTTTCGAGCGCCCGTGCCAGGCTCGGGATACGCTGTTCGTAGGCGTTGACTTCAGGCACATAAACTGAATCTAAAACCACACTGCGAATCCCTTCGGGATACAGGCTCATGGTTGTCAGCACCAGCCGCGCCGAATATGAAGCGCCGACGAGATTCCACTGTTCATAGCCAAGTAACTGACGCAGGTCTTCCAGGTCGGCGGCGCTTTCGGCGCCGTTGTAAGCAGTCAGGTCAATGCCTTGTGCAAGCAGGCGGTCACGACACATACGCGCGGCGTCTACTTCGCGGGCGATCTCAACGTCACGTGCATCCACGGTGCTGAAGTTGGCGAACATCGCCATCTGCACTTCAGGACATTCCAACGCGGGTTCAGCATATTTATTTCCGCGTTGTTCCACAAAGATGAAGTCGCGTTCCTGCAAATACGCCGAGTTGACATATGCCGACAGCGCGTCGAGCGAACTTCCACCTGGTCCGCCGCTGGAGACGAAGACAACAGGGTCAGGCATTGGATTGGGATTTTGGCTGTGCAAAATCGCGAACGGCGTGCGGACCATTCTTCCATTCGGGTTGCTG
>JAEURI010000231.1 GCA_016789225.1 Anaerolineales bacterium
GTTGGCGCTCAAGTAGCGGTCAAAGGCGGCGATGGCGACGGCATACTGACCGGCGAAATAATCCACCAGGCCACGATCCAATTCACTCACGCTTCCGCCCGAATCGATCAACGTGACAAGGCTGAGATAGGAATAATAGGAAAGCGGATAATTCTCCACTGCGAACTTAAAGCGTTCGTTCGCCTCGGGCCCTCGACCCTGGGCTTGATTCACCAGCCCAGCTTCATACAACGCCTGGGCTTTGATGTAATCGTTCGAGGCGCGTGCGATAATACCATCGTACAAAGCCAGCGAGGTATCGTAATTTCCCAGTTTGGTTTGAGTGGCTGCAACTTTCAGATCCAGATAGATATCATCGCCGAGGGCCGCCGCCTGGATCGCAGCTGTGTATGCAGGCAATGCCTCTGAATAATTACTGGCGCTGTAAAGCGCATCGCCACGTAATTCCTGCACGTAGGCATCCAGATAGCCCGGGCGCAGAGTGAGATAGGTCTGCCATGCGCTTGCGGCGGCGGGATAATTCTCCAGGTCATAAAATACGAAGCCCTGTAGAAAATAAGCCAGTGGAAATTGCGGCGACTGGGGATATTCGGTGATCAATGCCTGTAATGCGGTCAGGGTTTCGTTGAACCTGCCTTGAGCATAATAGATGCGTGCCTCGCCCCATTTGGCTGACGCACGGATCAATGGGTCTGGTGAGTCTTGCAGTGCGATCTGGTATTGCAGCAGGGCATTGTCGTAATCGCCATTGAAAAAGGCATCATCTCCAACGCCGACCCGTGCCGTGGGAAGCGGGGTTGGCGTCACAGTTGGTGTGAGCGTCGCTTCAGGGGTGGGGGAGATGCTGGGGGTGATTGTCCAACCGGGGGGAATGGTGGGAAGTTCCGGGAGGACCGAACAAGCCGCGATGGAAAGAGCAAGCCAAAGTCCAAGAAGGAAGCGGGTAATCTTCATCCCATTTTTATACTGGTAAACAGGGGCAGCGTCAAGCAGGGGGTGAGTCAGTTCTAAGAAATGAAAAGTTGTATTCAGGGGGTGGATGTACTATAATCACTTTGTTATTTCAAGCCTTGTTGGGGCTATAGCGCCCTGGCAAGGCTATATCTATACCCCATTAATAAGGAGAAAAATGAACACACACCACAAAATCCATCGCCTGGTTCGGTTGATTTTGGCGAGCGTGCTGTTGATCGCCGTGACGGCCTGCGCAGCGGGCGAGGAACCTGCCGCAACAGAAGCGGTCACTTCCAGCGGATTTGTCTGCCCGGAACCAAGCCCGCGTGTCGAGTTTACAAGCGATACGATCAACATTTTTACCTGGACGGAGTACGTACCCGCCGATATCCTCGATTGTTTCGGCCTGGTCTACGGCGTGGACGTGAATGTGGATTACTTCTCTTCCAATGAAGAGTTGTACTCGAAGGTTTCCCTCGGTGAAGATGTGAACCCGTACGATGTCATTCATCCCAGTGACTACATGATCGGTGTGTTGATGCGTGAAGGATTGTTGCAGGAACTTGACCCGGCTAGGCTTCCGAACACAGCCAACCTCGACCCGGCGTTGACCAGGGCCTATCGCGATTCGCTTAAATTTATCGTGCCATATCAAATGGGAACTCAGGCCATTGTGTACAACAGCGAGACTGTTGAAACCCCGCCAACCTCCTGGGCAGACCTATGGAGTCCGGAGTATAAAGGTCGCATTGTGGCGGTGGATGATAATCGTGTGATCATTGGCGCGGCGTTGCTTACGCTTGGCTACGATGTGAACGATACCGATCCGGGTCATCTTGAAGAAGCCAAGCAGAAACTGATCGAACTCATGCCCAACATCCGTGTGTTCGACAGTGACAGCCCGAAGACCCCGCTTGTGGCTGGCGATGTGGATTTGGGGATCGTTTGGAACGGAGAGGCCTTCCTGACCGCGACCGAAGCCCCTGAATTCAAGTACGTCTTCCCCGAAGAAGGCTCGATCATTTTCTATGATGGTATGGCGATCCCTCCCACTGCGCCTCATGCCGATGCCGCCTACGCCTGGTTCAATTACCTGCTGCAGGGCGATGTCAACTGGTTGACGCTGGTGGATTATCCGTACACCAACCCGAATATGGCTGCCCTAGAGTTTGCAAAGACAAATCACCCGGATGTGTACGAGCCGTATATTTCCTCGCCCATCACTAACACTCCAGCAGAGGAATTCGCAAAGGGCCATGAAGTCAAAGACCTTGGCGAAGCCCTCTTGTTGTACGACGAGCTTTGGACAGAGATAAAACAATAAACCGCCAGGCTTGAAATTTTGTAATGCTTATTTCTAGACAATCTAATTGTGTCGTGATAAACTCACGCCTGTTCCAAAATCCAGCGCACTCGCAAGGGTGCGCATTTTTCTGCGAGTTGTCCAATGGATATTTTACTTACCGGCTCCGTTGCTTATGATTACCTGATGACCTTCCCTGGTCACTTCAAGGAACAGATCCTTCCAGAGCGTTTGGAATCCATCAGTCTTTCCTTTTTGGTGGATGGCATGACCAAACAGCGCGGCGGGATCGCGCCGAACATCGCATATACGATGGCGTTGCTTGGCAGAAGGCCGCGTGTGATGGCCACCGTTGGTGAAGATTTCGGAGATTACCGCGCATGGCTTGAAGATAAAGGTGTGGATACCAGCCTGATGAAGGTGGTTCCTGGCGTGTTCACCGCCTCGTTCTTCGCCACGACGGATCATGCCTCGGCCCAGATTGCTTCGTTCTACCCGGGGGCGATGGGCTACTCTGCGACTCAATCGCTTAAGGAACTCGAAAAAAAACCAGACCTTGTCATCGTCTCTCCCAGCTCGCCTGATGCAATGATGAAGTTCCCCGCCGAAGCCCGCGAATTGGGCATTCCCTATTTGTATGACCCCAGCCAGCAGGTTCTACGCCTTGAAGGCAAGGAATTGGCTCGTGATATGGAAGGCGCCTACTTCCTTTTCTGCAATGACTATGAATTCGGCCTGATCTCCAAGAAGACCGGCTGGAGCCTCGACCAGATCCTTGACCATGTGAAAGTGCTGGTCATTACCCGTGGCAAAGACGGCGCGGATTTGTATTCCGATGGCACCTCCGTTCATATCCCCACCGTGCCCGAAGACGAAGTTGTTGACCCGACCGGTGTTGGTGACGCCTTCCGCGGCGGTTTTCTTGCAGGCTATTCCCACGGCTTCGACTGGAAGTTGTGTGGTGAGATCGGCTCGCTCTCTGCGGTATACTGCCTCGAACAGCGCGGCACGCAGAATCATTCCTACACTCGTGAAGAATTCGTTCAGCGCTTCCGCAAGCATTTTGATGACGGCGGGCGGCTGGATGTTTTATTAAAGTAATTGGTAATTGGTACGTGATTACCAATCTCCAATTACAAGTTACCAATTACCAAACCAGAAGGAGCACTACATGAGCAATTACGATATTAAAGATATTCAACAGGCAGAAGGCGGACGCCGCCGCATCGATTGGGCGGAACGCGAAATGCCCGTGCTGCGTTCCATCCGCGAGCGCTTTAAGAAAGAAAAGCCTCTCAAGGGCTTGCGCTTGTCCTGCTGTTTGCACGTGACCACCGAAACCGCAAACCTGATGATCACCCTTCAGGAAGGCGGCGCAGACATCGTCCTCACCGCGTCGAACCCGCTTTCCACCCAGGATGATGTTGCCGCCGCATTGGTGAACCAGTACGAAATCCCTGTCTTCGCTATCAAGGGCGAGGATAAAGTCACTTACTTCAAGCACATCCGTGCCGCATTGGAACACAAACCCCACATGACCCAGGACGATGGTGCTGACCTCGTTTCCTCCCTCTTCTTCATCGAAATGGGACGCTTCGAGAAGCTCGAACCCTCCCTCGCTTCGTGGGCCAAGGGCTTGAGCGAAGAAGAACGCAAGCAAATGCTCAAGAACGTCATTGGCGGTACCGAAGAGACCACCACCGGCGTGATTCGCTTGAAAGCCATGGAAGCTGATAAAGTATTGAAGTTCCCGGTCATTGCTGTGAACGACGCGCTCACCAAGCACATGTTCGATAATCGCTACGGCACCGGTCAGTCCACCATTGACGGTATCATTCGCGCCACCAACGTGCTTCTCGCTGGTAAGAACTTCGTCGTCGCTGGCTACGGCTGGTGTGGACGTGGTCTCGCCTCTCGCGCACGCGGTATGGGCGCTCAGGTTATCGTGACCGAGATCGACCCGATGAAGGCGCTCGAAGCCGTCATGGATGGCTACCAGGTCATGCCTATGCTGGATGCTTCAAAGATCGGCGACATCTTCTGCACCGTCACCGGCGACTTGAACGTGCTCGACAAACATCACTTCGAAGTGATGAAGGATGGCGCCTTGGTTGCCAACTCCGGTCACTTCAATGTAGAAATCAACATTCCTTCACTGGCAGCCATGAGCGTTGGCGAACCCAACCTCGTCCGCCCCTTCGTCGAACAATACACCACCAAAGATGGTCGCAAGATCAACATCCTTGGCGAAGGCCGCCTGATCAACCTCGCTTCTGCTGAAGGTCACCCTGCTTCTGTGATGGACATGTCCTTCGCCAACCAGGCGCTCTCCGCCGAATACATGGCCAAGAACGCCGACAAGCTTGAGAAGAAGGTCTACTCTGTGCCCGTCGAGATCGATAACGAAATCGCCCGCCTCAAGCTTCAGGCGATGGGTGTCAAGATCGACGTGCTCACTGACGAACAACTGCACTACCTCAACTCCTGGGAAGAGGGAACCTAAGTCGATTTACGATTGACGATTGGTGATTTACGATTTGGCCCTGCGGATTTATTCGCAGGGCTTTTTTGCGCCTCCACCCAGACCTGAACCTGCTTCTATTGCTCAGCCTTTCCTTCGCTGACAGTGTTGACTCGGCTCGAAGTGTTGCATCAGGCCAAAACAAAAAAGACCCGCAGATTTTCATCCGCGAGTCTTTTGAATGGTAATTGGTTTACTACGGGCAGCTAAAGGCCACTGTCTTGATGGCAGCTTTACCAGCTCCGTTGAAGGCTTCCACGCCCATCGTGACCGGGGTCCCCTGCGGGAAGGGCAGCGGCGGGATACCAAAGGTTGTGATGTTTGCTCCAACGTTGGAAATCAAGGCTCCATTGAGGTAGATATTGAAGCCGGTTTCATTGTTGGATTGATCTTCCCAGGTGAGGACGCCTGAATATTGGAAGTTGGGTGCAACAAGCGGTGCGCAGACTTTGTTAACCACTGGATTATTGACCGGTGCGGGGAGTGAAGGAGTAGGTGTAAATGTCGGGGTTGGAGTCTGTGTAGGAGTGTTGGTTGCCTTGGGCGTTGGGGTGGGTGGCACAGGATATTCGGGCAGGTTGGCAGTGTTGCCGGAGACGGTGGCATATTCGCCCCACAGCCAGCAGTTACCAGAGCCATTCGGACGTTTGATGATCCAGTAATTGGTGATGGCGTTCTTGCCGACCACTTCGGCGGTCTGCCCAACGACGAGGGCGTCGATCAGGTCATATTGTGTGCTGGGGCCAGTGCGGCAATTCGTGTTCGTGCTTACTGATACTTGCGGCACGGATGGTGTTGCGGTGGAATCGGGTGCGGCGGTGAATTCCAGCGTAGCAGTGAACTGTTCGGCAGGGGGCTGCTGTTCCTCTGTTGACTGTGTATCGGAGCCGGGTTGAAGCAGTTGGGCTTGTGCGGTGATGGTCAGTGCAAGGTCTTCGATGCCAGTGCTTTCTGTAGGTGCCGCTCCTCCCGGCAGGTTGCAGGCGGCAAGGGCGACAATCAGGAACGCGTACAATAATAAGACGGATTTTTTGCGTAACATGATAACTCTCTCCTTTTCTGATGCTATTATGACATAACTTGAGAAATCTTCAAGGCGGGAGGCTGGATGCTATTGGTACTATTGTTTTACCTCACATAAAGTTTTCCATTCTTCAATGGACAGTGTCTCCGCCCGGCGCATGGGATCGATACCTGCGGAGGTGAGTAATGCTTCAGCATCTGCGGGTTTGATGTGCAGGCCGGAGGAGAGAGAGTTGCGCAGGGTCTTTCGTTTTTGACTGAAGCCTGCCTTGATGAGTTTGAAGAAGCTAGGCAGCATGTCGGCGGAAATGAGCGGTTCAGGATAAATGTCGATGCGCAGGATGGCGGAGTCTACGTTGGGGACGGGGTGAAAGGCTCCGGCGGGAATTTTTGCGGCAATGCTTGGTTTTCCATACACTTGTACACTCAAAGCTAAAAGACTTAAATCACCGGGTTTTGCACAAATGCGTTCAGCAACTTCTTGTTGAATGGTGAGCACCATGCGTCGCGGTTTCGGTTCACTCTCAAGCAGATGGCGGATGATGGCGGAGGTGATGTTATAGGGGATATTCGCAGCGACGATGTAATTTGGCTGGTCGACCAAATCTGCAATGGATAATTCCAATATGTCACCATGGATGATGCGCACGTTTGGATGCGGCGTAAGAATCGCTTTGAGTGGACCGAGCAGGTCCGGGTCCAGTTCGACCGCTGTGACCTGCCGGGCAGAGACGGCCAGATAACGGGTAAGACTCCCGAAGCCGGGACCAATCTCAAGGACACAGTCATCCTCCAGAATTTCAGCGGCATTGGTAATTTTTTCGAGAGCGAAAGGGTCCTGCAAAAAGTTCTGGCCGAGACTTTTATCGGCGCGCAAGCCGTAACGTTTGAGGACGGCGGCAGCATTGAGCGGGGGGATGGAGGAAGTTTTCATTCGCAGGAGATGGGAGTGTCTTCGGTGTTTGTTTCTGAGGTTGTGGATAGTGAAGGGACGGGCCAGGTACCTGCCTGAAAGCGCGAAACGAAATCGCTCAGGATGGTGAAATCGGCTTCGAGGGCGGCGATCTTCTTTTCGAAGACCGGGTCGTAGATGCGGGTTTGCTGGAAGAGTTCGGCGGGGAAGCTGGCGAGGGCAATGTTTTGCGGCGGTATTTGCGTGGCAAGACAAGCAAGCTGACCGAGCTCTTCAGGAGTGAAATCGGTGCGAATGTTATCCTGAAAGGTTTCGATCAAGGCTGGAATTTGCGTGACGATTTTCGGGCTGGTGAGTTTTTTTCGCAATGCGCACAATACAAGATTTTGATTATCGCCGCGTTCGAAGCTGCCGCCCTGCCGGTTGCGCACGAGTTTGAGCGCATCGCCGCCGTCGAGATGATGAGTACCCACGGATAGATTTGCCGTGCGGGCCACTTTTTCATTGGGGATCTTTACATCAATGCCGCCGACAGCGTTGACGATGTGGACGAAGGTCTGCATGTTGACCGTGATGTAGTGGTCAACATTTACGCCGAAATTTTTGTTGAGGGTCAATGCCAACAAGCCGGAACCCTCGGTGGGGTCATCCCAATATTTGAATCCGGGCTGGCCATAGAGAAATGATTGGTTGAGCTTTTCATGCTCCTGCCCGTTGAGATTATCCGAGATGTGCGGGATCTCCACCCATAGGTCGCGCGGAAATTCGAGCACACTGACTTTGGGTGTGATGAAGTCCACGCGCACAAGGCGGATGGCATCGGCCAGGCCATAGAGATAATTATCGCCGCGCGTGTCTGCGCCGACGACGAGCACATTCATCACAGCGGGACCACCACAGCGCGGGCCGGGCGTTTTGGTGGGGAAGGCTACCGTCGGCGCGAGTGTGGCAGCTTGTGGTGGCAGGCCGGGTTGCGGAGTCCAGGTGGGCGGCAGTTCCTGTTCGGGCAGGCGCGGTCCAAGTGGCCGTGTGGCCACGCCGCGATAGGTGTTATATGCGTACACGCCAAGCGAAGCCACAAGAGCGAGGGCGATAATGGACAGAATGGTGATGATGGTCTTTTCGATGCGGGTCATAGAGTGATTTTTGTGGATTAGTAGGGCGGGTTTGAACCGCCATTCTTCAACCATTAGGTGAGCGTCAGGCTACAAGCCTGACCTATAGTGAAGTCTATTGAAAAAAGTATGGGATCTCCGCCGGGGCAGGTTCGAGGAAGTATACCGTCACCCAGCCCGAAAGCCCACCGATGGCATTATCGTCGTAGCCGAGGTCGATCCATTGCGTGCGCGGGACGCCGTAAGCCGTTTCCACAATCGGCCCGCCGCCGGTATCGCCGATGGTTGCCAGGCCGTAACCTGGAATATAAACTTTCATCCCGGCCAGATATGAATAGATGGAATAATCCACAGCAACGATGCCGAAGCCTGCGCGCGCTCCGCTGGCGGTTCCGTATGAACAGCCGCCCGTGCCGGAATTGCAAGGCGAATACCATGAGGCATACATCTGTGTTGCATACCAGTATTGGTAGGGCGCATCGCCTCCCACGGGTGAAAGCACGATCTTCGTCCCATTGACCACCTGTTGGGTGACGGGCTCCTTCAACACCGTACGGCCTTCTTCTATGCGGCTGACTTCAACACCGTCTTCATAGCGAATTCGTGTGCGGGTGATCGCCACGCCATTGACCCCGTTCTGCAAAATCTCCTGCTGACCAAAAGCCACGTCTGCGGATTCGGCCTCTTCGGTGGAAAAAGGAATGGATTGGATTTCGATGCTGATGGACTCCGTCACTCGGACTACGCGAATCTGCCCATCGGTTGGGAGCGCCTCATTCTCCGCCGGAACGCTGATATCCAAACCCTGAAGCGGAATCCCCGCCTCGGCCAATGCCTTGCCAACGGTCTTTGCGGCAGAATGGATCGTCATGCTCGCGCCGCCGCTAGTGACGGTCAACTCACGGGCGGGATAAAGCTCGATGGTCAGTGACTCAGTCACCGGCGTGGTGAGAGGCGGAATCACTTCATCGTGAATGCCAACTTCTATGTCCGCTTCCTTCAATACATTCCCAACACTAAATGCAGATGTTTGAATCTGTTGTTCACCTTGTGGCGTAATCAAAGTTATGTTTACTGCGCGTCGCAGTTGCAATTGAATTGTGCCATTCGTTGAAATCTCATCACCCAATGCATGGGGAATGCCGTTGACCAACACGCGGTCATTTGGCTGCGCAGTGATGCTGGCTTCTTCAAGAATAGCCAGCGGAACCTGCTCGCTGGTTGTGACGGTGACGATATTCCCGCCATCCAAAATTGTGACCGTTCTGGGAGTTTGAGGCTGGCATGCTGAAAGAAAGAGAGCCAATGCAAGCCATCGCAGAGATTTCATATAAGTCATTATAAACTGCATGGGGAGGGTGAATGGTGAATAGGAATAGTTTGTTCATCCATCCATACAATCTTCATCTTCGCATTCACACTCCAACCCTTTGGCCTTATCGAATGACTCGCGGCCTTCGTTGATCGAGAAATAGATCAAGCCTGCCGCGCCGAGACTGTCCACGAATCCAAAACCGGTCAATTGGTAGATGACACTCGCCGCCAGCAGCACCACCGACATGTAAATACAAACCATCGTGCAATTCGCGTCTGCAAGGATGGGCATCGAATTCAACGCGCGTCCCACTTTTCGCTTTCCGGTCACCAGCGCCCACATGATCGCGATCGAGATCAAAGAGATGAACAGCCCGGGCAGCGTTGTCTCAGGTTTGTGGCCTGTCACGATGTTATAGACGGCAGTTGCTCCAAGGCCCGCCGCCAGAATATAGAACGCCGTCCCTGTGACCCGCAGTGCAGTCACTTCAAATGGAGTGCGCGAAGTATCCGGGTTCTGCCGGATGCGATTGACCATCACCAGGATCCCAATGCCGGACATGACCTCGATGAACGAATCCACGCCAAAGCCGAACAGCGCCAGCGACTCGTCACTCACGCCGAAGGCGATGGAAACCAGCCCCTCGAGAATGTTATAAAAAATGGTGAAGATCGCCAAAGCAAGGACATAATTCCAATAATTCCTTACTTCAGTTTTACCGGTAATTGTCGTCATGGTTTTCTCCTGTTTCCTGAATCATACTACAGGATTTTCGGATACAATCTCGCGCATGGAAATTCTCACCAGCAC
>JAEURI010000090.1 GCA_016789225.1 Anaerolineales bacterium
ATCATCTTCTTTCGTTATTCGAAATCGACAAGTAGTATAGTGGAAAAGGGAACACTGTCAAGCGGGTGACTCTTATCTAAAACCGAGGCTTTGAATCGTCTTGACAAAATTCAGTGGCTGAATTATGATTTAGTCAATAAATCCTATTGAATTAGTCATATAAAAAGATATGACCATAAATGGTCATCCTTTTTTAGACTTTAATCCTACTAAACCAATAGGATTAATGAATTAACAAGGAGATAAACCATGCCAAATTACGCTCACCCCGAGGTGATAGTCGAAACAGACTGGCTCAGCCAACACTTGAACGATCCCAAAGTCCGCATCATTGAGTCGGACGAAGATTTTCTGCTTTATGACACCGGTCACATTCCTGGCGCGGTCAAGATCACCTGGCACGAAGACCTCAACCACCCCATCGTCCGCGATTATTTGGACTCTATTCAATTTGCTTCGTTGCTCTCTGAAAAAGGCATTGACAATGACACCACCGTCGTCTTTTACGGAGACAAGAATAACTGGTGGGCAACCTATAACTTCTGGGTTTTCAAACTCTTTGGTCATAAGGATGTGCGCATCCTCAATGGCGGGCGCAAGAAGTGGGAAGACGAGAAGCGCGAATTTACAAAAGAAGTTCCCAGCTACGCCAAAACCGTCTACAAGGCACCCAAGCGCGATGACAAAAAGATCCGTGTCTTCCGCGAAGATGTGTTGAAGCATGTCAAAAGCAATCTCCCTCTTGTAGATGTGCGCTCGCCGGATGAATTCAGCGGCAAGAAATTACACATGCCGGAATACCCGCAGGAAGGTGCATTACGTGGCGGGCACATCCCCGGCGCGAAGAATATTCCGTGGGCGAAGGCGGTGCGCGAAGATGGCACATTCAAGCCTGCTGAAGAACTCAAAGAATTGTACGAGACTGTCGGCATTACAGCTGACAAAGACATCGTTACATACTGTCGTATCGGTGAACGTTCCAGTCACAGTTGGTTCGTCTTGACCTATTTGCTTGGCTATCCCAACGTCCGTAACTATGATGGTTCCTGGACGGAATGGGGCAACCTGGTCAACGTGCCGATTGAAAAATAACCAAGGATAAAGAATGAAATCATTGTATGTAAAGCAGTTCGTGGATGAAGGCATCGGCAATTCGTCGTACTTGATCGCTTCTGAAGAAACGGGGATTGCCGCCGTGATCGACCCGCAACGTGATGTGGATAAATACGTCAAGACGGCGGAAGGTCTCGGGTTGAAATTGCGCTATGCGCTTGACACTCACTTACACGCGGACTTCGTCTCTGGCGCGCATGAGTTGGCGCACCACCTTGGTCTCGCGCACGACCATCATCACTTTGAGATCGGTGCCAGTGCCAGCGGACATGCAGACTTTGAGCATATCTCCCTGCATGAAGGTGACAAGCTTTCGCTCGGTAACCTCAACATCGGCGTGATCGAAACACCCGGGCACACGCCTGAACACATCGCCTTTGGTGTCTTCGGTGAAAAGGATAAAACGCCTCAGACCTTGTTCAGCGGCGGCTCCCTCATCGTCGGCGGGACGGGACGCCCCGACCTGCTAGGTCACGAACACACCATTCCGTTGGCGCATAGCCTCTACAACACCATTCACAAAAAACTTGCTTTGCTGCCCGATGACGTGGTGGTGTACCCGACTCACGGCGCGGGTTCTTTCTGCAACACCACAAACAGCAGTGCACGATTTACCACCATTGGTCAAGAACGCACGAGCAATCCCTTCTTACAACTGCCAAATGAAGAAGACTTTATCAAACGCGCTACAACTGGACTCTCCAGCTACCCGACCTATTATCGCAACATGCGCCCTGTCAACAAAAAAGGCGGGCGTATCCTCGGCAACATGGGTGTACCTGTTCTGGAACCTCTTTCACCCGCCAAAGCACAAGAACAAGTTAAAGCAGGCGCGGTCTTTGTAGATGTGCGCGATACGAGCAGTTATCTCGCAGCCCATATCGAAGGGTCGTATGGAATTCCGTTGATCACACCGCTGATCGTTTGGGCAGGTTGGGTGATTCCGTTTGGGACGCCGATCGTGCT
>JAEURI010000009.1 GCA_016789225.1 Anaerolineales bacterium
CCTGGCTGGCAGGGAAGATATCCAATCTGCACATTTGGCGGAGGCCCTGCAATATAGGCCGAAGGTCATGATGGAATAAAAGAATTTTCCAAACAGACGGTTTATTAGTATTAGTAAATGTACATGACAAACAATATCCAAACGGGGATTTTAGTCAGTTGCCAGCTATAGCGAAAAACACTAGAATACTTAAGATAATATTCATAATCCAAATAATGGTTTAGATCGTCCTCCATCTACAAATTCTGTGATACTTCTTTTTTTCTTTTACGGTTTGGCATTTGAGGGGTTGGGGCTTGCCGCGTATTTGCAGTTAAGACGAGAGGGAGATTTTCCGTTAAAAAGAGAGCTGTCGTGGCTGGCTGCTTTTGGATTTGTCGGAGGCGCAGCAGGCTGGGTGGATATGTTCCTTGCGAGCGGGTCGCTCGAAGAGATTGCAAGCATCCTAAGTATTTTACGGGTCACGTTGCATCTCTTAACTGGATTGCTTCTTTTAAGATTCGGCTGGGGAATGCTCAATAATTTGAATCCACTTCCAGCGTGGAGTATTTTTATTCCGGGAATTTTAATTGTCCCGATTGCCTTTGTCATTACCTATGCGACGACAACGTTCATTACCCCATCGCCAATCGAAATTCCTGTCGAAATCTGGACGCGATATCTGCTCTATATGCCGGGCAGCTTACTAGCAGGAATTGGTTTCCTGCGACAATGGTATTCGCAACGCGAATTGGGGCTTTTTGATGTGTCGAATCTCATGCTAGGAGCTGGGTTGGCGTTCCTCTTTGAAGCTGTTGTCATGGGACTGATAGTACCAGCTGCTCCTCACGGACCTGCCTCCTATTACAACTACGACCGTGTCGTCCACAATGCTTTTAGCGGGGAAAGCCTTGAGGTTAGAGAGCAATACGGATTAACCGCCTGGCTTGATTATCAAAATGTTCTGAATACCACCGGTATTCCCATTGAAATCTGGCGCATGATCTCCGCAGTCATCGTTACGTATTTTGTGGTAAGGGCTTTAGATGTTTTTGAAGCCATCCGCAAGCGGCAGGTATTGGCACTACAAGCGGAAAGGGATCGCGCTCAAAAAGATGCCATCGAGGCTCATATCCTCGCGAGGCAAGCCGCAGAAAAGTGGACCGATGCCCTAATCAATATCAGCCGCCGCATCGCAGAACTTGAGCACGTGGATGACATTCTTATCTATATAGTGGATACCGTGTCTAATTTGTTACGGGCGAGTTTTGTCGGGGTGGCGATCGCAAATCAGGATAATGTCAGCCTCGAACTAAAGTGTTACTCGAACGGCGGAAGAACCCATCTTGTCGACGATCCGTCAGCAACTGTGGCCAACCCTCTTGTCCAGAATGTGATGCAGAATTCCAGGTCCTATTCTTCGAAGGCTGACGAGGCCTCCGAATCCTTCGAGGGAATCAGTTTTTTCAATGATGCTTCCGCCAAATCCGTGGTTATTGTACCGCTCAAACTTGAAAGCACGAATATCGGCGTGTTGTGGATCGCACGTTTTGAGAATGACCCATTTTCAGAAACCGATGTCATCTGGCTGGAAAGCATGGCAGACCAGGTGGCAATCGCCATTCAACACGGTTTGATGACTTCACAATTGCAATCGTTGTCCATTGTTCAAGAACGTGGACGCATTGCACGCGAAATGCATGACGGATTGGCCCAAGTGTTGGGATATTTGAACTTGCAGACACAAACCCTTGGTTCTTTGTTGAATCAGGGCAAGGTGGAAAAACTTCACTCTGAGCTTACGCAAATGCGGCAGGCGATCCAAACTGCGCATGCCGATGTACGTGAAAATATTTTAAGCCTGCGGACTACGCTCGCTCAGGAAAAGGGTCTTGAAGTTGCTGCTGAAGAATACTTGACTGAGTTCGGTATTCAAATGGGGGTCGAGACATCTTTCTCGTATCAGGTCGATGGAGAGTTGAATCTCTCTTCAGTCGCCGAGGTTCAACTTGTCTGTGTTTTGCAGGAAGCGCTGACCAATGTTCGTAAACATGCCAAAGCCGGATATGTGAAAGTCTCCATTTGGAAAGAAAAGCTCGAGGGCGGAGATCATATTCACATGCAGGTGATTGATGATGGCATAGGTTTTCAGATGGCTGGTTCAAAACGCAACTTTGGGTTGCAAACGATGCGCGAGCGTGCTGAGAGCGTGGGTGGGAGTCTCAACATCCAATCTGTGGATGGTGAAGGCACCCACATCGAATGCTGTCTCCCCTGCTTGCAACAGGAACGACTTCAAAAACAAAGCGTGGTGATCCATTGATGATCGCACACTCTGGAGTGACAGAAAAATCATGAACGTTCGCGAATGGGCTTTACCTGTTTATACAATACTCATGCAATTGGCAGTAGGCGCATTTATCATCCTGTGGTTGATCCGTCATCTCGTGGGTTCGAAGTTCAGCGCACAGGAGATTGACCGCATCATCAGAAATCCGATCCTCGTGATTGCATTTACATCCATTGTTGCCATGGCTGGTGCGCATTTTCATTTGAGCAAACCTTTCCATTCGTTTCTGGCAGTCTTGAATTTCAAATCATCCTGGCTTAGCCGGGAGATCGTATTTTCCGTGTTATTCCTCATGGTAACCACGGGTGTTCTGTATCTGACATATTTTCAAACACACCGCCGCAAATTAATAACGATGCTCGGATGGCTGGCAATACTATTTGGAATCATCCTTATTTATTGCATGGCACGCATCTATCTGATTCCAACCCAAGTGGCGTGGAATTCCCCCACCGTCATCTTTTCCTTTTACATAACCACCCTTCTTCTTGGGATTATGGCTATCGCATGTTTGATAGTCTTGGATCTAAAATTTTCAGAGATCAAACAGGCAAATGATGTGGCACTAAGAGCACAGGTCATCTACTACTCACTGGGCGGATTAACCGCCCTCGGTGTTACGCTTGTCGCCCTGAATATAGCCATTGCGTTTATTCAGATCCGCCTCCTGGCACAGGGGGATACGATCGCCCAAACCAGCCTGCGTCTACTCATGGAGCTTTATCTGCCATTGTTTATGATGCGAATGATCTTTCTCGTGTACGCATCCATCTCCTTAACCTACACGGTGATACGCATGTATAAATTTATGTATGCGCCTCAAAGCCTGATGGGCCCTGTTTATCTATCCTGCCTGATGATCATGGTTGGAGAGATCATTGGACGCTTCCTGTTTTATGCCACGCATGTCCGCGTGGGATTATGAAATATATGGTGAAAAATGACAATTAGAGTCTTGATTGCAGACGATCACAAATTATTCCGTCAGGGGTTGATCGGCTTGATGAAAACCCGCGAGGACTTTGTCGAAGTTATCGGTGAGGCGGAAACGGGCGAAGAAGCCATTCAAATGGCAGAAAAGTTAAACCCCGACGTCATATTGATGGATATATACATGCCACAGTTGGATGGTCTCCAAGCTGCCAAGGAAATTCATCGGCGCTTTCCCCACATCGCCGTGGTAATGCTAACTTCCTCAGAGCGGGATGGTCATCTATACGAAGCGGCACAAATCGGTGTGGCAGGATACCTACTTAAAAGCCTGGACGCCAATGAATTATTCGATCTATTGGATGGCGTGTCTAATGGAGAAACCGCCATGACACGCGCCATGGCTTCAAAACTTCTGAAAAGTGTGGCAAACCGCATGGCAGATGAAGACAAAGGCGAACAGTCGCTAACCGAAAGAGAACTTTTTGTCTTACGACTGGTTGCCAGCGGCGCGAGCAACCAGGAAATTGCCGACAAATTAACTATTTCTGTCAACACTGTCAAAAGCCATATAAAAAATATTCTGGAAAAATTACAGCTTGAAAATCGCACACAAGCCGCCACCTATGCCCTAAAGCATGGACTGGTCTCACCGCGCGAGGAGTAATAAATACTGTTACAGTGTAATTTATCTGCTTTGATGATTTGTCCTTCCTTGAGAAGGACAAATTTGTAAATTAACGAAAAGGAACCAAGTATTAAAAATGACAATTCAGCTTATTAAGAGAATCACCGTTTTGGGATTTCTAATTTTTTTTTCTTCCGGCTGTGGCAACGGCCCTACAGATCAGCCCACTTCAATTTCTCAAAGCCCAACCTTACCATCAACTCCGACAGCACCCCCTGCTACTGAAACCCCAAATGTACAGCTTCTGGATATTCAGAATAAATGGGAAGAAAGCCCACACGCTCAAGCAGAAGATGAGGTTGCCTGTGATGTCTGCCATCAGGTACAGGGCGGAATTGTTACAGAGAAGGTTGCTCAATGGAATCAAAACAGTGGGCAATACGAACCTATTAGCAACAATAACGATCTGTGCCTGAACTGCCACGAAGGATATGATCAAGCCGAAATCGCTCACAAAGATTTTGGCTGTTTGGAATGCCATGATCAGCATAACCCCAGTGCTTCTTGTTATGACTGCCATAAACAAATCATCGACCTATCGAATCAAATACCCGCAACTCCAGTTGGGGGGCACAACAACGGCATGGATAGTGCATGCAGTGGCTCGGGATGTCATTCTGCGGCGACACAAGTTGCCAGGATGCCGTTTTCAACTCACGGCATACAGCATGCGGGGGTAACTTGTTCTGCCTGCCATGATGCGAACGAATTACAAGTTGGGCCGCTTCCCGGTGGGAATGCCTGGGTTTCCTGGATCAAATCCCCCGTCGAAGGAACCGATATGCCTTTTTATTCGCACAACCTCCCATATAAAGTGGACTGTCAGCGCTGTCATTTTGAAAAAAATCCTTGGGGACTTTCAACGGGCGACACTCAAACCGGGAACTGATTCTCTCATCCTTTCGGGTGAGAGAAGAGTACCCCAACTGGCGATGATACGTGTTGATGCCAATGGTATCCTAATCGTGAAATAAAATACAAATACGGCGGATTAGCCGCCTACTTTCATTATTAGGAGAGTGTCAATGCAATATAAGGAAAAATTGTCCCAAACCCCGTACACTGCATGCTCTTTGGAGCGCATCGCATCAACAAAAATTTTCCTAACGGAGGAATAATGACAAAAAAAGATTT
>JAEURI010000229.1 GCA_016789225.1 Anaerolineales bacterium
AGATAAAAACCGATATGGGCTTCGCGGGAGGAGTATGTTCATCCACACGGCGGGAAAGTTCAACGGCAGCGAGTGCCACATCCTCTTCACTGTAGGTCGAATGTCGTGCAAGATCTTCGATGACACTACGATAACTATTTCGGGTTTTGAAATCCATACCTGCATAGACCTGCGCGGGGTCGTCACGCAAGATCCTTTCCACCCGGCTGGTCTGTTCGAAGAAATCCTTCCAGTCTGTAGAGGCAAGCAGGCGCAGACTAATAAAGCAACTGGCAACAATGGTCTCATTCGCTGGCGCAAGAGACGCTGACTCGTTCGCGGTCTGTAACATCCCTTGCGGTGCGTCCATCCCCGTCAGTTCGGCAGCAGCATAAAGAAGCTGCTCGAGAATACCGATCCGTAGCATGATCGGCAGCGCCCACAGCTCACCAATTGTCAACGGCGTAACCTGCTGATAGTTCAGAATAAAAGCCGCAGTTTGAGTCAGATCGATCTGACTCTGGTTGTAATCGATCCATTCACGTGCCAGCGCAAAGATCCGCGTATGTCCCAACAGGGGGGTGCCATCCAGCTTTGGTAATTGACTGAGAAAGCTTTCCGGCAGGTCTTCTTTAATTTGGCGAAAGGTTTTTTTGACGACATAAAAATTATCGAGCATCCATTCGCCTGCATGAGACACCGGCAGATCATCCGCCGGTGCAATCTTGAATAGAGCATTAGCCTCGCCCAACGCCTGTTCCCAGATTTTTAGGTGTTCCAGTAGATCAGATCTTTTAGAATTAAATATTTCCAGGGTGCCCCATGCGGGGATCGTAACGACACCCACACTATGAGTTTTTGCCAATCGATGCGCGAACTCTCTCAGATGGGTGTCTGCATCGAAATTGTTTGGTATAGGTGAAGGAACCTGCGATGAAATTTGCATAGGTTTAATACTCTATGCGTTTAAAAGTGGATAGTTCCGGTGATATCTGGTCTTGTTTGAGGGGCAGATCCTGTACGATCAAAAGCGGAGCCCTGCCGTACAGGATGAAATGATTAACCATGCTGCCATACGGCCATTGATGATGCCCTGAATAGCCATGTGCGTTGAACATGACGATATCGATCTGCTCCTGTTCCTCGAGCTGA
The DNA here is from genome assembly GCA_016789225.1 of Anaerolineales bacterium. GTDB lineage: Bacteria > Chloroflexota > Anaerolineae > Anaerolineales > Villigracilaceae > Villigracilis. The sequence continues at coordinate 1,132 of JAEURI010000229.1, forward strand.
TGCAGCGCGACGGTTGCATTCTGACTGGTGATGAGATGTGTTCGAACATCAATGTCTTTCAGATAGGAACGTGACTTCAAGTGCTCAAGGTACTGCTCACCTTCTTCACGATTTCGTTCAACAACACGATTGGCAAGTTCAATATCTTCCAAAGCCGGAGGCATTTGACGAGCCATTTCCGGCGTCTGTACCACGTGGACGAGATGCACCTGGGATTTATGAAACTGCGCCAATTGTGTGACAACCGGTAAGACATTCTCCGCCCGCTGGGAGCCATCCAATGGCACCAGGATGTTCTTGTAAAGTGGGGCCGTGGATAATTTGTCCGAGTATGTCCTATATTGATGCGCCCGGACGATCAACAGCGAGGTTTGAGCAATCAGGATGATCTTTTGTGTAATACTGCTGATGCCCCATTGGGTCAGTCCATTTCGCCCATGACTGCTCAGAACGATCAGTTTCATTCCCTTTTGCTGGGCATATTCCGCAACACCTTCTGCCACCAACCCTTCCAATACAAGTGCATCTATTTGAATACCGATTTCTTGAAAGAGCACTTTTATCTTTTCCAAATAAAGGACGGATCTTGTCTTATTAATCTGCCAATTCAGCAGATCGAATAACTGCGTTGACGTGACTGCCTGATTTTTTTCCAATATGCGGAGTAGAGTGACCTCTGCACTGAAAGGACCGGCAATGGCAGCAACATGCGGCAAAACACAGTCAGCCAGTTGGGAACCGTCCAATGGGACAAGAATGGTATCGAACATGATTTATCCTTTACGCCAGGCAGAACCTGATGGAACAAGTGATTAATAATTTCTCGTTTTTAAAGAACTGTGAGGTATTACCCATTCTTTAAAGCGGATTCTCCGATCACGCACTTCCTTTGAGAATCCCGTCCTGATACTTCAAACAAACCTGCATACTATATGTATACCGGCATTTTATTATATTAAAAACACCTCCTACTCGTATCCGCCAGTTGTATGAAATTCATATCCGCCACTTGGGGGAGAAAGTCAAACCAAGAAACGTTATCGTTTCGATTTAGTGTTAACGATGGCAGCCGCCAATCAACGATCCAATAACGCCATCATCAATATGTCCCCACAACGCATCTCTGGTCCATTTTGAGACCACATTGGCATCCACATCAAAGTCCCATGCACAGGCTATAAAAACTCAGCAACGGTTGATTAGGCGAAACCAGTAGACCCATCCGTAAATGCATACAAGCCGCACGAGATATTCAGCACTACCGATTTATCAATTCCCATCTGTTGGCATTCTCTGTAACACCGACATGCACATCGGCGAAGTAAAGCAATTTTGCTAAATCCAGTTCGAAGGTCAGAGCCTGATACGAAAGGCGATGAATCAACTGAAACTCTCGGCACGTGCTTATCAGCGCATCTGGCGGAGGCGTTGCAGTATCGTCCCAGGATCATGATGGAATAATTTATTCCTTTGCCGGAATATTATGTTCTGTCAACGTAATTCCATCACGTATCTCTTTGAGATCAACGGTCAGTGACAATTTCCGTTTTTCAAATTGGTGACCAAAGGTCTCCTTCAAAACATTCATGACACGCTGCGTGGCATCCAATAGCGGGGTCGCAGTGATGATGGAAAAAGTATTGAATTACTACAGACGCCCTGATGTTGTTGCGATTCCGCTCAAGGAAGTATTTACAAGCAGGATCGTTATCACATATATGAAAGAGAAAAAACTTTCCAAGCCTGCAAAAATGTTTATCCGGTTCATAGAGAAGAATCTAAGTTGAAAAGAAATGGCTGAAAAACATTCATTATTGATATATATTTAATTACACAATAACGCCCTCCAATTATTGTGAAGGGCGTTATCTTATTGACTTCTAGTACCTCTTCTAAAGAGTAGATCAAACATACAAATCAAAATTTATATTAAGTAGACGGTACATTACTCAGAAACCTCATTGGTTCTGATAACTTCCGCATACCACTCACCGGAATCCTTGACGATGCGCTTCCGGGTGGCGTAGTCGGTATACGCTAAACCGAAGCGTTTGGAAAAGCCGTGCCCCCATTCGAAATTATCCATCAGCGACCAGACCATGTAGCCGCGCACATCCACGCCGTCGAGCATGGCAAGGCGGGTTTGGATGAAATGGTTCTTGAGATATTCGATGCGGCGCGGGTCATGGATTTTTCCGTCGGCGCTGACCTCATCTTTGAACGCCGCGCCGTTCTCAGTGATTATGATGGGCGGCAGGTTGTACTCGCTGTTGATCTTGACCAACATGCGCCTCAATGCCGGTGCGCAGACTTCCCAGTCCATTTCGGTGTATTCTGAACCTTCTATCTTTTCCAGCTTTCCCTGCGCACTGAGCACGTTGCGCGAGTAGTAATTGATGCCAACGTAATCCAACTTCTGTGCGATCAACGCCATGTCGCCATCTTGGATCTCGGGCATGTTCTTCCCCACCATGTCATACACAGCAAGAGGATAATGTCCCTTGAAGAGCGGGTCGAGGAATAAGGTTTCGTTTTCGTCCCAAAATTTATTAGCAGCAACCAGATCTTCGGCGGAGTCGGAGGCGGGTTCTGACATCCATAAATTAAGCACAATGCCCGCATTCGCATCCGGTTTGATTGCGCGGATGGTTTGCATTCCCAGCCCATGTGCCAGCATGAGATGATGCGCCACCTGATACGCCATGCGCTGGTCTTTGATACCGGGGGCGTGCTCGCCGGTGAGAAAACCTATGAATGCGATGACGCTCGGCTCGTTGAAGGTCGTCCAGTATGTCACGCGGTCGCCGAGACGTTTGACCATGAGTGCGGTGTAATCGGCGAAGGCATAGGCGGTATTGCGGTTATCCCAACCGCCTTCGTCTTGCAGGGCTTGCGGCAGGTCCCAATGATAAAGTGTGAGCAGCGGCTCAATGTTGGCGGCGCACAGACGATCCACAAGGCGGTCGTAGAAATCCAAGCCTTTGGGGTTGATGAGTCCGCGTCCGTTCGGGAGAACGCGTGACCATGCGGTGGAGAAGCGATAGGCTTTGAGCCCAAGTTTGCGCATGATCGCGATATCTTCTTCGTAACGATGATAATGATCGCAGGCAATATCGCCCGTATCGCCGTTCGTTATATTGCCAGGTGTGTGGCTGAAACGATCCCAGATCGATTCGCCTCTGCCGTCTTCGTTCCATGCACCTTCCACTTGATAGGCAGCCGTTGCGGCACCCCACATAAAGTTATGCGGAAATTTATAGGTTGTCATGTTGGTTCTCCGTTATTGAATCTGCTTGAAGATCGGCAAGGTATCAAGCGGGGTGGGATAATTTTCGAGCAAGGTATTGCCGGTGATGATCTCACCTGTCCAATGGTTTTGCCACTTCCCCTTTGGAAGATAAATATCGCGTTGTGAAGTGTTCGGTGTCACCACAGGTGCGACCAAAAATTCATCGCCGAGCAAGAATTCATCATCGCAGGTCAATGCGCGTTCATCCAATGTGTCAAGCCAAAAGACAGGACGAATAATGGGCTGTCTCTTTGCAATGGAAGCGCGTGCAATCTCCAAAATCTTCGGTGCAAATTCTTCATGCAGGTTCGCAAAGCGGCGGCAAAGCTCGCTGGCATCTTCGCCATAATCCCAGGGTGCCAAACTAAATTGCATCGAAGGCAGTAGCGCGTTCAACTGCGTCCAACGGATCATCATATCTGCATCCGCTTTTTCATCGTATTCGTTGCCGCCAACCATATCGGGCAGAATGAATGGATAGCCCGCCAAACTCATCGCGAGTGCGCCCGTCAACACCGAGTGCAAGCCGTTATCCAAACCCCATGAGGTGGTCTTATCCCATTGGCGGAAAAAGATCGGCGCGGCTTGATTTCTCCAACCCGAGCGAACTTCGGTAAGACGGTGTTGTTTCGCTATTGCATCTACATAAATTTTTGTATATTCATTGGGATGGATTTTTTGATGTGTGACCGCATCATTGGGGAGGAAGCAAGCCTCGCCCGCATCGAACTTAAAACCATCGGCTCCTGTCTTGACCTGTAACTGATTCAGCCGTTCGAAGAACCATTCCAACGCCGACGGGTTGGTCACGTCGAGCAAACCGCCATGCCCCTGCCACCATGGCACGAGATAGGGAGAGCCATCGACGCGGCGAACGAGCCAGCCATTCTTCGTCCCTTCGGCAAAGGCATGTGAGCGCTCATCCAAAAATGGGATGACCCAAGTGGTGACCTTGAAGCCTTTGGCATGCAGTTCATCGATCATCACTTTGGGATCTGGAAAACGTTGTGGGTCAAATTCCAAGTCGCCGTAATAGACCTGCCAGCGGTCGTCAATTTCCATCACATGATAGGGATAGTCGTTTTCAATGATCTCATCCGCAAATTTCAAAACGACTTCCTGATCGATGGCGGTTTTGTAACGAGCCCAAGTTGTCCACGTGGGTTTGGTGAACAAGGCTTCGGGCGGCAGTTCTGATGGATGCCCAAAATGTTTGATCTGGTTTTCGTAGGCAGTGACAGCGTTCTCGGAAAAGGAGAATTTGAGATCGAGAGAATTTCCCTTGAAGGTGAACATCCCATCCCCCACCCCGCCTTTATCAAGAAAGGGACGGTCGGAGAATGCACCTCGCCTATCAGTGGCGAAACTCCACTTGAAGTGCGGATAGTTCGCGGGCGGTTGATTCATGCCAAACTCAACTGGCGAGTCTGCAATGATGAGCGTGCCATTGGACGAGAACCAAGCGGGGTTCATAACGCCGCTCAAACCCGTTGGTCCGTTATCGAAGGTGTGGAAGGGCGCACCGTGCAGCATCAACTTGTTGAGCGGGTGATGTTGGTGGATGAGTTCCCCGCCTCCGTACCAGTAACCGGGGAGTTGTATCTTGATCTCGACGGGGGAATCGGTTGGGGATATAGATAAATGCCAATAGTCAGCGACCAACTTCAGGTCAAGAGTGAAGCGTGAGAATTCTACGGTGAGGGATGAAGCGTCGCTGCGGAGATTCGGCTTGGAATCAGAATCCAGCCACACGGTCATCATCACTTGATCATTTTTTTTGAAGGATATAGAGAAAGGGTGGGGGGTGGTTTCGAGTTGAATCATAGAAATGAAAAGACCTGACAGGTTTTTGAAACCTGTCAGGTCTGAATTAGTTATCGTTTGAATTTCTTGCCTGTGGCAAGCTCAACGCTCTTGTACGCGCCGTCGTAGATGCCGATGCTCTTGTTCTTGACGATGCAATCGCAGAACATGGTCAGCAGGTCGTCGTAGTCGGTGAGCATGTCGATGGCTTGCAGGGTTTGCGGAATGGTACGGACCTCGACGGTGCTGTCGCCGATCTCTGCGCCGCGGATGGCGCCCCACATTTCATGTCCGCCGACGCGGGCGTTGAAAATTTTCGGAACGGGATAGAAAGCCAGTTCGCTGGGCTTGGTAATCATCACATCCACGACGCGCATGAGGTAGTTGGTAGCGTAGACGGCGTGGAAGGTATTGTCGTGCAAGAAGACATGCAGTCCATGCGCGGGCTTCTTGCGAATGCTGTCGGTGAATTCGCGAGTATCTTCCCAAGTGAAGTGAGTTTGAATCAGGTCTTTGTAATCCTTGAGTTCGTTTTGTAGCCATTCCCAATTGTTCTTGTGATCGCCGAGGTTGACGAAGAGCGTGATCTTGTTTTTCTTTACCAGCGGAATGACATGCTCAACGATAGCTTTGAAGAGTTCGCGTTGCGCGCCTGCGCCGCCCATGGTGAGCAGGAAGCGGCGAGGTTCTTTTGCCTTCATGCGGCGCATGCGGTCGTCGCAATCGGCTTCGATGTTTTCGACGAGTTCATGATCGACATGATGGCCAGTGAAGAAGAGCGCATCAGATGGAGTAGGCTTGAGGACTTTGCCCTTGTCGTCGAAGCCGCGCATGACGCGGAAGCCGTAATAACCGGAGGGAGATTGAACCGCGTGCTTGGCGCCTTCGGTGAGTTGGAACGCCATAGGCCAGTTATCGAACATCATGTCAACCACGTTGGTCATGCCGCCAGCGACGGCACCCATGCAGTTCCACATGTGCGAAGTGAGGATGGGCATGTCAGAAGGAAGTGCGCCGTAGAGATTATTGAAGAGTTCGCTCATCTTGAAGTCTTTGACTTCGGTCTTGAGGAAGCGCCAGGGCCAGGTGCTGGTCATGTAATTGAAGAGCTGATCCAGGCCGGGCAGGGTCGGTTCACCGGTAGTAAGTGATTCCCAGACATATTTATCGAACCATGGATAGCGCTGTGAGATGCGCGAGTATTTGCTGTAATTGGTATTGCACCAGTTGATCACATCGGTGCTGATGCCGGGGATGCCGAGCAGGTCAAGCCAATACGGAGTGAAGCCCATCGCCTTCGCAGCAGAGACACCCGCCATGGCGATGCGATAATGACCAAAACCCATGCGAATGGTGCTGACAATGACGCCGTTCTTTTTGTCCACGGGCTGTCCACTGCCATCACGGACAATATTCTTGAGCCCGAAAATCTCAGAGCCATAGGGGTGGTCTTCAACCGTGAGGTTAAATTTTTCGTTGGGGTCGTAATTGAACTTCTTGGCAAGCATCTCCTTCCATGCATCGGCAGCACGAGACTGTCTTTCTGTAATCGGGTTGCCGTACACTTCGTAGCGGCCGTTCTTCTTTTGCAGCATGACGCTTTCTCCTAAATGAGGTTTATTTACAGGTATCTTTTGAAACCGCCAGCCTATTTGGGCTGGCGGTTCTATCTTTTGAACTATCCTTTGACGCCGCTGCCCGCCACACTCTCCACAAAGAAGCGTTGACCAAGGATGAAGACGATCAACGGCGGGACAATGGCGATGGCTGCCCCGGCAAGGATGAGGTTGGGCGTATCAGAGGCACGTCCACGCAGCACGTTGAGGGCGAGGGTAAGGACGTGATTCTTCTCATTGCCAACGTTGATGATGACCAATGGCCAGATGAACGAGTTCCAGGCGTAGAGAAAGGTAAAGGTCGCTTGAGTGGCAAGAGCGGGGACGGAGGCGGGGATGATAATGTCCTTAAGAATCTCAAAGCGCGAGGCACCATCCAAAAGCGCGGCTTCTTCGATCTCTTTAGGGAAGGTGATGAAGTGCTGGCGCATAAGGAAAGTGCCGTAGGCGGTGAATATCCACGGGATGATGAGCGAGGCGAGACGATCGGTCCAGCCGATAAGCACCATAAGTTGATAGAGCGGCACGATCAGCATTACGAAGGGGATCATGATGGTTCCGAGGTAAAAGACAAAGACCGTATCGCGTCCGGGGAATTTTAAGCGGGCAAAGGCATACCCGCCAAAGACCGAAGTCACGAGCTGGCCGAGCACCACCAAAACTGTGACCAAGGTAGTGTTGGTGAGGGCACGCCCAAGGTTATTGAGTTCAATGACTTCCTTGTAGTTCTCTGGATGCCAACTGACATTTTCCACAGGTTCGCTCAAGCGCACATTTTGAAAGACCGGCTCAGACTCAGGATTTTGCGGGTCGATGAACTCCCCTACCGTGGTCTGCTCGATGAGGATCATCGGGATGACCTGTCCATCCACTTCCACATCGAAGAGTTTGACTTCTTCACCATTAACAGTGATCTTCTGCTGGTTCATCACGCCACCAGTTGGTTTGACCTCGCTGAGGAAACGTTCAAAAGTTTTGGTTAGATCGTCAGCAGGGGCATACGTTCCGACTTTAATGTTGCTCTTGACTAATGCATACTCATTGCGCACGCCGTCCACTTCCACAAAGTAAAGCGGAAGCGCCTCATCGTAGCCTTCAACTTGTATCGTGACCGGGTCACGCGGCAACATGCGTGGCGGGTAGCGGAAGGTATCCGCGGGAATCTTGAATGAGGTGGAGAGCATGTAGAAGAAGGGGAACAACATAACGAACGCAAAGAACGTCAGTACGAAGTACACACCGAAGTTATTCAGGAAACGAACGAAGCGATACGATTTCATATTCATGTTGGTCTCCTCTTAGCTTTCGTAAATGCTGGAGCGACGCTGGCGCTGGAATTGGATCAGCGTCAAACCGAAGATGACGATAAAGAGCACCCACGCAATCGCAGAGGCGTAGCCCTGTTGGAAGTTCTGGAAGCCGGAACGATACAGATACAAGACCAGCGTAATGGTCGAGTTGTTCGGCCCTTCTGCGGGATTCATAAGGATGAAGACCTGCTCGAAGACCTGCATGGCTTGAATGGTGGTAGTGGAAACAACATAGAAGGTTGTTGGCGCCAGCATGGGCAGGGTGATGCCCCAGAATTTGTTCCAGGCTCCGGCACCATCGACGGTGGCAGCTTCATAAAGTTCACCAGGAATGTTTTGCAACCCGGCAAGGAAGAGCACGGTGTTGAAGCCCATCGTCTGCCAGGCGGCAATGATGATAATGGCAAGGAGGGCGGTCTTTTCGTCCGAGACCCATTGGATCTTTGGGTCAACCACAGCGACGTTGAACAGGTTGTTCCAAAACTCGATACCCAATGTAATGAAGTAGTTGATGTACCCAATGGTCGCGTTGTACAACCATTGCCAGACGAGGGAGATACCGACGACAGCCGCGATACTGGGCATAAAGTAGACAGCACGGTAAAACTTCATGCCGGGCAGTTTGCTATTGAGGATGTTCGATAAGACCAAAGCAGGGATCACACTCAGAGGAACAGCGAACAGCACAAAGGTCAAGGTGTTGCGAAGCGCGAGCCAGAAAAATTTATCGGCAGCGGCGAAAAGTATCCCGGTATTTCCAAAAGTGAAGCGCCCCACTTCGTCATAGACTTTGATATCAACAACATCACGGGCAAGTTGATCTGGCGAGTCAAGTGTGACAAATTTGATATTGAGGATCTTGGCGTAGTTTTCAAAACCAACCCAGTTCGGTGTGCGGATGGCATCTGAGTCGGTAAAGGAAAAATAGAACGAAAGCAGTAACGGCCCCGCAAAGAAGATAAGAAAACCCAGCAGGTTCGGCGAAAGGAACAACCAGCCATTGATGATCTGCTCATGCCCGGTCTTGACGTTCAAAGCTTGTGCGGTGTTCGGTTGCCTCATGGACCAGAGCGAGAGACCGAAGATCACCAATCCGCCAATTGCGATTGATCCGCTTGGTTGGGCAAGTTTGCCAAGGAAATAAATAATGCCATTAAGCGCATTCACCTGCCAGAGGAAAAGCACAAAACCACCCAACATCACCCATTTACTAACAGTCTTGAGGCTGTTTTCTGCTCCCTTGTTCTTTGTTGGGAAGTATTCCTCCAACATGCCAAGGAAATACCCCAGCACAGTAATACCCAGATAGGGAATGCCCTTCCCAAAATTTTCACCGAGGGCATCGATGCCAATGAAAAATTCGCCCACGTTTAAGGCAAACACAAAGCAAACAACAAATCCAAGGTAATCGAGTGTCAGTGATACCATACGCCCGGCATGATTACGCTTTGAGATCTGATATGCCCCATAACCGCTGAAGATCATGACTAAAACACAAACAAACGAAAACAGAATTTTTTGCCATACAGGCGTTTCCACCATTCTCTGCCAGATCACCCCGATGGAGATCGCTGCCAGTAAAGCAACCAATCCGCGCCATACAACATGGATGCGCAGCATCAAATTCATCTGAGCTTCTATCCGTGATTGAGCTGTCATATTCTCATCTCCGTGAAATTGGGCGTCAGTGCGTTTACAAAAAAATCTCAAAAGCGCAAAACAGTTTGAATCTTTGGGATTTCTTTGTATATCGGGCAAAGTGGGGCAGGCAACGTACTACCTGCCCCACAAGTCATACAGGGGTTACTTATTGATTGAAGGCTTTGTTGGCTTCGTCACAGATCGTGGTGCCAAAATCTTCCACGGTGGTGGAACCGGTCAACACGCCTTGAATGGCGGGGCCCATGATCTTGTCGAACTCAGGCCAGGAACCAGCCCACAACGGACCTTCAGCGGTCGGATCGGCGTCGGGAGCGATGCCGTTCAGGAACGCCTGGTTGTTGGCGGGCGGCGTGAAGGTGAGGAAGGCATCGAGCGCTTCCTGGCTTACACGGCTGGGGATGTTGGCGCCGAGAGCGGAGATTTTGCCCTGGGTTTCAGCGGTGGTGAGAGCCTGAACGAGAGCCCAAGCTTCTTTAGGGTGTTCGGTGTTGGCGTTGATTACATATGCGCCCCAGAACAGCCAGTTACCCGGCGTGCCATTGGGACCGGCAGGCAGTTCAACAACGTCCCAGTTGAAGTCCACGGTACGAACGCCCGGGGTAGCCCAACGTCCGTTCTGGAACATGGCAACCTTACCAGCGCGGAAACCCGGTTCGGGATCTTCGCCGTAAGGCACGGCAACATCATAGTCCTGATAGAGTGAGCGTTGGAAGTCGAGACCAGCAAGAGACTCTTCGCTGTTGAGCGCACAGGCAGCACGGTCTTCGGTAAAGAAGCCGCCGCCAGAGGCGTTCAACCACACACCGTAAGGACCCCACCAGGCAGAGGCGCCGTAGCCATAAATGTCAGAGCCGAGCGCGCGGGTAGCCTGAGAAACTTCGAGGAAGGCTTCCCAGTCCCATTCACCATTGGCAGCCAGTTCGCGGGGATCCGCAGCACCGGCTTCAGCGATCAAGTCAAGGTTGAGGTAGAGCGCGAAGGTAGACACGTCACGAGGCAAACCCCAAACCGCACCCGAGCCGTCGCCGGAAGCGGCGGTTTCAGGGTTGTAGGTCAGGTGGAACATTGGTCCTTCATAGAAGTTCGCAGCGGTGTAACCTTCAGTTGCATCAGCGAGGTCGGCAGCGTTAAGGATCAAGCCGCGGGTGGCGAAATCAGCCACGTCGGTTCCGGGGATCCAGAAGACATCTGGAGCGGTACCGGCGGCAATTTCAGCGCGGAGTTGATCCTGGTAGTTCGCACCTTCGGAACCACCGGGTTCATAGGTTAATGTGATACCATCGAGTTGGGCATCGAGTTCGGTACTGATCTGGCTGTAAACGTCAATCTCTTCCTGATTGTCCGGGCGTGTGCGCCAGCGCAAATCAACATCAGCGCTCGATGCTTCGGTGGCGGGAGCTTCAGTTGCCGCTGGGGCTTCCGTCACTGCTGGCGCTTCGGTTTCAGCAGGGGCTTCGGTAGCAGCGGGAGCACAAGCTGCCAATATAAAAGAGGCAATGACAAGCAGCCCCATGATCTTCACGAGCAAATTCTTTTTCATTTATTCTTCTCCTTGGAATTGGACGAACAAATCATCATACGATCAGGTTGGTTTGGCATTCAGGGTATTACGAAGTCGAATCACCTCCTTTAGCGGTGGAATGACGTACAACTAATTGAGCCGGTAACTTAAGCACGCTTTGCTCAACGGTCTTGTTTTGAATAATGTCGATCAACTTTCGGATGGCCTCCTGGCCAATATGGGGCATATCCTGCCGCATGGTCGTCAGAGGCGGATCAAAATAAGAAGACAAAGGCATATCGTCCACGCCGATGACCGAGAGTTGATCCGGCACTTTTAGGTTTGCATCCCGTGCTGCACGCATCACACCCATCGCCATACGATCATTCTGGGCAAAGACAGCCGTTGGCAGGTTGACCTTCTGGACGAAATCCATCAATGCTTCGCTGCCAGAAGAAGCCGACCAATCCCCTTCAAATACCAATGACTGGTCAAATGAAATTCCGGCTTCTTTCAAGGCGCGTTGAAAACCTTCCAGCCGGTCTTGCGAACAATCTTCTTCCATCGGTCCGGTCACCAACCCAATGCGTTTGTGACCGAGCGAGATCAAATGCTGTGTGGCTTCATACGCCACTTTTTCATCATCCAGTGAGATCGAGCACACCGCTTCATCATGCGAGCGCGCGCCCACAAAAACCACGGGGAAATCTCTAGGCAAAAACTGATAACGCTCATCCGCATACGGATTGATCACGATCAACCCATCCACACGGCGATGCCCCACCAATTCATCCACCAATCCGCGGAAGGCATCAGGGTCTGAAGCCGAAGAAGACAGCACAAAATAATTATGCTGGCGAGCCTCCACTTCGGCACCTTCGATCACACTGGCAAAGGTATAGTCTGTAAGATTGGGGGAAATGATCGCAAGAGTGTGCGTTGAACCACGTGCCATCGAACGCGCAATGGCGCTCGGGCGGTAGCCTAATTCTTCAATTGCCGCCTCAACAACCGCACGGGTTTCGGGCAATACATCATCACTGCCGTTGATAACGCGCGAAACGGTTTGGTGAGAAACGCCCGCCTGGCGGGCAACATCGCGAATGGTAGGTCGATTTGGAGTCATTTGATATAATGTTACCGTTCACGTGACCGGTAACATGAGTCTACAAAAAAATAATGCCCTTGTCAAGTAGGTAATTCCCAAATTGAGGTATTTTGATGGTGAAAATTAATGCCGACCTTCCCAAAATTCGGGTTTCCGCCCCGCACTACACCTGGGAATGGAACACCGACACCGACGATGTTTGGCTATACGACAAAAATCGTCGCCTGATCTCCCGCGCTCAACACAAACCCCTCCTCATCACCTCCCCCGCTCAATTGGAATTTACAACCGCAACGCACCAAATTCAGGATGACCAAATTTGCATCACCTATCATGGACAAAACCCCGCTTCTTCCTTAACTGTGATCTGGTCCTTCCACCGAGACTTTATCTCCCTCGAGCCTTTCCTCTTCACCCTCCCCGCAGACCTAGCCCTCCTTCGCATCGTGTACTTCCCTGCCATTGAGGGCGATTCCTACAAGCCATCCATGTACAGCCATTACGCCGTCGTGCCCGGCTTGAGCATGAATACCAATATCAGCCCCATCGTAGACTTGCACTCGCGCATCAACACCACCGCAGTCCTAGGCTCCGGCGCCATGCGTGGACCGGGTCTCACACAGCAATGGGGCTTGCCCGCACACTACTTCTGCACCTTCAACACATCCGACCGGTGGAATGCCATCGGCGCAAAAGCCGCACAAAGTGAAGCTGCCTGCTGGGGGCTTGCCAAATTACCTCAAGGTGACTTCCGTTTGGAAATCCGCGAGATCGGCATCAGCCCCATCCTCAACCTCCGCACCGACTTATGGAAGCACAAGCCCGATACTTTCGGCTTTCACTTGCTTGTCACCTTCGGCGAAAATTATCACGAAGCCATTCGTAAGTATTATCAAGTCTTGCTACGTGAGAAATTCATTGCGCCTAAAAAGCATTCACCAAAAAAACAAGAAGTCCTGCTTGCGCCGCAATACAATACTTGGGGCGTAGAGTCTGCGCTGGCGCTGCCACCCGAGCAATTAACCGAAGACCTCGTGCGCGATATTTTCAGTAAACTCCAACGCTCCGGTATGAAAGCCAAGACTTTCGTCATCGACGACAAATGGGAAGGCATGCACGGCGAACTCAAACATGACCCAGAGCGTTTTCCGAATTTTGAAAAGCTGCTCAACGACATCCGCGCTCAAGGCTACAACATCGGCTTGTGGGCAGCGTTTCTGCGCTGTCAAAATCCTGCCGCGCTCGGCTTGGACGAGTCACACTTATTACAAACGTACGAAGGCAAAACTCTCTGGCTCGACCATCAAACTTCTCATTACGGCATCTTCGACATGACCCAACCCAAAGTGCAGGAGGTATTACGCCAACGTGCTAAAGACTTCATTCGCCGCTATCAACCCGACCTGATCAAATTCGACTTCGGGTATGAACTACCCTCGCTCGATGTCGCCGCCCCGCAAGACATGACCTTCGCCGGGGAACGTCTCTTGCAAAAAGGGCTTGAAGTCATCGTTGGAGCAATGAAAGAAGAGAATCCAGAGCTCGTCATCATGTACTACGGGCTTTCACCTCTACTCATTGATTATTACGACCTGCACAGCCCCGATGACCTTGTCTACTGCATTGGCGATTACGACCTTGAAAGCAATCGCCGAATCTTCTTCAGCAGTTTATGCGGCGAACTCGGCATGCCCACCTACAGTTCCTCAGGCTATGACTGGGACTCTGCCATCGACATCTGGTTCGACAGCGTCGCTTCGGGCAGCCTCGGCTCTTTACATTGCTTCGACGGCGACGAGAACGGGGAAAAACCGTCAGCGTGGCATATTGCCAAATTTAACGGGATCAACTCCCTCGTTAGGAAAGAGGCGAACTTCACTACCAAACCGATCCACGCGAAATGGCAGGGCGGTCTACGAGCAGGGTTTAGTCCATCCTGGGAACGCATCGAAAACGGCAAAACAGTTCTGCTGGCGTTACGCACCCATCACTTCGACGGCAAGCCGACACCAAATGGCTACAAAGATGTTATACAGTCAGATGTTATGTTGATCGTCGCGGCACTCGATCATGAAGAGATCGGAGAATCCAAGCACATTGGCATTGTGCCGTTCGGCGATGGGAACTGGACGATCAAGAACAGTCATAAGTCTGCCACAATCATTGAACATTATCTTCATGGCAATAAAAACGAATCGCATCTGACCTTCGAGAATCAGATCGCCCTTAACTTTCAACAAAATCAAACCCTCGAATGGGTTGAATTTATTTTCGAAAATGAATGACTAATTCCCCGTCTATTGATTTTCTCTACAATGCAGTATACAAAGGCAATTTTGCCAACTTCAGCCTGAAGGTCATTGATGCGAGCAGCGATGAGGCAGTTAAATCTTTCGGCACGTGCCTATCACCGCACTTGGTGGAGGTTGCAAATGGGCTGAAAAGACAGTACGCTTGAATCACACCTCCCACGAAAGTGACCTATTCAAATTGCCCTCCAATTTATGCTTCATCTGCATATGGGCGCGGGCCAGGCGACTTTTACTGTGCCCAGCGGGATATGCAAGAGATGTGCAACTTCGGCGTAATTCAGCTCATGCGCGTCAATTAAAGTGATCACGCTGCGATATGGGGTAGGTAATTCATCCAGCAGTTGATTGTTGATCTCACTTTAAACGTGCTCTTACCGATAAGCTGGAGAGGCAGTTCAACACCCAACGCAATTGCGGTAACAACTCTACTGAGAGCCAGAGTGAATGCAATTTTCATCATTGCGAGGAGGACGATCCTCCTCGCAATGATGAAGTTTAGTTTTGCAGAAACTTGAGAATCTCAGTTTCAAAAGCCTTTGTCTGTGTTTTGACCACAGCGTGGCCGCCATTCTTGAGCAGACGGAGTTTGGCGTTCGGGATAAGGCGAGCCGTCTCGCGGATGTTGTCGGCACCGTAGAATGGATCTTTCTCGCCGCCGATCACGAGGGTCGGCTGACGAATGGACGGGAGTTTTCCCGCCACATCCAGGTTGATATCCGAGTCGAGGACGATGGCAAAGTCGGAGCCGCTTTTCGGTGTGCCGAGCAGCATTTTGCCGAACAGGCGCATCATCAGACGTGTGACCCATTCGGGCGTGGAACCTTCGGCAACGTCGATGCCCATGCGCTGGTATAACGCGGGCCAATTTTCCGTCAGCGCAAGATCACGCCAAAGTTCAGCAACCAGCTTTCCGTTAGGGTTGAGGCGGTAGCCTGTCATCGCCAGCACCAGCTTGTTGACCAAGTCAGGGTGGTCGGCTGCCAAATGCATTGCGCTCGATCCGCCGCTGGACATGCCCATGATGTGAACGGGTCTGCAGATGTCTTTGCGGATCATCTCTGCGAAGTCGCTGCTCATATCCTGTGCAGTGTAGCCTTTGGGAAGGTTCTGTTTGCGGCTGGTGAGGTAAATGCTGTGCGTTTGGGTGAGCCGTTTTAGCCCGAGATAAAATCCCTGCTGTGCGGTTTTTGTCGGCGGTTGGTGCTCCAACTCGGAACCTGTGAAAACCACCAATGCAGGGCCACTGTCGCTGAGTTTGGCGTAGGGTACGCCATTTGTTGAATAACCAGTAAAGATAGCCATTGTTTATTCCTTGTTAAACTTTATGAGGTTGCTTTTGCACCTGTCGGTTATGGATAAATTTGACTCCGAGATATACTGCCGCGTCACAGATCAACATGCCGATCACCGCAGGGATGAGTACCGCCCAGCCAGACTCGCCGCCCTCAGCAACGCTCCAAGCGATCTTACCCAACGCCGCAAGGTTGATGACTGCCACACCCCACCACCAGGAGCGCTTCCAGAATGCCAGTGCGAGGAAGTAAAAGAAAGCAGGCACGGTTAAGGTGAGTAAAACTTTGCCTAAACCCCATGCACCGAAGATATAGTCTTGTTCGGCTTGCAGGAATTGCTCCACTGCAGGGTCAATCGTTTCCGGAGCAGGGAACCAAAACATGCTGGTAGCAAGTGCGATCACGGTCACGACAAGTCCCTTCCAACTTTGCTTGTAGGCGAAGTAGATATAAGGGAGGATAAACAACGGGCGGATGTACCAACTCAACACGTTGTGATGACGCGCCCAAGCCCATGCAAAAAAATCAGATAAAAGTTCCATTTCAATTTCTCCTTTTTATTATGCT
>JAEURI010000011.1 GCA_016789225.1 Anaerolineales bacterium
GCAGACAGGCGAAAAGAGTTGCGGCTATTTATATTTTCTACCCTCTAAATAATTAGCAATCGCTGCATACAAAAGAAAAACACCCAGGGCCATGAATAAGGCGGCTTGCAATCCGAGCCATTTCAACTGCCACCAGCCAAAACCCACAAAGGCCAGGCCGACCAGACCGTAGAAAGTGAAGTTCCTCATATAGACCGAGCCGACCCGTTCCGATTGGAAGAGGTTGCGGGCTGCCAGCGTTTCAAATTTGTGAACTTCATCCTCGTGGCGGTTCTTGCAGGCAATCACGTCATCCACGACGGCGGCACAATCGGAGCAAAGTCCACGCTGGCAGTATTTGCATGTGCCAATGGCAGGAGAGCTGGGATGGTAAAAACAGTTCATGGATTCCTCGTTTGAATGTTCGAAGGTTTGAACGTCCAAACGCTTTAACTTTCAGACCTTCAAACTTTTACAACCGGATGTCTTAACACCGTCTTCATTTTATCAGGTGCAGCCTTGCGCGGGTCACTGAGATAGATTTCGTGATGCCTACCATTTGGGCTGGCAATGTTATCTTTCAAGCCGTTCTCGGCCATGAATTCGTGCATCCGTTCGAGAGTGGCGGGTTCTGTGTCGTAGGGTCCGATGTGCATGGTTTGCACGCATAAGCCTTCTTCATAATAAGCCAGCCTGGCTTTTGATAGATGCTCGCTATCGCCTTTCTTTTTTCGGACTTGCTCACGCGCCTCTTCGAAGATCTCCGGTGTAACGATCTCCGGCTGAAGGATCATAAGTGTGTAGAACCAGTTATCTTTTTTGAAGATATCAAACTTGCCGTCTTCCACCCACCACAAACCCTCCAGAGCCATGACGGGATATTCAATAGCGTTGGTCTTGCGCTTCTTGAACATGAACTTAAGCGTGTAAGACAAGCTGTACAATGCCATGGTGGCATTGGCGAAGGCAGGTGACTTGCCCGGCTCGGAACCTTTCTCGATATAGCCGTCGATCATGGCGAATTGCAGGTTTGGAACTTGCACCGCCTCGATCTTCTTCGCCGAGGGCTGATACAAATATTTGAGCTGTTTCTTCAGGTCGAGAGTTTTCATGTTATTTTCCTTTGCTCCTTTCTTGAAGCAGTTTGTCGAAATCTTTTTCAAGCAGATATTGATAGGCGAGAGGCTTGCCGTCCAGGACCGTGCCGAAGACGCCGTAGGCAAACGGAGAACGCTCCTGCACTTCCCTGGCAGATTTCAACTCTACCACCCTGGATTTGATGCCGCGCGCTTCCGCAAAGGATAGAATGCCACTCGTCGCGTTTTCGATGTAGGGGCACTGCGGGGTGCGAATGACCGTCAACCCACGACCGAAGGCCCGAGCGCGCTCCTCCCAATCAGATGGAAGACCCGGCTCCGGCGCGGACCCGAAGCGCTTGACCATCCATTGAAACGACGGCGGCGCTGAATCCACTTCGCTGAATCCGTTGCGCTCGAAGATTTCCTTGCCAACGAGCCAGGTGTGGCTGCTGGTGAGCATGGCAACGCCTTTCATCTTTTGTGCGCGGGCATCCCTGATACATTCTTCGATCAGGACTTTTCCATAGCCCTTGCCTTTGCCTTTTCCCACCACCCACAGGCAGTGAATGACCATGTAGCCCTTGGCGTGGACCGCGCGCCATGCAAACTCGCCAGGAATATATTCGATGAAAGCAGTGTCGCGCCCGCCGATCTCGTGGATGACCTTGATCTTCATCCCTTCGGCAAACCGTGCTTCGAGCCAGTCGCGTTTTTGTTTGTAACCCGGTTCTTTGCGCTTGCTCATGTAGCAGAAGAACCCGGCTTCATCCACGTTGCTTGCGTCTACAGTTTTGATTTCGTAGTTGTCTTTCATAGTATGCCTTTTGACTATTCCAATGTTGACAGAAATTCCTCGATGAGCCTGGCGAAGTCATCAGGTTGTTCTTCGAATGAGAAGTGACTTGCGTTTTCGATCACGACAAATTGTGTGTTGGGAAATGCCTCTTCGTACATGCGGCTGGCGGCTTCGCTTTGAAGGTCATTCGCGCCATGCATGACCAGTACTGGCACGGTGACATTTTTCAGCGCGGCGCGGTAATCATGCTGTTGACCCATGCTGAGATATTGAGCCCATATCATCCAGCCGCCGGATTTTCCCTGCGCTGGCATCTGAGCGGGGACGTCCACAACCTGCACGTAATACTCCCCGAATTGCTCGTTCATCCCCACCAGGTCTTCTTCCGACTTTTGGAAGAGCGCATTGAAATCCATATACTCTGCCATGAACTCGTCGAATTCCGCTTGTTGATCGGCGGGCAGTTTTTCACGCACAGAGGCGAACAAGTCGCTTTCTGCGTCTGGCTGTGGCATGACCAGCATATTTGCAGGTGAGATCAAGACCAATGCCTCGACATGTTCAGGGAATTCCGCCGCATAAAGCGAAGCCAGGAAGCCGCCCCATGAATGTCCAATCAGAATTAACTTGTCGTCGCCCAAAATCTGTCGGATGCGCTCGACGTCTGCGATTTGCGCTCCCAAGCCCAGGGTGCGGTCGAGTGTCATCATGTTTTCATACATGTTCTGCGACTCGAAGCGGTCAATCGGGCGCGTGGACTCGCCACAGCCGCGTTGGTCGTAGTAGTGAAAGCGGAATTCGCCAGTCAGCGGTGCGAGTCCGCTCATGGGTTCGAGGAACGGCATCCCTGGCCCGCCGTGAATGACCAAAACGTTTCGGCCTTCTCCCACGGCAAAGTGGGTGAGTTCGATGTTTGATGCGACGAGCCACGTTTGACTACCATCTGGCTGGTCGGGAGGTGTGAGCGCCGCGCCCATCTCCCGTACCATGCCAGGTTTATACAATGGCTGGGTGGACATGTACCAAAACCCACCCGCGACCACTCCGATGACAAGTAGAAGCACCCCCAATAGGATGAAGATCATTTTGCGTTTCATTTTGTTCCTTTCAAAGGACAGTTAGCTTGCACCGCTCCTTTTCGAAATTCGTTGTACGAAAAACGTCAGCCCTTGTGACGGGATTTTCTTCTGGCTGAAGTCCCAATCCTTCCATGCCGTCCACACGGATTCGGGGATATAGCGGCCATCCCCATCGGCTTTTGATTCGACGAGGCTCACCATTTCCTTGAAGCGTTTATCTTTCCGCGCCGGTTTGAAATGGCTCAAGATATCCAAGACGTGCAGAATGTCGTACCAGAAGAGTGGCGCTTTTAACTTGCAGAAGTCTGTGCCCATGAAGAACATGTAGGGATGTTCTTCCTTGCTGTTATCCCAAAGTGACAGCAAAGTTTCCACGCCGATCTTGGCAGATTTGCTCTCGTGCAGTTCCGGCACGTGTGCCAACACATTCAACATGACCAGCGTGGCATACGGACAGGGGTCATCCTTGCGCCCAGGCCCGCGGAATTTTCCCAACTCCGGTGAGACGGCGCAGGGCCAGCCGTTGTCGCGGATAAGACCATTCAAATATTCGATTGCAGTTTGCACGCGCGGGTCATGCAACATCCCCATTTTGATCAGGGACGAGACAATAATCGGCGCATCACACAAGGCCCAGGCCCATTCATCGTTTCCGCTGCCGCCGAAGTGTTCAGGGATATTCATGGGCAGTTGAAAGGGACCTTGTTTGGATCGATGCTTCATCACTTTTGCCACGATCTTTTTCACTGGTGGGTCGCTGATGGTCAATCCCAAATCTGCGACGAAGCTCAATTTATGAAATGACTGGCTTGCGGATTTATGACTGTTTAATACAGTGCCAGGCCAGTTGTTCAATTCTGTCAACAAGGCTTTGATCTTTGAGTCTGCTAGCATTGCTTTGCGTGTTGCCATCACTTGCGAATCATTCTGCGGCTGTTCGAGCAAATCGACCCGTGTGCGATACACGACCCAGGGCTCACCTTGTAAAAGCCAGTCGATCGTTTTGCTGTTCATGGTGTGTATTTCCTTGCGGTTGCCTCAAGCCATTCCGCGACCATGATTCTTAATTCTTGCGGCTCCAGCACTTCCACAGCGGGACCATAGGCCAATGCTGTGCTCGCTGCCCATTCAAGCGTGGGGTAGGGGAATGTGACGTCCACCGAGCCATCCGCTTGTGGTTCAACCGTCCCCCAATAGGAATGATTTCCTGCGACGATGTTTGCAGATGCAGGGTCAAAGCGCAGGCGGGCGGTGACCTGCGGCTGTGCCTGCATCTCATTCTTTATATATTCCTGCAAGTCGAAGTCGGGAGATTTAGTAAAGGGGATATCCAACAACGCGACTTCGGAAATGCGGTCGACACGGAAGGTGCGGATCTCCTTGCGCACATGACAAAACCCGATCACATACCACCAGCCCCAACGGTGAACAAGCCCATACGGGTCCAGCCCGCGCTCGGCGGGATGTGGAACCTGATTGCCCTGATACTTCATGCTCACACTGCGGTGCTCACGGATGGCGCGGCGTAGTTTTTCGAGGATGGGAGTTTGCGTTTTCAGGTCGGCGCGATTCATTCCTGTTGCCATCAGCGACCCGCGTGCCCATGCCACCTCGCGGACTTGTTCCTCGGGCAGCAAGTTTTCCAATTTTGCCAGCGCCCCGTGCGCGGCTTCACGATACAAATCGCCCCATAATTCCTGCACCAGACCAGTTCCCAAAACCACCGTGACGGCTTCTTCCAACGTAAAAACCAATGGTGGCATTTTGTATCCACGCACAAGCGAAAATCCGCCATAAGGTCCGCGCTCTGAGTAGACCGGGATTCCCATTTCATCCAGCATCTCGAAATAACGGTGGATGGTCCGCAAGGAAACGCCAAGTTTCTCTGCCAATTCCGAAGCCTTTTGATTCGGCTGGTTTTGCAGAAGGAAAATGAGTGTGATGAGGCGGGTGGCGGTGTTGGTCATGTGTCACATCCTGGTTAAATATAAAGTGGGTATATGTCAAATTATGACATATACCCACTTTGGGAAAATACCAATATTTCTACCCTTTTCTGATGACATCCTTCCCATATTTCTCTTGCAGCTGATCGACCACTTCCTGCAACTTGCGGGACTTTTCGCTTCCCACGTCCCATAAGCTGAGTTGACGGACCGGGGCTCCGATTCCGCTGACACCGACTCCGAGCAGGCGCACGGCTTGATTTGGCTTTCGGACGGTGTTCATCAGTTTGACCGCCGCGCGATAAATTTCGTCTTCGTTGTCAGTGGAGGTAGGTAATGTGACTTGCCTGGTCAGCGTGGTGAAATCGGGCCAGCGGATCTTGATCTTTACGGTCTTCCCGGCGAGGTCGTTTCTGCGTAATTGCCGGGCCACCTCGTGTGCCTGTTCGCGCAATGTTTTTTCGAGCGTCTTCTCATCGCTGATGTCCACGTTGAAGGTGGTTTCCTGGCTGATAGATTTGGTTTCAGATTCGGTGCTGACCGGGCGACTGTCGATGCCATGCGCATGCTGCCAGAGGTCGCGTCCGTTTTCGCCGAATAAACTGACTAATTCTTTTTCGGGCCAGTTGGCGATATCGCCTATGGTATGAATGCCAAGCTCGGCTAATCTTGCGTTCGTTTTGGGACCCACACCCCAGAGCATATCTGCGGGTAGGGGAGAGAGGAATTTTGCTTCTTCACCGGCAGGGACGACGGTGAAGCCGAACGGCGGCTCATTCTTCTTTTTGCTGGACTTTTTGCCGACCTCGGTGGCGATCTTTGCCACGAGTTTGTTGGACGCAATGCCAATGCTCGAGGGTAGATTCAGCTCGGTTCGTATGGCAGTTTGCAGGTCGAGTGCGAGGCGGGCGGCGGGTTGGGAAATATCCGAGATGTCGAGAAAGGCTTCGTCAATGGAAATCTGTTCCACGAGGGGAGTCAGGTTGTGTAATTTTTCCATCACCTTTTCGGAATATTCACTATAAAGATGATGCCTGCCGGGCACGATGATCAGATGCCTGCACAAACGCACCGCGCGAGACATGGGCATGGCGCTGCGGATTCCCAACGCGCGGGCGGCATACGAACAGGATGCAACCACACCTCGTTCATCGGGCTTGCCGCCAACGGCGAAAGGCTTACCGCGTAAATCGGGATTTTGGATTTCTTCGACCGAACAGTAGAAGGCGTCCAGGTCGAGATGCAGGATCGTGCGCATGGGCCGATTATAGTGTATGGTTGGAGCAGGCTAAAAATAGGAGAAATTGACCATGAAATTGTTTTGGTTTCATTATTGAACATTTGTTAAAGAAAAGTTATACTAGAGGGTAGCGTATAGTCATACGGAACTTTTCAAAGTAATTTTCGTCATTATTTCTGTAGTGACTGATGGAGGAAGAAATGAAACCTGTAACCCGCTTTACTGCGATGTTGCTTTTACTGGCGGTTCTGCTGACCCTCACGCCGGGAGCAACATCCACCGCAAGTGCTGCGGCCTGCTATTGGGCACAGTTCGTTGCGGATGTCACCATCCCGGATGGTACTAATTTTGCCGCGAACACAGCATTCAAGAAAACCTGGCGTATCAAGAATATCGGAACCTGCGCCTGGAGCAGCGCCGATGTTTCCCTGATCTTCGATAGTGGGGAACGTATGGGAGCACCCGCCTCGCTTGCCTTGCCGACCACTGTTAACCCCGGCCAGACTGTGGATATCACCGTGGACATGACCTCGCCCAGTGCGGCCGGCCATTACTTTGGATATTGGAAGTTCAAGAGCGCGCAAGGTGCTGTTTTTGGCATCGGCTCCACAGCCAATAAATCCTTCTGGGTTGAGATCTATGTGGCCTCCTCTGCCGGGACCGGCTATGACTTTACCGCAAATGCTGCTTCGGCTGCATGGTCGAGCGGAGTCGGCGCTTTGACCTTCCCTGGAACAGATGGAAATGCCAACGGCTTTGGTTTAAGTCAGTCCGCGCCGAAACTTGAGAGCGGTGTGACTTCGGCCCAGGCGGGTTTATTGTTTGCTCCGAACAATATCACCAATGGATATGTTCAGGCATCCTACCCTGCCTTCCGCGTTCAAAATGGGGATCGCTTCCAGGCGACCATCGGCTGTGAACAAGGCGCCACGACCTGTTATGTGGCCTACAGCCTGAACTATCAGATCGGAACCGGGCCGGTCAAGACCTTATGGACCTTCCGCGAAAAATATGAAGGTTGGACATATAACGTCAATGTC
The DNA here is from genome assembly GCA_016789225.1 of Anaerolineales bacterium. Classification (GTDB taxonomy): domain Bacteria; phylum Chloroflexota; class Anaerolineae; order Anaerolineales; family Villigracilaceae; genus Villigracilis. The sequence goes on from JAEURI010000011.1 coordinate 7,160, forward strand.
AACCTGAGTCCCCTTGCCAATCAGGATGTCAAGTTTATCCTCCTGGTTTCTGCCTATGGTTCCCCGGCAGGTGACCGTGCCTTATGGGTGAACCCGGTCATCTCCCGCGCGGGAGGCGGTACCACTTCCACCGCCACACCGACGGTGACGGGAACACCGCCTACCATCACACCGACCAGGACCGGAACCGTCCAGCCCAATGCCTGTGACCGTGCTCAGTTCATCTCCGATGTTTCTGTGCCCGATGGTACCTCCTTTGCACCTGGCATCGGCTTTAACAAGACCTGGCGCTTGAAGAATGTTGGTACCTGCACCTGGACGAACTACAGCATCATGTTCGACACCGGCGAAAAGATGGGCGGCCCCGATTCTGCCCTCATCCCGACCACGGTCGCACCCGGTCAGACGGTGGATGTAACCCTCCAATTGACCTCTCCCACCACCGCAGGCACCTATCGCGGATATTGGAAGCTCAAGAACAATACTGGCGTTCCTTTTGGTATTGGCTCGGCTGGAACCAAGTCCTTCTGGGTCGAGATCAAGGTTTCTGGTACCGGAATCAACCCAGGCACGGCGACCGCCACGGCCACAGCAGGAACACAACCGGCAACGGTCACACCTGTGGCAGGCACCAGCTTCGACTTTGCTGCGAATGCTTGTACAGCCACCTGGTATAGCGGAGCCGGTCAACTGCCGTGCCCTGGAACGGATAACGATGCCAAGGGTTTTATGCTCATCAAAAATCCGTCCAAGCTCGAGAATGGCACGACCGATAGCCGCACCAGTTTGCTGACCTTTCCACAAAATGTGAACAACGGATACATTCAGGGTATCTTCCCGGTGTATAAAGTGAAGGCTGGCGATAAATTCCGCGCCACGGTTGGCTGCGAAAACGGCGCCACCTCCTGCTATGTTGTCTTCCGTCTCGATTACTCCCTCGCCGGAACCTCCACCATTCAGACCCATTGGGCCTTTGTGGAGAAATACGAAGGCGGAGTTTACAATGCGGACATTGACCTTTCTTCACTGGCCGGAAAGGATGTGAAGTTCATTCTCACCGTCCTCTCCACCGGGCCAGCTACCGGCGACCGCGCCATGTGGACGGCTCCCATCATTTACAACGCGTCTTCATCCGGGTCAACGAACCCAACAGCCACCAACACGACGGCTCCAGTCAGCGCAACGCCTACGGCAACGACCGGACCCACCAGCACACCGACGGTTACCAACACAGTTCCTGTAGTTAGCGAGACGCCCACCGTCACCAACACGCCGGATGCCCCGACTGCGACCAGCACTAATACACTGGCACCATCCGAGACGCCGACCCCCACACCGACCCCGTAACAACCTGAACGCAAAGTTCCCGCTGCCGAAAGCCAGCGGGAACTTTTTGATTGTATGCTCGTCCTCCCTCATAGGAGATCTCATGAAACGATTCCTTCTTTTGACTTTGCTTTTCCTGACGGCCTGTTCCTCTCCTTCGGCCACTCCCGCCTCTTTCTTTAACGTGACGCCTGCTCCTTTTAACCTGAGCTTGGAGTCTACACCGGAGCAGATTCAAAAAGCCATGCTCGAAAGCGCTGCTCACTGGACGACCCTGCAAATGAGCGGCACGGTCATCTATTATTTGCCAGACGGCTCGACGCAGACTGTTAAAGAACAGGTCTGGCTTGACCCGATCACCAGCCGCTACCGCGTGGAAGTGAACGGATTCCCTGGCATTGCCGATCAGGTCATTAAGATCAGCGATGGTTCGACCATCTACAATACCAATTTGAACACTGGCTCTGCAGAGACATTTGCCTTTCCTGATTCGGCCCGGGCGGGGCAGTATATTCCCCCTCTTCAACCTGGGACGGCTTATCCAAATCCGATATGGGGGCAGATCGGCACACCGCTTTCTCAGCTTGCTTTTCCATCGGATATGGCCCAGAATATTGGAACGTTCAAACCGGTTGGGACCGACTTGGTTGCCGGGCGTGGAGCTGTGATCGTGGAATGGACATTCATCGAAAACAGTTTACCTTCATGGAAGGCCTGGCTTGATACACAAACCGGCTTGATCTTAAAGATGCAGGAATTTGGCAAGGGCGGCGGGACGACTTTGCAAGCTGAACGAGCGGTTGAAAGCATGGTATTGGATGGGGCACTCGATGCATCTCTTTTTGCAATTCCAGGCGTGGTGCAGGCGACGAGTCAGGCTCCAGCGGAATCCAACCCTGTCATAACAGAATCGGGCCCAACGTCGGCAGAGGAGGCGGGGGAGTTGTATTTCTTCCTCCAGCCGCGGCAGCAAGGTCAAGCTATCGAGTTGGTGAAGGTATCCGGGGTTTGTGTCTATGATTCTGCGAATTGCCCGCCGTTGGAAAAAATCCCCGCTCCCTTCCCCTTCAACTTCACCATCAATGCTTTGAGCTGGTCGCCGGATGGAAAGTTCGCAGCCTTCTCGTATTCCGACGAACCAAGCGGCACGCCGACGAAATTGTGGATCTTCGATGCCGACGCAAAAACGTGGAAGGCCATTGCGCAGGCACCCTATCTCGACCCGCCGTTCTGGTCGCCCGATGGTTCGTGGGTTGCCTTCCGCTCGCAGGATGGTGTGGGCGGTGAGGATGTCCATGTCGTTCATCCGGACGGTTCGGGATTGAAAAGCGTTGCGGTGGGCCTGCCTGCGGCAGGGCGTCCTTACATTATGGATGGATGGTTTACCGACAGTATTCTCATGCGTTCGGCCTTGCCGGGCACATCCACAAGCGTTTATCTTGTCCGTGCTGAAGATGGGCAGGCACGCCCCATGTTCGAGGCCGCGCTGACAAAGTCTCAATTCGTCGTTTCACCGGATGCGAAATTCCTCGCCTATGATGATCTGGATATTAACATGCAGCTCCATTCTCTTAAGGTGATGCAGCCTGACGGCTCGAATGCCGCGACGATTGCCCAATTTACTGGCGGCTCGATCTACCCGCTAATTTGGTCACCGGATGGAAGTTTGCTGGCCTTCAACTATTACAACCTGACAAATGCAGAACCAAGTGCAGAGGTATATGTCATCCGCCGAACTGGGGAGAATTTGTCTTTGCTGTATAAGGGAAACACCGTGGGTCGCCTGCTTTTTTCGCCCAATGGAAAATACCTGCTGGTGGAAGAAACCACATCTGCTTCGGGCGGCCATCTGTTCCTGATCGATCTTGCCACCCTGAATCAAAGTATGCTGCAGGCCCCTGGTCTATCAACAGATTATGACTGGTACGCACCTTCGTGGAGGCCGTAATTTAAACCTTCTCCACCCACCCTGCCCGCCACGCAGGAGCCTCGAACGGCTCAGGCCAGTACTCGACCTGTTTCCAAATCCTGCCGTCGCGGATGGTGGAGAAGGTGATGGCACGGTCATGCAGCTTGCCGTCCGAGACGGAGACATCGCTGACGACCACAGCTCCATCAGCGACAATTGAATTAATGATGAAACTCCATTTTCCCTCGGCGGGATAAGCCGTATTGAGCGCTGCAAAATTCTCCGGCCCGCGAACTCGCTCGCCAGATTGCGGCCATTCGAGGGTGAATTCGTCGTGCAGGAGTTGCGCCACGGCGTAAAAGTCGTTGCCTTCCATTGTCTTCCAGAATTGTTCAATGAGTTGTTTTGGGTTCATGATATTTCCTCTTTTTGTACACGGGGGCAAGGATTTAATGTCACCTTGAGTGTAACGAAGGGTCTCTGGGATGGTTGTAGAGATGCTCACCGCACTGCAGCGCATGTGTCGCTATCGCTCAGCATGACACATTAAAGCGTTAGTCAATTAAGGTTACTCTGAATAATAGTGATTCCGTGTTGAGCCGTGTGATCTGTCAGATATAGTTACAAAAAATTTGTCACTCACATAACGTAAGCAAAGCCTGCATGGCACGATCCGCATCTTGAATAGGGACGAAGATATGGTCGTGGTAATAGGCCGCTACCACGTTGCAGCTTATCCCAGCTTCGGTCAATGCCTTGCTGACAGCAGCGGTCAGGCCGACGGCTTCGAGCGAGGAATGCACAGTTAACGTGATCCACGCGCAGACAACGGAGTAGGACAGGGCGGCTTCGTCCGCTTTGCCTTTCGGCAGGATGACCGTGACTCCTTCCGCTTCTTGAAAGATGCAAAGCGCTTCAAGCTCAAAGGCCTTTTGCAGCGAAGGGGCGAGGCTATAGATAAACTCGCCTTCGTGGAGTTCGGGCTTCATGTCATGTAATAATTTGGTGAGGTCGGTTTCGCCGGTCATTTTCGCTTCACATCCAACACCGCGATCTTGGTCGAGTGATTGAAGGGTGCGGGGTCGGTGATGGGCTTTCCAACCCGCTCGAAGCCGATGAACTCCTCCGGCACGGGGATCAACTCACGGATGTTCAAATAGCCGTCCTTGCAGAGATGTTCGAGCGACTGCATATATTCCCCGCCGCTGAGAAAGACCGCATTGTTGATGCTGATCAGAACGCCGCCATCCTTGATGAGCGGGCGGACTTTATTAATGAGCCGTTCGCTTTCATGTTCCAAATCCACTTTGCCGCGTGAGGTGGATGAGAAAAAAGGCGGGTCGATGATGACGCAGTCGAATAACTGCTTGTTGCCCTTGAATCTTGCGATGACGGGGAAAAAGTCCTGGCCGAGAAAATCCTGTTTGCGAATGGGGAAACCGTTGAGCGAATACGAGTCTTTGGCCAGGTTGAGGAATTGACGGTTGAGGTCGGTCTGCACCACCTGTTCCGCTTCGCCTGCGAGGGCGGCCACGCCCAAACTGCCGGTGTACGCAAAGGTGTTCAGCACGGTCTGGCCGCGCATATTCTCGATGAGCCATTTGCGCAGGTTGCTGGTATCGAGATAAAAGCTTGCATCGCGATTCATGGTCAGGTCGAGCGCATACCAGATGCCATGCTCGCGGATCTTGCGGTCGGGTTTTTCGCCAAACAACAGAATGCCGCGCTTCTCGTCCTGTGTCAGACCGTTGCGCGTTTTGACCAGCCCAGCATGCAGCCAGTCATAAGCGATTTTTATATGTTCGGCAATTTCACGAATGGCGTTTGGGTCTGGCCCTTCGGCATAATCATGAATGACCAGCGTGCGCCCGTACACGTCCACCACAAGGTCGGGCCAGCCTTCGTAGAATCCGTTGAAGAGGCGAAACGCCTCCTCGTGGCTGAGTCCGCTCAAAGTCTGGCGGGAAGCGATGGAAAGATCAAGCCTGGAACGAAGATATGAATCCATCCCTTGATTTTACATGACTTATTCAAATTCAACTTATTCGCGAAAATTTGCGGATGAAAAACGCCCCGCCTCATTCTTGGACTTTTGGCTGTTTCCCTTACTCAAGCCTTTCTCCACACCCGAGGCTTATTCTTGGGTTTGTTCGACAGGGATGATGAGCGGCAGGGTGGCGGTGAAGGTGGTGCCTTTTCCGGGCTCGCTTTCCAACGTAACATCCCCGCCCATCAGTTTGATGAGTTGTTTCGTGATGGAGAGCCCCAGACCGTATCCCTTGCGCAGGATTCTGTTGGCTTCGGGCAATTGTTTGAACGGCTCGAAAATAGTCTTCATGGCTTCCGGCGAAATGCCTGGTCCGGTATCGCTGACCTGCATCTTCCATTCATTCGGCGCAGACTTGTATATCTTGACGCTGATGCCGCCTTCTTCGGTAAATTTTACGGCATTGCTGATGAGGTTGACGAGGATCTGTTTCAAGCGCTGGCTGTCACCGACGATGGATATCGGCATATCTTCGGATATTTCTGCGCTGAATGAAAGCCGTTTCGCCTCGGCCAATACGCTCAGTTGGTTGCATGTCTTGCCAAGCACTTCGCGCGGTTCAAAAGACCTTTCAGAGAGTTTTAATTTGCCGCTGTCCAGTTGGGCCTGGTCGAGCAATTCCGAGACGAGCCCGTCGAGATATTGTGTGCTGTCGCGAATGCGCCCCAGAACGCTGACCTGTTTTTCGTTCAGCTCGCCATATGATTTACGCACGAGCATGTCTGTGTATCCCATTATGACTCCCAGCGGAGTTCGCAATTCATGGCTGACATTTGCCAGAAGCTGAGTCTTGAAATTGCCCGCCTGCATGGCCTGGTCGCGTGCGATGGCCAGCGCGGATTCGTTTTCCTTGATGTTGGTCACATCACGCAGGGTGACGATATGCCCTCCGCTCTGGCCGGATGAATCACGCAGAGTGCTGATGAAAAGATCGAGCCAGAAAATGGGGCCGCCATAGTTTTCAATGATGAGCTCGCGATGGTAGCCGTGCTTTTTCAGGGAGCTCTCGTCGAGTTGAATGTAGGGCCGGAAGGTGGATTGAAACGGCTTTCCAATGACTTCTTTTTCCTTCAGGCTGAATAGCTCCAGTGCGGCCGGGTTGAGTTCCACCACGCGCAAATAGGGGTCGAGCACGATCACGGCATCGGAAAGGCTGTCGAACACAGCCCGGTGTGCAACCGGTACGATATCCAGCAGGCCGTAGCGAAAAAAGCCCAATCCCAGGATAATGATCGAGACGGAGAACATGACCGAGGTAATATCGATGCGCACCGGCATCAACCCGGCGATCACGATTCCGTTCGAGACCCAGGGTAGCAGGACCGCCAGAATGTTGATGAGTACCTGCGAGCGGTACATATCCTTTTTATTCCAATACTCCCGCACCAGAAAGTAAGTGCCGAATACAAGGATGCCATAGATGTAAATAGCATGCAGCCAGAACCACCATCCAAGCGGGTTCCAGATCAGAGTCAGCCCGGAGACTTCATCCACGAAGGTGTCGAGTTTGGTGAAGAACCAATGGTGAATGTCAGTGGTAAATACGACAAAAAGCGTAATGACTGGGAAGATCAATGCCAGCAGGATATTGCGCCGGGTCAGCCAGTCGCCATGACCGGAATACGCCAGGGCAAAGGCCGTCCACGAAAGTGGTACACCGATCACGCCGATGTACCCGATCTTTACAGCCCATATTTTTACGATAAGAGAGACACTGCCGAGTTCAAAGATATAGGTTGCCGCCCATAACGTGGCAAGGAAACACATGATGATGAAGGGGATTGCCGCCAATTGCCTTCTAAAACGGAAGGCATAAATTCCCATGAGAAATGTGAGGGTTACAGAGATGAACCAGGGTATGAGGAGCGGCGTGTTCTGCATTTTCTGGATTATACAACTTGAACGGGCGAATCTGGTCAGGCAGATGCAAGGAATCCCTTTCAATTTGATGATAAATTTTCTGCAGCAGTGGTCATGGTTGGGAACAAACCCGGAGTTTGGGAAGGGGACATCCTCACGGATGGATTCGCCGGAGCAACCTGCCGACCGAGTAAGAATTGACGAGGGCGGACGTTCATAAGTTATCCTTGTTCGTCTTTTCTCATTTATCTATTAACCAATCCGCGTTACACTTACCCAATCATTTTTCACTCAGAGGTTTTATGTCCACAACTGCCATACAGCCCAGCATTCCTGGCAAGTCCACCCGCTCGAATGTAGTGACAAAACCCGCCACTGATTTTTACGGCGGCATCGGTTGGATTATCGGATTGCTGATCACGCTTTTTGTTTCGGCACCGGTCATTTGGTTTCTGACTACAGGCGCTTCCCGCTCTGCCCGGAGCGATGTTCTCGCTGTTGGCATTGCCGTAGCTTGGTGGTTGAATCCGCTATCCTTGGGCGGATTATTTTATGTACTGAGCAATGTCCGCGTTTGGCGGTTCTGGACCCTGCTTGGATTGTTCGTTTGGGGGGTGGTGAATATTTTGGTCTCGGTTTCGATCGCCTCTGAAGCTGCGCGTGGATGGGTGTTGAGCGGCCTAACAATTCTGGGATACATTCTGCTAGGCCTGTTCGTCATTTACATTCAATTGCGCGTTTTTGTCTGGGCCGCCTCGGGGAATGCTGGTCGCTTCTTCTTTGGTGTTCTTGGCTGGACCTTGCTCAATGGCTTGATCGTTTGGGCCTTGCTTAGCCCTGATGTTTTGAATGTCGTCCTGGTCGTGTTGGGATTTGTGTTTCAGGTGGTCTTTGCCATCGGGTTTGCCATTATTCAATTCGTGGCCATCTTCTGGTTCATGTCGCAGACCCGTGTGGAGGTCATCCGTCCCGGCGACCCGAAGCAGATCACCTTCGACGATTACAAGGGACAGCCCAACCTGCTCAAGATGGTGCGGCAGTGGATCTATCTGTTATCGGATCGTGAGCAGTTCCAAAAGATGGGTGGGCAGTTCATCACCGGTTTGTTGTTGTATGGCGAACCTGGTACCGGCAAGACCCTGCTGGCAAAAGCCATGGCAGGCGAGGCAGGTATTGCTTTTATTTCCATTGAAGGTTCTGGTTTTCGTGGCATGTTCTGGGGTGTGGATGTCTTGCGTATGGTTCAATTCGTCGGACGTGCTCGAAAGCTGGCGCGTGAGTACGGCGCATGTATCGCCTACATCGACGAAATCGATGCTGTGGGTATGTCCCGCGGTGGTGTGATGGGCGGCGGACAGATGATGGGTGGCATGATGGGTATGGGCGCCGGTTCCGGTGCGTTGACCCGTTTGTTATATGAAATGGATGGCATTGGCACGCTGACGAACTGGGAAAAACTGCGCGCGCGTTTTTATCAATTGATCAAACGCAAGGCCCCCGCCCGCAACTGGCATGTGATGTTCATGGGGTCCACCAACCGCCCGGATGTGCTCGACCCGGCCCTCGTCCGCCCTGGCCGTTTTGACCGCAAGATCGCGGTGGGGCTGCCGGACCGTGGCGGTCGTCGCGAGATCGTCAAGTATTATCTGAGCAAGGTCAAGTATGACGATTCAGTGGATATCGAAGCCTTGGTGAGCGATACCTCCTGGGCAACTCCGGCCCGCATCATGTCTGCTATTTCAAAGGATGCGGTACGCCTGGCTTTGTTCGACGGGCGGGACAAGATCTCGCAAAAAGACATCGAACTTGCCTTTCAGGAACAGGCTATTGGCCTTGAGAATCCCATCGAAGAGATGGAAGATGATCAACGCCGTCAGGTGGCGTACCATGAAGCAGGTCACGCTGTGGCGCAATATCACCTGCGGCCTGATGAACGTATCGTCCGCGTGAGCATCGTCCGGCGTGCGGATGCGCTTGGTTACGTCCTCCCAGTCTCCAATTTTGACGTGTACGCCATGCCGCTGCGCCGGTTCGTGGCCGATATCATGGTTTCGATGGCTGGGCATGTGGCCACCAAGATTTTCTTCGGTGAATATTGGACAGGTGCCACTGGCGACTTTCAAAATGTCCGTGCGCGATTGTGGCAGTTGGCGCATTACGGATATTTCGGCCCTCCAATTGCCATGGATGGTGCCATGGGCGTGGACGCCAACTTCAGCGGGCGCGGTAAGATCGTGGAAAAATTCTGGCAGCAATTGGAAGACCAGACCGAACAGCTTCTGCGCAAACATACCGTCGAAGTAGAAGCCGTGGCCCAGGCCCTGCTCGAACGCGGCGACCTGACCGGACGTGAATGTGTGGAGATCATCCGTAACGCCGCAGGCGGCGGGAGTGACCCGAATTCCGAAAAGGTGCTCAGTGCTCTTGTGGATGAAGTAACCGGTAAAAAAGAACTTGAATAGTATTTGAATGAAACAACACGGGCGAGGTGAAAACCTCGCCCGTGTTGTTTTACCGCAAGATTTATCTTGCGGTACTTAATCCTACTTCCACGACCAAATTCCCAGCGAGCCTTCCGCAAGGAAGCGCGGCTCGGTCACGCCTGAGGAGGGCACGATGGCAATGGTGGGTGTGCCAGATTGCCCGATGAAGGAAATGACCAGATTGTTGCTGTCTGGCGACCAGATGGTAATTGACTGATGATACTGGTCAAAGTAGGGAATAAGATTGGTGAATTGCTCCGAGGGTTGGAAGGTGGCGACTGTGCTGCTCTCACCGCTGGCAACATCCAGAATGTTGAGCTCGAATAAAAGAACTTGGCCAGTGGAACCTTCGGGTGTGACTACCAGAGGTATGAGGTAGGCTAGTTCATCTCCATCCGGCGACCAGAAAAAGCCGATTACCTGATTATCAACGACGATCTCTTCGCTGTCGTTCACATTCGCCACATGCAACGACCCAATGGCGCCGGTTTGCATTTGTTCCACACCAGAAATATAAGCAAATTGTTCACTATCTGCGGCCCAGGCAAAGGCAGTGTTGATATCGAAGTCGGCGACGACTCGTTGCAATGCCCCGGTCGCATCGGTGAGGGTGAGCTGCTGTTTGCCGTCTTCAGAGAGGGTAGGGAGTAGGATAAATTCTCCACTGGGTGACCAGGCCGGGGCTTGGAAAAGAGCCGGGTCTACATCCAGCACATACTCGATCAACTCATCCCCGAGTTTCAGGAAGGAAAGCTGATGTGAGTTCCCCGTCACATCACTCTTATGGACGATCATTGCGCTCCCATCGGGCGACCACGACCAATAGAACGGGCTGCCGGTATCGAGCACTCGTCTTTCTCCGCCGTCGGCCGGGATGCTTTGCAGAAGCAGGGTCTGTTGTTGTGCGGTGGTGCTGAGCGCGCCGATATGTTTATTATCCGGCGACCAGTGGATATAGAATGGGTATTCGGTCTCGCTGGTGTAAACCTTTGTGACTGTGCCGTCATCGATATTTGCAACCACCAAGTTCGAGATCAGGCTGGTGCTGCTGTTTTGTTCCAGCCGGATGAACGCCACCTGGCTGCCATCAAGCGACCAGGCGGGAAGTTGATATCCAATTTGACCTTGTGTTGCCTCGGTCACATCATCGGTTAGTTGGGTGGTGCTGGTGGCACCCTGATCAGTGACGTACACATTGCCGTCATTACCGACATATGCGATCAATCCTGATTTTCGTTCAAGAAATTTTAAGACCGGGCTTTGCGGAATCTGAATGCCTCCGGGTGCACAGGCTGCAAGTAGAACAGCAAGCAAAAGGATGATGGTGAGCTTTTTCATTCCTGCACCTCCAAGGCTTCGATGGATTCGATGGCCTGCTGAATGACCGGATCACTAGTGGGGCTGATCTCATCCCATCTCGCCTCCACCCGGACCTCGGGCTTGAGTCCACTCACCCCAAGCTCCTGACTCCCGCCGATGCGGTAGGACGCGCTGGCGATCAGAATCTGGCCTCCATTGGAGAGTTGAAAAGCGCTAAAGGCTTCTATGCTGCCCGCTGTATTCGAACCGATGACAACACCTCTGGCAGATTCTTGAACGGCGGCGGCAAATATCTCCGACAGGCCGCTGGTGTGTTCGCCGACCAGCAGGGCGATGGGCATATCCTGTGAACCGAAAAGATCCTGCCCTTCCACTTGAAAGGTCTCGTTTTCGGTGCGGCTGAAAATATCGATCTTTGTGCCGTCGAGAAAGAGCATAAGCATTTCCTCAAGTGGAAAATTGGAATTGGGGCCTGCGATGCGCAGGTCGATGATCACGCCTTTGAATTCACTGTTTTTAGAAAATTCATCTAAGGCTGCTGCCACCTCATCTGCAAGACTCGTGGTCCCCACTGTCGGAATTCGCATGTACCCAATATCTGTATTGGGCAGTTCGTCCACCTGTAGGTTGGTGATGCCATTGATCCTGGCGCGCGTGATCTCCACCTCACGCTGGTCTTCTCCGGGCGTTTGCACCGTGAGCGTTACCTTCGTTCCCGCCTCGCCGCGAATGCGCAGGACCACATCGCCTCCTTCTTCGAGGAGTACGGGGGAGCCGTCCACAGCAAAGACGCTGTCGTGTGCTCTCAACCCGGCCTTCTCCGCCGGGGAGCCGGGGATGATATCGAGGATGACCACATGAGGTACCTGCTCGGCTTCGAAATTAATAAAGGCACCAATACCACCATATTCAGCCAGGTTGGCGGCAGTGTCGGCTTCGATGCGTTCGCCCCTGGTGACATAGATGATTTCACCCTCTGCAAATTCACCTTCGAATTGGGTCATTAGATCGGTGAATTCAGAATCGTCCAGTCCCTTGTTGATCTCATCCAGATAGGTTTGGTGCAGGGTTTCCCAATCTGCCTGCCCGGATTCATAGTAGATATAATTTTCTTCGAGGCGGCTTAGTATTTCTTCGAACACATTGGTTTGATGTTCGGTCAATGAAATTTGCGGACCGTAAGGGGTATCGTCTGGCGATGGTTCGTTATTTCCAAACGCAGGGATGCCTGCGCAGGCGAAGATGACCACCGATGTGAGACCCAGCCAATAAAGGATGGTGCGTGGGTTGGAATTCATGGGAAACTCCTTGGCGAAAACAAACAGATAAATTTTCGTCAGGCGGGATGCCACCCTGCCTGACGAAAATTATGTGCGGTATTGTATCAGACGGTATTTACAAGGCACCCCTTACGATGACATCCTCTGTCATTACACAAGTTTTTGGATGTTCTTCGGGTTGAATACGGAAATCTCCTGAATCTTCAGAATGGTCTGGGCCGCTTCATCCAGCCGGATCCAATAAAAGCTGCGGTGTTCGGAATACGGCTCGACCTGAAAGACCGTGCCTGTATACCAACCTTCATGCTCCCCAAACTTTTCTCCAAGATAGATCTGAACATGGTCTCCAACCTGAATGGCATCGGTCATGATTTTTTGCGATTGAGAAACCAGAAGAACGCGGCTCCGGCCAAAACCATGATCGCCCCGTTGATCGCCCATTGCGGGTTGCCGGACATAAAACTTCCGGGCAGGATGTTGATGCCCTGCAATATCCAAACGACGCCGCCGAGCATGAACAGAACAGCCAGAACTTTAAGAAGGTTATTGAGCATTGGGTCTCCATTTATTTTTGAAAACTCCCTGTCCGAGAACGAACAGGGAGTTGATGAGCTTTCTTCGCTTCACATTGGACCGGTTATGGGTTCGGCGTTCCTTCGACGGCTATGCCCACCCAGGTGAAGACCCGTCTTTCACTGGTCGCGCCGGAGGCGATCCAAATGGGCTGACCCTGGTCATCCACGCCGGATTGCAGGACGGGGATCACCCACCAGCGCATGACATGTGCCACGTTATCCTTCGGGCGGAAGCTGGTGGGCACGATGTATTTGGTGTCTGTCACATAGTCGGTGATGCGGCGGGTCTGACTGGCGGTCACATCTTCGACGATGACTTGGTACGCTTCACCGTCGCGCAGGACGCCGACCGATGCCCATTGCAAGGTCACTACGTCGTTGGCCAGGGTGAAGGCTGCGCCGTCCGCAGGCAGGAGCAGGTTTGGGGCGGGGTAGGGAGGCGGAAGCGTCGCCGTGGAAGTGGGCTGATTTGGGTCAGGGGCGCGTTCGCATAGAGGAATCAACAAGGTTTGCCCGAGGAAGACGTTATCGGTGGTTAATCCATTGAACTCTTTGATGGCATCCATGGGAACGGCATAGTTGGCGGCAATGCTGGAAAGGGTGTCATTTTCTTGCACTGTGATCTGTACCGTATCGCATGAAATTCGAGTTGCCTCTGCGGGCAGGGGCGTATTAGTGGCTGGGGGCGGAACGGTGGGTGTGGGATACGGGATCTTGAGCACTTGCCCCACTGAGATCGGGCAGCTGGAGGCGAGATTGTTGAGAACGATGATGCTTTGAACCGAAACGTTGAAATTGAATGCGATCTGCGAACAGGAGCCATCGCCTGCGGAAACTGTGTACTCAAATGGAGCCTGCAGGGTGGCTGTAGGGGTTTCGGTGGCAGGCAGCGTAACTGTGGGAGTCAGCGATGCCGTTGCGGTTTCGGAAGGGGTGGGAGTGTCTCCGGTGACAAGCGTATCTGTACCTTTGGGCATTGCAATGAAGGTCACTGCCGCCACTAGAACGATGACGCTGGCCAACATGCCGATGGCAGCCGGTAGGCTCAGGCGTACCTCTGGCATGCGGCTGGCCTGCACCGATTTTTCGTTCTTCTTTGCGGCTTTCGCTTCCGGCTGCGGGGCGAACTCGGTCCCGCACACGAGACAACGCACAGCGTTCTCGCTGAGGCGCGTTCCACAGGTGGGGCAGACCTTAGTTTTACTGGAATTGGTTTCTGGAGTCATACGGGCGAAAATTATACCATCGAACAAAATCGTACTTTTCGGGCGGCATGCATACGATTCAGTTGAATAAGCGTAGTGTGTTGGGTCATTCGGCAGCCGTTTTGGGTTTGGCTGTCACCAGCACTTTGTCCACGCGGCGGCCATCCATGTCGACTACCTCAAAACGCAGGTTGTTCCACTCAAAGTGGTCCGCGGTTTGCGGGACGCGCCCCAGAGAGGTCATGACAAAGCCGCTCAGGGTTTCATATTCATCCTCGTGCGGAAGTTCGTTCAGGTCGAAGATATCTTTGAACTCGTCCACTTCCAACATGCCGTCCAACAACCAGGAGCCGTCCTGCCGCTGGGTGGCTTGCGGTTCTTCACCTTCCATTTGGCCGACGATCTCTTCGAGAATGTCGTTGATGGTCAATAGGCCCTGCACGCCGCCGAACTCGTCCACCACCAGGAGCAGTTCGGTATTGTTCTTTTTCAAAACCTCTAGGGCGCGCGATGCCAGTGTGGTTTCAGGGATGAAGAAGGCTGGTTTTGCCAGCTCACGCAGATTGATCTCCCTGCCGGATAGACTTACCACAAGCAGGTCACGCGATTTGACAATGCCTACAATGGTCTCCAGCGAGTCCTGCCGCACTGGGAAACGGGAATATGGACTGCTTGAGATCTTTTCCAGGATATCTTCTGCGCTGTCCTGTACATCGAGCCAGACGATCTCGGTGCGCGGGGTCATCAGGGAATACACACGTTGGTCGCCCAGGCTGAAAACGCCCTCCACCATATCCTGCTCTGATTCTTCGAAGACGCCTGCCTGCGTGCCCTGGTCGATCAGCACCTGTAATTCTTCTTCTGTAATAGGCAGCTCGGCAGAATGCTTGATGCCGAACAAAGCAAGCACAAACTCCGTCCCCCAACTCATCAACCTGATGAGAGGCGAGAACATGACCGATAATAAGACCATCGGTCCGACCACAAGTTTTGTGATCCGCTCTGGGCTGTGCATGCCTATCCGTTTGGGGACGAGTTCGCCCAGCCAGATGGTCAATATGGTGATGATGATGACGACAATGCCCAGGGAAATGGACTCGGCATATTCCGCGATGGCCTCGATCTTGACGAATTGAACGGCCAGTGTCTTCGCGATGGTTGCGCCGCCGACTGCGCCTGCAAAGACGCCGATCAGGGTAATGACGATCTGGATCGTGGAAAGAAATACATTCGGGCTCTTCAACACTTCCAAAGCCGCACCGGCGGCCTTATCGCCCTCGTTTGCCATTTGATGCAATTTTGTCTTGCGCGAGGCGAGCATGGCGGCCTCAGACATGGCCAGCAAGCCGTTGATCAGGATCAGCACAAGAATGGTCAGGATTTCACTACTAATACTCATTGTTTCCCATTGATATAAAAATTATGGTTTCCCCTGAAAGGTATAAACACCCGGCTGCACGAAGGCGCGGCAGGGGAAAGATTCGTCAGTTTGAATGAAATGACTGGGGAAGGGTCAGGTTCTGGTTCTATGGGGATTTCAGACATGATGTTCTTGCAAATTGTTTTCGCCCTTATTGTACCTGAAAGTCAACTTTTTTTAGAAAGCTTGTCTTCGATGTTCTTTATCCGCTTTTGGAGCCGGGCATAACTGCTTCTGACGATCAACGGCAGGAAGAGAACGATCACCCCAAGGCTACATACAACACCTAACTCGATGACGCTGATGTGGATCATGTGACGCTAATACCTGTTCCTTCGCGCACCTCGCCAACCGTCCACACCGGCTGCCCCAGCTCTTCCGCTCGGTTCATCAGGCTTTCCAGATGTTCCTGCGCCACCCCAAACAACAGGCCGCCGCTGGTCTGCGGGTCGAACAGTAACATTTGGGCGGGCTCATCCAAATGTTCAGCAAAAGTTACATCTTTTTCGAAATGACCTTTGTTGTCAAAAGCGCCGCCGGGGAAGATGCCCCGTTCCGCATATCCGCGCGCGCCGCTCAAAAATGGAAGAGATGAATAATTAATGTGCAGAGCAACACGCGACGCTCCCGCCATCTCCGTGGCATGGCCGAGCAGCCCAAAGCCGGTGATATCTGTCCCGCCGTGGGCACCGAATTCCACGGCCAGTTGACCGGCGGTTTTGTTCAATCGCGACATCCATTCGATGGCTTCTCTGATGTGTGCTTCATCCGCTTTTTCCTGCTTGAGAGCCGTGGTCGTCACGCCGCCGCCGAGCGGTTTTGTCAGCACAAGAATATCGCCAGCTTTGAGTCCGCTCTTGCTGATTATCTTTTGTGGATGGACAAACCCGATCACGACCAAGCCGTATTTTGGTTCCTTGTCCTTGACCGTGTGCCCCCCGGCAATGACCACGCCTGCCTCTCGCGCTTTTTCCGCTCCGCCGCGCAGGATCTCGCTCGAGATCTCCGCCGGAAGATTATCCGGCAGTGCCGCAATGTTCAACGCCAGGAATGGACGGCCTCCCATCGCATACACATCCGACAGGCTATTGGCAGCCGCAATTGAACCATATTCATACGCAGTATCTACAACCGGCGTAAAGAAATCCGTCGTTACTACGATGGCCTGGTCATCGCTTAAACGCCAAACCGCCGCATCATCCGGCGACTCAAGGCCGATCATCAAGTCGGGATACGCAGCAGGGTCGAAGATATCTTTAAGAGGACGCAGAACCTGCGTCAGCGCTTCTGCGCTTAGTTTGGACGCTCAACCCGCACAGGCAGACAAAGTCGTCAGGCGGATTTCACGTCCGGTTTGAGGGATGGGCATATTTCTATAAAAGACCTGACAGGTTTTCAAAACCTGTCAGGTCTGATTCCATTATGGAGTGATCGTTGTCGGTGATTGGGGCAACGGCAGAATGAACTGCTGGTCGCTGGGGATGAAGATGGTTTGAACGTTCGGGGCGAGGTTCAAAATATACTGGTACTGAATCAACTCCGGCGTAAGCGAGGCGGCGAGCAAGCGGTTCGCCTCGGCGTTCGCCTCGGCCTGGATCAACAGCGACTCGGCTTCACCCTTCGCCGCAATCACCTGTGCATCTGCCGCACCTTGCGCCACTTGGCGGGCCTGTTCGGCTTCCTGTTTCTTCTGTTCCACGACGAATGCCGCCTGTTGCGCCTGTTGTTCGGCGATCTGTTTCTGTTCCACCGCTGCCGCATATTCGTCACTAAAGCGGATGTTGCGCAGAACGAAATCGCGCATAATAAGGTTATTATCCGCAAAGATCGCCAGCAGTTGATCTGTGATCAACAATGCCATTTCTTCGCGTTTGGTACTTACGATCTCTTCCACGCCGTACTGGGAGGCCACGTCACGAATGATGCCACGCGCCTGCGTGCGCACGAACTGGTCTTCATAATTGAAACGCCAGGTGGAATACAACTGCACCACTTTGAGCGGGTCGACGGCATAGATGACGGAAGCATCGATATAAACCTGTTGCCCGTCCTTGGTACGAACCTGGATCGAGTCGTCGCCATTGATACTGCCTTCATCTGCCACCGAAGACATGGTGTAGTTCTGGTTGGTCTTTGGGAATCGTTCCACCCGTTCGGCAAATGGGATGATCCAGTGCAAACCCGATTCAAGCGGATCGGGACGAATACCGCCCTGTCCGATCACCGTGACGACCACAGCCAGTTCATCCGGCTCTACAAAGACGATGCCCGCCCCTACGGACGTCAATAAAACTGCGGCCACCAATAGAACGATTGCCGCGGTGCTCAACCCCTTTACTGGCTGCTTGCGACTGGCACGCACCGAGATCGTGACGAGAATGCCAATAAAACCGATCCATGCGAACGAAGCAATTCCTTGCAGTAAACTCGAGATATTCATGTTGTTCCTCCGATTTCAATGCGGAAAATTATAACCTGCTTGCCACTGCCCCCGAACCATGTTAATATTTTTCAAATGAAGATTGCAAAAGCACATATCGAAGAGATCTTTTTGGATGGCTCTATCCGCATCATTTGCCCTCCCGAACTGATTCCCGGACCCGGGCAATATCTTCTCGCCAATGCAGACGGCTCAGACTCATCTTTGCCTGTTCCGGTTTTCTCGAGCCTTCCTTCACCCCATGCTGGATTCCGCTCCGCGACGCTGTCGGTTCCCTGGAGGCCCGGCGACTCGCTGACTCTACGCGGACCGATCGGTCATGGCTTTTCTCTGCCGCCTGCCGCGCGGAGAATGGCACTGGCAGTTTGGGATGACTCACCCAGCCGCCTGCATGGTTTGATTCCCATGGCTCTTAAACAAAACGCCGTGGTCGTGTTGGTGACAAATTTTCCAACCCCAGATCTGCCGGAAGTAGTGGAGGTCCAGCCGCTGAACGCATTGTTGGATGTGCTTCAATGGGCGGACTATGCTGCAATGGATGTTAATAGGGAGAATCTGAATCAGCTACGGGAAAGGCTGGCAGGGTCAGAGCAGGTAACGGCGAAGTTGGAGGCGCAGGTTCTCGTCCGCGCTCCCATGCCTTGTGGTGCTCTGGCAGATTGCGGAGTCTGTGCGCTGATACTCCATCATGAATGGAAGATGGTATGTAAAGATGGGCCTGTATTCGGGCTGAAGGAATTGTTATAAAAAATCCTCCCAGTTGGGAGGATTTCGTTTTAGTACCAGATCCTGAACGAAGTGGTGGTGGTGCCGACCAGCTCGTTGTAAGTACACGAAAGGTCAGTGTAGATGAGACTGCCATATGGCTGGTCGTTGAATGCCAGCGATATGATTCCTACACCGTTGGTGTTGGTGCGGATGATGGTTGAGTCTTTGATGCCGCTGGGCCAGTTGACGACGGCTGTGCAGTTTGCATCGGGAACCGGCTGCATGTTTTGGTCCTGCACGATGATGAAGAATAACTGATTGTCTGTGGCAAGAGTGACCGCCTTCCAGACGAAGGCACGCACTCTCAGGTCGGTGATGACACGAGGCGCATTATTCATCGGGCTGACGGGGGCAAGCAAGGCGGGGTCTTCACCAAGTTTGTCAAAGTATACGCGCCCAAGGTCAGAAATGACCACGCGTTGATCCTCGGCGCGCCAGGGCTGCCATTCGAGGCGGGTCTTTTCGAAGTATTGTACGAGCTTGTTCTCGTGATATTCGAAACCGGAGATGGGGTAGCCAAATTGTGCCACGCCGCCGTATTTATCGAAGAATTCCAGGAAGGCAAAGCAGACTGGGAAGCCTGTCTCTGCATAGGTGCGGCAGGCAAAGGTGTTATTGACGTTCAATGCGCCAGTGGAGACAAAAGTTTCCCGGCCAAGCAGGGTGAACTGAACTCGTTGACCGTCTGAGTTGCCGGGGAGATATTCGAATCTTGCGCGTTGGAAGTATTGAACTGTCTTGCCATCTCGGCTGGTAAACTGCTCGGTGATCGGGTAGCCGAAGAGCAGGGTGGCATTGGAATTGCCGTTGTAAAAGGCAAGAAATTCCCCAGCAACGTTATGACCCGTCTCGCTAAAATACCTTGAATCGGCTGTTTGTGCATTGGCCGGGCTCCAGGTAGAGAGGAGCAGAATCAATAATAGGGGAAACGTAATTATCTTTCGCATTAGAAATTATCACTTTCATTATACTAAGAAATACTCAGGCAGACATTACAAACAGTTATCTTGCAAATGATATGAAAGCAGGTTCGTTGTTGGGCGGATGCTGTGGTGTTGTAAAGTTCTGTTCTATTTTGATGATTGACAAGGCAT
Source organism: Anaerolineales bacterium (assembly GCA_016789225.1). GTDB lineage: Bacteria > Chloroflexota > Anaerolineae > Anaerolineales > Villigracilaceae > Villigracilis. Next base: position 26,887 of record JAEURI010000011.1, read on the forward strand.
TGTTTATGCATTCTTGATGCGGCTGATAAGAGGGTGGGATAAAAAATCCCGCAGGGAACCTGCGGGATTTCTCTTTATGCGGGCTTGCCTGACCCAAGCTTGAAGATTCGAAATCCTGCGTCCCGCCATTTTGCTGTGTCCCAGCCATTGACGGTGTCGATACCGATGCGCGCCTTTGTTTGGGATACAAGTTCAATTGGGATAATTTTGGTGAACTCAGTATGTTTTACCAAAAATAACAGAGCATCTGCATCCTTTATGGCTTCCTCGAAGGTGGGGGCAATTGTGACTTCAGGGAGATTTGCATCTGGTTTGAAGGGCTCACATGCCAGCACCTGCGCACCTTCCTTTTGGAGCAGGTGTACCACTTCAACAGCAGGGCTTTCGCGTAAGTCATCTACATCGGGTTTGTAGGCCAGGCCGAGGGCGGCGATCTTTTTGCCTTGTAACGAGCCGAGCGCACGCCGGACGACCTCAACAACATAACGTGGTTGGGAATCGTTGACCTGGCGGGCGTGATAGATGAGCGGGGTAAGCTCAGGAGCAGCCTCTACAAAGAACCAGGGGTCGACGCTGATGCAATGTCCGCCGACGCCGGGGCCGGGACTGAGAATTTTTACCCGCGGATGCAGGTTGGCTAGTGGGATGGCCTCCCAAATATCCACGCTGAATTTATCGGCCAGGCGCGAGAATTCGTTTGCGATGGCGATATTGACATCGCGGTAGGTGTTTTCCATCAGCTTGACCATTTCGGCAGTGGTGGCGTCAGTCTTGAGGATTTGTCCCTTGACGAAGATGGAATATAGGTCGAACCCAGCCTGGGCTGATTCAGGGGTTACGCCGCCGATGACGCGGGCATTCTCGATCAGTTCGCGCAAAATTTGGCCGGGCAGCACTCTTTCCGGTGAGTAGCACAGGTGAAAGTCCGAACCCGCTTTCAGCGAAGATTTTTCCAGAATGGGGGCAATCAGGTCGATGGTTGTGCGAGGCGGGGATGTCGATTCCAACACAACGAGGTTTCCCTTCCGCAGATAGGGAATGATCGACTCAGCTGCGGAGATCACGGCGCGCATATCTGCCAGCTTATAGGATGCTCCTTGATAGTCGCCCGCCTCATTTTCCTTGAATGGGGTGGGTACGGCGATAATGTAGGCATCGGCCTCTTCGGGCTTTGTGGTTGCGCGGAATTTTCCAGCTTGTATAGCCGTTGTGAAGGCTTCTCGCAGGCCGGGTTCGTGGATGTGAATGCTGCCCTGGTTGAGGGTTTCAATGATCTTTGAGTTGATGTCTACGCCGAGGACTTCAACCCCGTGCGCGGCGAAAGTGGATGCGGTGGGCAGGCCGATATAGCCCATTCCGATGACACAAATTTTATTGAATTTCACTGAGGCTCCTAGGAGAAAATTTACCTGTCCATTATACCCAGCACGGTCACAAATTGCGTCTTTGTAAAAATGGGAGAGCATAACTTCCGACCGTGGGCATTCAATACAACTGCCGGGCAGATTGGGCTCGCAACGTTTGGGGAATGTAAATCGTAGAAGATTATAGCGATGCTGTTGTATAATCAATTGGAGGAACAATGGATTTTCTTCTAGACCCAAATGTTGCCTATCTGGTACTGCTCAGCGGAATCCTGCTTGGCTTCCTGGCTATCGTAACGCCAGGCACAGGGTTGCTGGAAGTGGGGGCGTTCTTTTGCCTTGTGTTGGCAGGCTACGCAGTGTACAACCTGTCTATCAACTGGTGGGCGCTGCTTTTTCTTCTGCTTAGCATTTTCCCATTCATCTATGCGGTTCGAAAACCGAATAGGGAGATATATCTCGGCGTTTCCATCCTGTTGATGGTAGTCGGTTCGGTATTTCTGTTCGCAGTGAATGGATGGAAGCCGGATGTGAATCCGCTGGTGGCGATCATTGCATCGGGGTCGAGTGCGGCCTTTTTGTGGATCGCTGTCCGTAAATCGGTGCAGGCGGCATCGGTGCCCCCGACCCATGACCTTGAAGCACTGGTAGGCCAGGTGGGGGAGGCACGGACGGAGATTCATGACGGTGGAAGTGTGTATGTTGGCGGCGAGTTATGGTCCGCCCGAAGCGGGAGTTTGATCCCTGCTGGTAGTCATGTTCGTGTGGTTCGTCGCGAGGGATTTGTCCTCGTTGTAGAAATACAGAAACCCTAAAGAAAAAAGGAGAAACCATGGATGTTCTAGGTGGTAGTTTAATTTGCATCATTGGCGCGGTACTTCTTGTCGGCTTTATTGTGCTGGCCAATTCCATTCGAATCGTTCCCGAATATCAACGCTTGGTCGTCTTTCGTCTGGGACGTTGTGTAGGCGCGCGCGGACCGGGTATCGTTCTGTTGATCCCGGTGATCGACCGTGCAGTCAAAGTTGACCTGCGTGAACAGGTGCGCGAAGTGCCTCATCAGACCTCCATCACGAAGGATAACGCGCCGATCTCGATCGACTTCCTGTGGTACTACAAGGTTCTGGATCCCTCAGAATCGGTGTTGCAGGTCGGTAACTTTGAATCGGCTGCTGCCGGTATTGCAGCGACCACATTGCGCGCTGTCATCGGCGGCATTCCGTTGGACGATGTGCTTTCAGAACGCGAACACATCAACAACATGCTGCGCACCCGCCTCGATGAAGTTACCGAGCGCTGGGGCGTCAAAGTGACCAACGTGGAAATCCGCGAGATTATCCCGCCGCGCGATGTGCAGGACGCGATGAATCGTCAGATGTCTGCCGAGCGTATCCGCCGTGCAGTGGTGACTGAATCCACCGGTACGCGCGAAGCCGCGGTCAACGTCGCAGAAGGTGAAAAGCAGTCGAACATTCTGCGGGCTGAAGGCCAGAAGCAATCGGCCATCCTTGCAGCGGAAGGTGAACGCCAGGCACAGTTGTTGCGTGCCGAAGGCTTTGCCCAGGCGCTCGAACAGATATTCAATGCGGCCAAGTCCGTCGACCAGAAGACGATGACCCTGCAGTATTTCGAAACGCTCAAGTCCATTGGCTCAAGTCCGTCCACGAAATATATCTTCCCAATGGAGTTCACCAGCATGCTGGATAACTTCCTGGGCAAGGATGTAAAGAAGTAAAGTAGAAAGAATGTGAATGAAAAGTAGAAAGTGGAATTTCCACTTTCTACTTTTTTTATTGATACAATTCGAAGGCATGGAAATCCTGCCCGCCTCCATTCTCGACCTGAATGCGCTTCGTAAACTCGAAAAGGAAAGTTTCGACCAGGATGCCTGGCCACTCTTTGATTTGATCGCTGTGTTGACCTTCCCGGAGGTGATTCGACTCAAGGCGATGGAGGAGAATCAAATGATCGGATTTGTGGCTGGGGATCCGCGTCCGCGCGACGGGTGGGGCTGGATCGCCACCATTGCAGTTGATTCTCGCTTTCGACGGCGCGGCATTGGAACAGCTCTGCTGCATGCCTGTGAAGCGCGGCTCGGTGTACCGCGTTCCCGGCTGACGGTGAGAATGTCGAATCAGGGCGCGATCTTGCTGTATGAAAAAGAAGGCTACCAAACCATTGATCTGTGGAAGGCCTATTACAATGATGGGGAAGATGCAGTCGTGATGGAGAAACCGTTATGAGCCAGTCAAAAGGAAGGCTGAAAGAATTCGAAGCCCTGCGTGCCCTGTCCATTTTGTTGTTGTTTGCCCTGCACAGCGAGGTCTTCGACCCATTGGTCTTCGGGGAAATCATCGGTGGACCGTTGGCGGTCTTTGTCGCATCCTTTCTACTTGGGTCGTTCTTTTTTCTAGCGGGCTATTTTACAGAAGTCTCCCTGGGCAAACCTGCAAGCAGCGCATTTGTTTTTGTGAGATCGAAGTTCATTCGCATTTTCCCGCCCTACTGGCTGGCACTTTTGCTCTTCATTTTTGTGATGGGCTACAACCTGAATCGAACGGGGCTGGCGGTTTATGCCTTGAACCTTCAGGCGGTATTTTCACCGGCTTTCGTAAAGCAATTACTGACCCTCTGGTATATCAGTATGCTGGTGGTGTTTTACATCCTGTATGGCGTTTTGATGGTGAACGTCCGCTCGAGTTGGGGATTGTTGATTGGTACTGTGATTATTTTTGCAGCGGCGTACTGGGCACATGCAACGACGGACTTATTCGACCTGCGTTTCTTTCAATATTATTTTCTTTTTCTGGCCGGGGTGTATTTTTGCCGGTTCGAATCGATTCGTGAGTGGTTGTTCTCCCTGAATATTTTCGTTAAGCTCTTCCTCGCGGCATTGACTCTCTTGCTCTTTCTCCTGGCCCTGCGTGCGGGATACGAAATGACCCATGGCATTTATATTCTCACCGTCGATCTCTATGTACTGAGCTGGGTGTTGATGTGGTTATCCATCTTTCGTACAAAGATGGGGGATTGGCAGGGCTGGGTGTGGATTTCCACAGCCTCCTTTTTCGCCTATTTGTATCACCGCCCTTTATGGCAGGTAATGGATACTGTCCTTGGCCTCGAACCGGGCTTGGAAAAGGTGCTTATGCATCTGGTTCCTGGCGCTATTCTGGCTCTGATCCTCGGATACTATCTCCAGCGCGGATATGATTCTGTGTTGGCTGCGATGCGCCTGAAATGAAGGCGTAAGATAGATGATCGTCCTTTTCAATTCTTCGGGTTTATAATCGGCCAATATGTCTGACGCCCTTCCGCCGCCCGTTTGGGTCAACACAATGGAACAGTTACGCAGGATGGTGACCGATATCACCTCGCAGCCCCGTGTGGCTGTGGATACTGAATCGAACAGCCTGCATGCATTTCGTGAACAGGTCTGCCTTTTGCAATTCTCAACAGTCCATGCGGATTACCTGGTCGACCCGCTCGTCCTCGATGATCTTAGCCTACTGGCTCCTGTTTTTTCCAACCCCAAAATAGAGAAGATCTTCCACGCTGCCGAATACGACCTGACCTGCATGCGACGCGATTTTCATTTTACATTCACGAACCTGTTCGATACGATGCATGCCGCGCGGGTGCTGGGCTACCCGGCGGTGGGCCTGGATAAATTGCTCGGTGACAAGTTCGGCATCAAAATGGACAAACGCCATCAAAAGGCGGATTGGGCAGAGCGCCCTCTAACAAAAGAACAGATCCATTATGCGCGGCTTGATACGCATTATCTATCCAACCTGCGCGATGTTTTGGAAGTTGAACTGAATGAAAAAGAACGTTTGTCTTTTGCCATGGAGGATTTCCATCGGGCATGTACCATGGATGAAACCAGGGTAAAGTCGAACGGCGAATCCTGGGAGCGCTTCTCCGGGCGCAAGGACCTTTCTCTGCGTGAGCTGACGATCTTGGCCCAGCTTTGTAAATGGCGCGACCGTGAGGCCGAACGGCTGGACCGTCCCTCGTACAAAGTTGTGATGGATGAGGTATTGATCTCACTGGCAAAGAATCCGCCTGAGGCATTGGTTGACCTTTCTGCGGCGGGACTATCTGAAAAGCAGATACGTCTATGGGGTAACATGATCCTTAGTGCAGTGGGGCATGGAGCGCAGGCTCCGCTTGTGGAACGGAGGCAGGCCGAACGGAAGAATGATGCGGTGCTGAGAAGGCTGGAAAAGCTCAAGGCGTGGAGAAAAAATCTTGGGTTGGAGATGAAGGTCGAGTCAGATATCATCCTACCCAAGACCTATCTGGCAGTTCTTTCCGAGCATCCGCCAAAGGACCTGCCCGAGTTGAAAGAGTTGATGAAAGATTCTCCTGCGCGGTTCGAAAAGTTTGGCGTGCAGATCATGAAAGCCTTAGGAGTGAAACATGCGAATTAATTTTCACGGCGCAGCGCATACAGTAACGGGTAGCCAGCATTTGTTGGAAATTAACGGCAGCAGGCTTTTACTGGATTGTGGAATGTACCAGGGCAAACGCTCGGAAGCGTACGAACGAAATTTACATTTTCACTACGATCCGCAAAGTGTAGATGCCGTCATTCTTTCCCATGCACATATTGACCATTCGGGCAATCTGCCCAACCTGGTGAAGCAGGGTTATGAAGGCAATATCTTTGCCACACATGCCACAAAGGACATTACAACTGTCATGATCGCAGACTCGGGGCACATCCAGGAATCGGATGCAGAGTTTGTGAATAAGAAACGCGCTCAACGCGGCGAACCGCCCATCGAGCCACTTTATACAAAGGAAGATGCGGAAGAGGTGGCGGGCATGTTCGCGGGGGTGGATTACAACGAGGCCTTCGAGCCGATTCCCGGTGTGGTGGCGCGTTTTTATGAGGCGGGGCATATTTTGGGCTCTGCCTGTGTTTCCCTGGAGATCGAGGAAAAAGGAAAAAAGACTCATCTCTGGTTTTCGGGTGATATTGGCCGATATAAGCTGCCACTTTTGCGCGATCCCGTTCTGCCGACCCATGCCGACTATATGATCATGGAATGCACTTACGGCGACAAGAGACATAATGACCCCGAGCTGGCTTTCATCGAATTTAGGGATGTGGTCAAGCGCACCGTGGAACGCGGCGGCAAGGTGATCGTGCCCGCCTTTGCCGTGGGACGTACACAGGAGATTGTTTATAACCTGAACCAGATGATGCATGACGGTGACGTGCCAAGTGTGCCGGTGTATGTGGATAGTCCGCTGGCGGTGAAGGCCACGGATATTTTCAAGAATCATCTCGAATGTTTCGACGAGGAAACACGCGAGTTCGTGAAGGAATCCCGCCATCCTGCTCTGGATTTCAAGATGTTGTCTTACGTTCGCTCGGTGGATGAATCGAAGGCTCTAAACGAACGCACTGATCCAATGGTCATTATCTCAGCTTCGGGCATGGCAGAGACGGGGCGTATTCTGCATCATATCAAGAACAATATCGAGAACCCGAAGAATACGATCTGCATCGTCTCGTGGCAGGCGCCGGATACGATGGGGCGCCGCCTGGCGGACCGTGAACCGGAGGTGCGCATTTTCGGTGAGGTCTACAAACGCAAATGCGACGTGGCGACCATCGGCGGCTTGTCGGGTCACGCTGGGCAGGACCTGCTCGTGAAGTATGCGACAGCTGTCAAGGACAGTGTAAAGGATATCTTCCTTGTCCACGGAGAAGAGAAGCAGGCCATGACCTTGAAGGGATTATTGAAGGGCCAAGGCATGGAGCGGGTGCATTACCCCGACTTGCACGATACGGCGGATGTGTAGTGGTATGAAATGAGAAGAGGTTTTGGATGACAGCATCCAAGACCTCTTCTTGGTCGTCGGTCAGATATCGAGGAAATATCCGCCATTATCTGAATGTTTCCTAGAAGTTTACGAATCCCATACAGCAGTTAACTCGATCAATTGCGGCTTAACATGCATCGCAAGTTCTTCAACGCCATCTATTTCATACAACAGTCCATCGATCACAACAGCAAATGCTCGCAATAGCTCGTTCCGCGTCAGCTTCGTGACGAATGCCTGACTGAAAACATCATGAATTTCAGAGGGCAGATCATCGAGACCTCTGCCATGGTTTGCTGGAAGGCCGCGGCGAAGACAAGCCAGGTGAAGAGCATAATCACGAGTTTCACTGATCCAGTATTCCGCCTGCCAAAAACGTCCACGTTCGATGCAAAAGCGCGCCCGCAACGCATGGTGTACGGCATAGCCAAAAAGTTCGCGTGCTTCCGGTTGGGATAGATAAGGCTTTTCCACTGACTTGCCAAAGAGCAACTTGAATTTCGGCCCGATAGCCCCAAACTTGGACGCCGGTGTAAAAGACAGGTCAAATTGCAGACAATTGGGAAGTAAAAACACTCGATAGATCGATGCGCCGCTTGGCAGGTCGAATAATTGGGCTGCATTGAATTTCTTTATGATATCCCTTGTCCAGCCCTCCAACACATCATCTATGGGAAAGTCATCTGCGACGGCAAAAGTTAAGTCAAGGTCGGAGTAACGGTCACCGTCGCTTCGTGCAAGCGAACCAACGACAGCGCCAGAGACGACTCTTGAGTCGGAGTCGGCTAATTGAAGGATATGGTCGCGGAGGGTATTGCGGTCGTTGATCGTGAACATGGAGATACCTTGTTGAATTGTGTGCTATTTGGGTCTGCGCACAGAAAATTGCTGAGATACTTTAGTTGTTTCCTAGAATTGCCCTACTAACTACTTGTAATTCCATAAAGTGACATCATTAAAATAAATCGCTATCCACAGGGAATTCATTCAGTGAGTCGCCTGGTTGAGGATAGGATAATAATTGCTTAATTATAGCCAATCTTGAGTAAAATAAAGATAGGTCGATTATAAATACGTAGTTGAACCTCAACAATTTTCACTCCTCTACCTCCCATGAAACTCCTCACCCCAGACCAAATGCGCGCTGTTGAAAAGGAAGCCGATACCAAAGGCGTCTCCTATGCTCAAATGATGCACAATGCCGGGCGTGGGCTGGCTGAGATCGTCCACGCCCTTGGGCAGGAGCATGGCTGGAGAACCGCCACTGGCATCGTCGGCTCCGGCAATAACGGCGGCGATGCCCTCGTAGCCCTCGCCTGGCTGGCCCAGGCAGGCTGGCGGACATATGCCATCCTTCTCAACCGCAAGCCGGATGGCGATGAACTCATCGAAAATTATCTACAGGCAGGCGGCGAACTTGCCCAGTTCACCGGCCACCCCGACCCTCTCGACCGATTTTTGGAAGAATCAGACCTCCTCCTCGATGGGCTGCTTGGGACCGGCATCCAACTCCCCCTTAGGAAAGAGGCGGCTCTTCTCCTTCAAACCACAAAGACCATCCTCGCCTCGCTCGAACTTCCCCCCTTCATCGTCGCCGTCGATTGCCCCTCCGGCATGGATTGTGAGACAGGCAAAACCGCAGACGAAACCATCCCTGCCGATCTCACCCTTGCCATGGCTGCTGTTAAAACCGGCCACCTCAAACTCCCCGCCTTCGAATACCTCGGTGCCTTGCAAGTGGTGAACATCGGCCTGCCCGAAAAATTGGAGGCTTGGGATTCCCTCACCACCGAAGCTGCGGACTGGGAAATGGTCTCCGCCATGATACCGGTTCGCACTCCCGCCTCGCACAAAGGGACGTTTGGTACGGCCTTCGTGGTGGCGGGTTCAACATCCTATACGGGTGCCGCCCTCCTTGCTGGCAAAGCTGCCTACCGCATTGGCGCAGGTCTTGTCACCATGGCCGTCGCCGAGCCTCTTCATTCTGCCCTCGCAGGTCATCTCCCCGAAGCCACATGGATTCTTCTTCCACACAAACATGGATTCATTTCAGAAGATGCAGCAGACGATGTGCTGAAAAATATCAAACGTGCCACCGCTCTTTTGCTTGGACCTGGCCTGGGTGATAAAGAAACGACAGGAAGTTTTATTGAACATCTTCTTCCATCCATCAACATACCCGTGGTGCTCGATGCGGACGGCTTGCGTCATCTTTCTCGAATTCAGCATTGGGAAAATAAACTAACTTCTCCCGCCGTGTTGACGCCCCACCCAGGTGAAATGTCTGCATTGACAGGTTTGTCTGTTTCAGAGATTCAATCCAACCGGGAAATGGTTGCTCTCAACTACGCAAAAGAATCGGGACATGTCATTGTCCTCAAAGGCGCCTTCACGGTCATCGCCTCGCCGGATGGTCGCAGCACCGTCATCCCCGTCGCCACCCCCGCCCTGGCCCGCGCCGGAACTGGCGATGTGCTTGCAGGCCTCATCACCGGCCTGCTTGCCCAGGGAGTACAGTCTTACAACGCCGCCATAGCTGGAGCTTTCATTCACGCCCAGGCGGGTCTGCTCGCTGCCGAAACTCTTGGTACCTCAGCCTCCGTCCTCGCCAGCGATGTGCTAAATGCCATCCCTGAAATTATCTCTGAATTGGAGTAAAGCCCCATGTCGGGTAGATAGATAGCCACGCAACTTTTGCTGTCGTATTGAGACTCATTTGGAAAATAAAAAAACAGGCCGTCGCGTGACGGCCTGTTTTCTGCTTAACTACTCACTAACTATTCATGAACGCTTCAAGGTTTTCCTTGCTGATACGGAAGGCCTTGCCGACCTTCTTCGCCTTCAAACTTCCATCTTGAATGGCCGACATGATGTCTTCCTCGGTCACTTTCATCACCTGCGCCGCTTCTTCTGGAGTCATAATGTCGGGGATCTTTGTTCCACCGCTGGCTGCACCACCACCGGATGCTGCGCCGCCGGTCATGCCGCCTTGAAGGGCCTGGCCCATCAAATTGCCGATGCCCATGCCCGCGCCGATACCAGCTGTAAGGCCCGCGCCGCCGCTCTGGTTGTTCGCAGCTTCGCGCATTGCATCTGCCGCCTGCAACTGGGCGTAGATGGACGGGTCGAGCAGACCTGCATCGCGAAGTTCCTGAGCCGACTTGGTGCTCGGCTTGAGGCTACCGATGTAAAAGGTCTTGAGAGTCAGGCCGATCGCTTCGAAGTCATCCTTGCCCTTCGCGCGTACAGCAGCGCCGAGTTCTTCGTTCATGCCGCTCAATTTGCTCGCGAGGCTCTGGGTGGTATTGCTGAATTCACCCAGCACATCGGTCAACTTGGAAACGAGCATGGTCTTAAGCCGTTCCTCGATCTCCGAGGTGCGGTACGAACCGGTTGCACCCACGATCTGGGTCACGAACTGCTGCGGGTCCTTCACCTGGAAGGAGAACGTGCCGAAGCCCTGAATGAACAGATAGCCCAGGCCTTTTCCCGGAGTTTCCACAAGGATGGGCTGCGAAGTGCCCCATTTCTTGTTCGCAAACTCTTTCTTGGACACGAAGTACACTTCCGCCGGGAAGGGTGTGCGGTCATTGAATGCCTTGCCGATGAAATCGATCAGCATTGGGATGTTGGCCGTGGCAATCGTATGCCGTCCAGCCTTGAACACATCCAACGCATTCCCGTCGCGGAAGAAGACCGCAGACTGGCTCTCGCGCACGATCACCTGCGAGCCGATACGAAAATCGCCGATGCCCTCTTCGGGAAAGCGATGCACGATCTCATCGTTCATTTCATTGGGGTATTCAATGACATCAAAAATTCTAGCCATGTTTTTTCTCCTTTTGGTGAATAACGGTTGGATTATAGTCCAACTACCGGGCTGATACAAGAACCGTTTTTCCTATTCATCTACGCCTTTTGCTAGATTTCGTTGCGTCCACGCCTGGCTTCACCCCTTCACTAAACGCGTTCCGCATGCCTGGCAGAACAATGCGTCCGACGTATGCGCGCGTTTGCATTTGGGGCATATTCTTGGCAGGTCCACTGGTAGGGCGGCCCCGCATGAAATGCACATCTCACGCTCGGGGTCGTTGGCTGTGTTGCAGAATGTACACACCTTTGGGTTGGCGGGCCCGTTCTTCTCGCCGGCCAGTGACCGGGTTAATGCGCACAGGTCATTGATGGCGTCCCAAATTTGTGGGGCAACATTTTCCTGTTTCATTTCCCCAACAATATCCGGGATCATCGACAACAACGAAAGCGGGCTGTTTGATGCACGTTCCATCACTTCGCTGGCATCTGCCACCCGGTCGAGCCAGTCGCGGTCGCGGCTCATCGTCACGAGAATGCCTCCCTCTGTATCCGCAATATGGACGGTGACAGGCGTCCCGTGTTTTGAGCCGATCTGTACCAGTGCGGTATCTCCGCTGCTTTCCACCTTTGTGCGTCTTTGTCTATCGTTGAAGCGGGCGGCTAGCTGGTCTGCCAGGGCTGCGGCCCGAATGCCCCCATGGAACATGCGTTGATTGGGCGGTAAAGTCATAAAGATTATTGTTCTCCCATGGGTTTTCCGGTACCTTTGTCGCGAATCATCAAGACCTCGGCCATGATGCTCACAGCGATTTCCTCCGGTGTTTCGGCTTGCAGCTCCAGCCCGATCGGGGAGCGCACCTTCTGAATGAGTTCGTCTGAAACGCCTTTTTCCTGCAGCGATTTGACCGTGGTGGCCCATCTTCGCTTGGAGCCAATCACACCGATGTAGGCCGCCTCACTGTTGAGAAGGCCGGGTAACCCCACCGCATCCACCCCGGACCCGCGGCTGGTGATGACCAGATAGGTTCGATTCGTGATGGAGAGTTGATCGGCCAAATTGCCCATCTCCACCGGATAATAATGGTCAGCGCCCGGGGTGGCTTCGGGCGTGCAGAACTCTGCGCGGTCATCGCATACAGCCACACGGAACCCCAACCATTTTGCGAGATGTACAACAGCCTTGCCTACATGTCCCGCGCCGATGACGACCACCAGCGGGGGAGGAAGGATCGGTTCCACGAACACCTCCACCTGGCCGCCGCACACGCCGGGGTCACCACGCGAGGGATCGGCCATCGTATAAGATAGAGTCTGCGCCCTGCCCTCTTTGACGCTTTGCACTGCCGCCTGGATGACTCGATTTTCCAGTTCGCCGCCACCCACCGTGCCGATAAATTTTCCATCTGGGTACACCAGCATTTTGCTGCCCACATGCCTGGGCGTGGAGCCTTCGCTCTTGGTTACGGTGCAGAGCGCGGCAAAGCCATAATTTTTTTCGAGTTCTGAAAGAGCTTGGTAGATTGTATTCATAATGTTATTGCAGGCGTATGATTACCTCTCCAGCAAACCCAACACTGCAGGCAGTAATTGTTTCTTTCTTGAAACCACGCCGGGGGCGTCACGCGTCCCATCAGAGAGGGGCGGGTAGGGCAGGTCGTTGAGAATGGGTGGATAATTGGAAGAGATCAGTAACCGGCTTGTGCCGCGCACCACATCTGTGACGAGCAGCATGGCAAAGTCGAGGCCGCGTTTGTCGCGTAATTCGTCGAGAGCCTTGGTCAGCGGTTCGAGGTGTTCGGTAAGCTGCATGATGTCGGTCACTTCGACCTGGGCTACGGCAAATTTGAATCCGCCACCTTCGAAGGATTTGATGTCGGTGCTGACCACTTCCTCGGGCTTGCGGTTCGAAAGCCCGGCACCTGCACTTAGCACAGCCTTGCCATAGGATTCGATGGTCTCACCTTTGAGCGGACTTCCGCCTACGAAGGCCCAGCGTGCCAGACGCTCGGCAACGGCGCGGTCACGAGCTGTCGTGGTGGGGGAGGTTAGGATGAGAGTATCAGATAACAGTCCGGCGAGAAGCGCACCGGCAATAGCTGGTGGGGCCGAGAGTCCGGCTTCGGCGGCTTGTTCCGTCACCAGTGTTGATGTCGATCCAACCACATCCACTGTGAAGCGGATGGGCTGGTGGGTGTATGGGTTACCCAGACGATGGTGGTCGAGGATCTCCAGCAGTTCTGCTTCTTCGAGCGCGGCAATGGATTGACGCGGCTCGTTGTGGTCTACTAGAATGACCTTGAGACGCGGCGGATTAAGGATGTTGCGCTGGCGGGCGATGCCCTGATAAAGGCCGTTCTCGTCCACCACCCAGTAGTCATCGATATCGGCGCGCAGGATACGGTTGAGTGAATCGCGGATGTGCGCGTTGGCCTGAAATTTTGGCACATTGGTGTCGGCTGCATTTTTGCAGGGAGCCGACATCATCTCGCGCACGGTCGTATCGCCGGGGCGCGGCCCCAATACATTGGTAAAGTACTTGAACAGGCTCAATCCATTGATGATGCCGTACGGTGTTCCGTCTTCATTGACGATGGGGGCCAGGCCGCCTGTGCGGCTTGCCAGTGTCCATGCCATGCCGAGCTGGGCATCGGGATGCAGGCTGTCGAGCCTTTGCATTACAGATTCGAAGCGCGGCGATGCATCGGTCAGAAGGAAGGGCGCTTCAAGACCCAAGGTTTTAAGTACCCAGGAGGTTTGCGGATTCAGGGCCCCGGCCCGCGCGGCTACAGTGTTGCCTCCGTCCCGTTCGCGCAGCAACCAGGCATACCCCATGGCCGAGGCGATGGAGTCTGTATCGGGGTTGATGTGTCCTACTACATAGATCTGGTCGGGCATTTCGTTTTCTATCTCCAAAACATGATGTTGCAGCGTAATACTTTCACCCTGCGTTTCGTGGGCCTATTTTACTTTGCGCGCAGTGATTATATCTCGCCTTTTTCCGCCAGATCCAAAAACACTTCCACTACTTGCGGGTCGAAGTGTTTCCCCGATTCGCGGAGAATATACTCGGTCACTTTTTCCCTGCTCCAGGCATTGCGGTAGGGGCGGTCCGTTGAAAGAGCGTCCCATACATCGGCAATGGCAAAGATGCGCGCAGCCAGAGGGATCTCTGCACCTTTCAATCCGCGAGGATACCCGCTGCCATTCCACTTTTCATGATGCGAGAATGGAATGTCGAGGGCCCTCTCCAAAAAGCTGATCGGCTTCAGCAGGTCGTAGGCTGTGGTTGGATGTTTCTCGACGATATCGCCTTCTTCCTGGGTCAGAGGGCCGTTCTTTCTAAGGATGTCATCCGGGATTCCCATTTTGCCGATGTCGTGGAGGATGGCCCCGCGTCGGATGTGCTCCACCTCTGCTTCGGGGATTCCCATCGATCTTGCTATGGCGATGGTTGTTTCTGTAACCCGGCGTGAGTGCCCCTCTGTTTCCTTGTCCCGCAGTTCCAATGCCTTTGCCCAGCCTTCAAGCGTGGTGTCATAGGCTTCGGCAAGGTTTGCTTCAGCGCGCCTTCGTTCCAGCAGGTTTGCAATCGCATCGCCGATTAATTTTAAATGGGTGACGTCACTGTCTGCCCATTTGACAGGTTGGGTGTACGAGACGATGTCTACCACTCCAAAGATCGATTCGTCCCGGCCCCTGATTGGAATGCTCAACAGGGATTTGATCCCTTCCTCTTTACCCAATTGGCGTTCCGCCTCCGCCAGTGGGGGATAGTCATCCAGGGTATTGATCTTGATAGGCTCTCCATTTCGGATTTTGTTTTCACTCCAGACCAGGGAACCTGCTTTAATGTTGCGCAGCGGTCTTTTTAGCGGGTCTAATTCGAGGGATGTCCAATGTCGATACGACTCCCAGGAGGTGCGGTCTGCTGAAAGCAGGAGAATATGTGCAAAGTCTCCGTCCAAAAAGTTGGAAATATCCTCCAAGGCAATGTCGATGCTGGCGTCCACCTCGTCATAGGTGCAGGTTGCGAACCGGGCAAGCAAACGCATCAGCAGTTCGTTGAAATTGAATTCATTGATCAGGGATTCCTCTGCGACTTTTCGCGCGGTAATATCCCGTACGATGGCCTGCAGCAGGGTTTCATCTTCCAGCTCCAGAAGGCTCAGGTTCACCTCTGCATAGAAGGGTGTTCTGTCCAACCGGCAGTGTTCCCATTCGAAAAATTGTGGTGTCCCTTGCCTGGCTGCGTTGATCTTTTCAGCAGCTTTATCACTTGAACGCTTGCCATCTGGCTGGGTTTCAGGCGAAAAGTCGATGGGACTTTTCCCGATGATTTCCTCCCTTTGGCAGGCGAACATGTCAAGCGTTTTGGAATTGCAGTCGATGAAGATGCCGTCTTTCATGAGAAAGATGCTGTCATTGGCCGCTTCGAACAAGAGACGGTGCTTGTTCTCACTTTTTTCTAGGGCGGTTTCTGCGCGCTTACGTTCGGAAATATCATGTTTGATGGCAATGAAACGAACGATCTGGCCTTGCTTGTCCCGCAGCGGGGTCAGAGTCATTTCTTCCACATAACGTGTGCCATCCTTGCGGCGGTTGATCAACTCGCCGCGCCAGATTTCGCCAGCCAGGATCGTATCCCACATGTTCTTGTAAAAAACACGATCCTGTTTTCCTGAGCGTACAAGCTCGCGCGGATTCTTGCCGATCACTTCTTCTGCGGTGTAGCCGGTCAGGGTCGTAAAGGCCGGGTTTGCCCATTGGATGATTCCATCCCGGTCGGTAATGATGATCGCATTGGCAACCGCTTCGAGGGCGGCACCTTGAATGCGCAGCATCTCTTCGGCTCTAATCTTTTCGGTAATATCCCTTCCCACCGATTGAAATTCGACGATCTCGCCGCGCTCATTGCGGATGGCATGATCTGTCCATTCCTGCCAGCCGATGCTGCCGTCCGGTTTAATGACCCGGTGAATATCTGTCTCTGTGTCCGTCACGCCCGATGTCAACCGCAGCATTTTTTCTGCAACAGTGTGCCGGTCTTCATCAGCGACCAACTGCACAAAGCTGTTGGAAAGCGCCTGCTCGATGGTGATCCCAAAATATCTGCAATAGGCCTCATTGACAAATGTGCGTATGCCGTCCGGCCGCCAGCGGACGATGAACTCCGTTTGATTCTCGATGACGGTGCGGTACCGCTCGGCACTGCGGCGGAGCGCTTCTTCGGTGCGTTTGCGGTCTGTGATGTCACGCACCACACTTTGAACGTGCTGTGGTTTGCCATGTCGGTCGCGCACGAGTTCTATGTTGATTTCGACCTGGATATGCTTTCCATCTTTTTTGCGAAAGACACGCTCATACAGGGGAATGTGTTCGCCTGCCAGCAGACGCCTTAGGATTTGCCTGCTTTGCTCTATTTCTGCCGATGTATCCTGAATGGAAAGACCGATAAATTCATCGCGGGTATATCCCAGCAGGTCAGCGGCGCGTTGATTCACATCCAGGTAGTTGCCTTCAAAATCAAGGATGAAGATGGCATCGTGGTTTTGCTCAAAAAGGGCCAGGTATCTCTCTGTAGTTTCACGCAGCGCCTCGGTCCGCTGATGGACGCGCAGTTCCAATTCCTCAGAGAGCTGGCGATAGGCATTCTCCAGTTGTTTTCTTATGGTGATGTCGTGAATGAGAAATATACGCCCAAGCACTTTGTTCCTTTGGTCATGGATCGAGGTAATGTTCAGCGTATATGTACGGTCTTCACCATGCACTTTCCCCGGGATCTCAACCGTGCCATCCTGAACGGCATTGAACTCATCTGCAAGTTCGAACCAGTTGCCGATGGCCTCTTGAGCTTGCCGCCCGATCACTTCAGTGCGTTTCCTGCCGATATTGGCAAGCGCGATTTGATTGAGGTCGACCACACGGTTTGATGTATCCAGCACAATGACCGAGTCGCCCATGTTTTCGAGCACCCGGTCACGTGCAATGGGCGCCAGGTCGAATAATTTATAGCGGAACAACCCCCAAGCCACGATCAGGTTTCCGATCGCCAGCGAAAACGGGGCAATATCACGTTGTGGAGTGATGCGGACGCCGGTCAGGCTGAAGATCGTGAAAAACAAAGGGATCAGGAATCCAGCAACGAGTGTCCAGTATTGGAAGCGATGGGAATTATGAGGCGCAAGAGCGCGCCGGGCAAGAAGGCTGATCCCATATATGTTTGCGCCATACAGGTACACCAGGACGAATCCATAAACTGTAGGGGTGAAGTCATATATCAATTCAGGGAACGGGGTATCTGCACTCAGGTGCGGGTTGGGATACAACAGATGATGTATATCGTCTGTTATCAGCAGGGCGCTGAAACCCAATATCAATACACCCAAGAAGCTTGAGACAAGAACAGGGCGTTGCAGTTTGTGCTCAGAGAACTGTACTGAGAAGATCAAGAAAGGCAGAATGACCAGAAATATATCGGTGATCCACTGGAACTTGTCCCATAGAATTTTAGTCTGAAGGTTGGGGCTGACGAGCTCGAAGATAAACCCCATGATAGTTAGAGTTTGCCCGGCTACAAACCAGGAATATATCCTCGCACCGCGTACGGACCGGTGCTGCCAGGTAAATGCGAAGATCCCCAGCGAAAGCGCCAACGAAAATAAGTAGGGAACCAGGTAAAGGATTTCTTCGCGGTTCATTTGATCTCTTTGCGCTCATTTATAAAACGACAACTGCCGACACGAATTCATGCTACCGCTTGAAACAACTGGATACATATTTCAGATGATTATATCTCGCCTTTTTCCACCATGGATAAAAACAGCTTTATGATGGAGGGGTCAAAATGTTTCCCCGATTGCTCTTTGAAATATTGAACGATCTCCTCCCGTGGCCAGGCCTTGTTATAAGGACGGTCATAACTGAGCGCATCCCATACGTCCGCGGCCGCGAAGATCCGCGCTGAAAGTGGAATTTCCTCTCCCATCAGTCTGCGTGGATAGCCTGTTCCATCCCATTTTTCATGATGACAGTAGGGGATCTCCAGCGACTTGCTCAAAAAGGGAATGCGCGAAAGAAGCTTATAAGCCGTTTCCGGGTGCTGTTCGATGATGGCTCTTTCCTCGGGCGTCAGCCTGCCTTTTTTATGCAAGATCTCATCCGGTATGCTGATCTTCCCAATATCATGCAGGATCGCACCGCTGCGAATATCCTCGAGAATTTCCCCTTTCAATCCCATTTTCTGGGCCATTTTCAAGGTGTTTTCAGTCACGCGGCGTGAGTGGCCTTCTGTTTCCTTATCCCTTAACTCCAGCGCGCGCGCGAAACCTTCCAGCATGGATTCATACGCCTCTGCCAGCTCCCGGGTGCGTTCCTGAACGCGGTCCTCCAGCTTGGTATTCAGCTTTCTTAACTCGCTTTCCAACTCCTTCATGGCAGTGATGTCGTGAGAAATATAAATGCGCCCGGTCATTTCCTTTTTTGAATTATAAAAGGGCCAGATGGTCAACTCATAATGGATCTGTTTGTGGTTGATCTCAAAGACCGTCTCTGTACGCGCATAGGAAACATGCGTATACATTTTGATCGGGATCGGGAAATTATCGAACACTTTTTTCGCAGGCTCACCGATCACATCGCTGGCCTTCTTATCCAGCAGGTTGAGCATCGAGGTGTTAATATCCACGACGTTGTTCTGCTTATCCAGGATCACCACCGGATCGACCAGCGCTTCGAATACATTGTCGCGGGCGATCGGCGTCACCTTGAAGATGCGAAAACGAAACAGCCCCCACGCAAGCAGTAAATTCCCCGCGGCAACTGTGAAGGGCGAGGCATCTCGCTGCGATGTAATGAAAATTCCAGAGAGCGACAGGATGGAACCGAGGATAGGCAGCATCAGCCCTGCCAGAATCAGCATCGTCTGTGTCCGGTACAGGCTGTGCGGCTGGAGCATTTTGCGTACAAGCACAATATACCCAACCAGGCTGACAAAATAAATATAAACAGTATATGTAATGACCAGGGGCGAATAATCGTACACCAGTGATGAAAAAAGCCCATTCTGCTGAAGGCTTGGGTTCCAATAGATCAAATGATGAAAACCCTCGGTCAGGTTCAATGCAGAGAACAAAATGGGAAATATCAGGCTTAAAGCGAACAACCGTTTGTGATTTTTCAATGGATATTCGGTGTACTGGATAATAAACACCGGGAATGCGATCACCGGCAGAAAGGAAACCACCCCCTGAAAGCTTTCCCAGAACAGCTTGCTAGTTAGGTCGCTGGAAACCATCTCCAGGATATTGCCGCAAACATAAATGGTCTGGCCAAGGGCATACCAAAAAAAGGCCATTGCACCCTGCGCCTTCCTCCATGTCCAAACATAAAAAAGCAGCCCCAGGGATATCCCCAGCGACCCGGCATATGGGATCAAATAAAAGATTTTTTCCTGACTCATGACAACATTGGGTACGACGGTGAAATAGCCCTTCGGCGTGCTTTGGCTTTATTCACACGTAATCATTATATCCCGCCTCCCTGCAGAACCTG
>JAEURI010000027.1 GCA_016789225.1 Anaerolineales bacterium
TATCTTCCTGGGCTTCAACGGTGAACGGGATGCTGAGAACCGGGCTGTTTCGCCCGTAGACGGTGTCCAAAAAGTGGACTCGAATACCTTTATCGTTCATCTCAACCGCCCTGTTCCGGAATTGCTTGAATACCTTGCACAGCCCGCCTTCGCGATCCTTGCTCCTTTTGCATTGCAGGACTCAAAATACGGAACTAGTGGCAGTTTAATCATTGCCAGCGGCCCCTATACAGTCGCTTCCTGGACAGATACAGGATTAACGCTCAGTCCAAATCCGGCATATTGGAGCCCTGTCGAACTAGGCGACCTCTCCTTTATTTGGAAGTAAGAGATTATTAAACAAACCGGGCGCACAAACTTATGCGTCCGGTTTGTTTTTTGTTTAATGAGATGCTTCAGAGTTTGGGTCTTCTCGCAGTAGCTGGACTGCATGAGGAAGTACTGGGAAAATGGTCTGTAAATTTTCCACAGCGCCTTTGGGGCTGCCAGGTAGGTTTACGATCAGGGTCTTCCCGCGAATCCCAGCAACGGCTCTGGACAGCATGGCATGTTTTGTTTTTTTGAGGCTTTCAAAGCGCATGACTTCTGCCAGGCCGGGCGTCTCACGATGGATGATGGCTTTTGTAGCTTCAGGAGCTACATCACGCGGGGCAAAGCCAGTGCCACCTGTGGTAAGAATCACATCCAGTTCACCGCTGTCGGCCCAGTCGATCAGGGTCTTGCGAATGGTAGATTCATCGTCGGGGAGAATCAATTGTTTTAAGACCGGGCAGTTTTCGGTTTGGAGAAAGGAGGCGAGAGCAGGTCCGGAGGCGTCTTCACGTTCGCCTCGGGATGACCGGTCAGAAAGAGTTAATATTCCAAATCGAATCGTCATTAGAACTCTTTTGCGAAGATGCGGTCATGTTTGCTTTCCCGCCAGCCACGGCCTTCATAAAATTGAATGGCGGTGGTGTTATCGGCCAGCACCAGTAGATAACACTTAAGGCAGCCTTTGGCCTGCAGCCGTTTCTCGACTTCGGTCAGGAGTTTTGCGCCAAGGCCATGTTGACGCATATCCTGGCGGACAGCCAGATGGTAGATCATTCCGCGGCGTCCGTCGAAGGCTCCAATGACCGTGCCCAGGATGTCATTTTCCTGTTCGGCAACAAGGAAAAGGTCTGGGTCACGTTCTACTTTCTTTTTGATCTCTTCAGGTGTATCGGAACGACCCACGGTCATTCCGGCCTCGATCCCCTGCCATAATTTCAAGACACGCTCATAATCTGCATCGAAGTTAAATTCACGCAGGGATACTGCAATGCCACTCATGCAGAAATAGTTTGCTTCAACAACTTGATCAGGTCATCAGGCATGTAGGGTTTCATAAGGAAGCCGTCAGCGCCACGGTGGATACATTCCTCTTTAACACTCGCACCTGAAGACATGACCACAGGCACACTGCTTACATCCGCCGATCCCCGAAGTTGATCGAGGATGTCCAGCCCACTCTGATTGGAAAGATGCACATCCATCAGGACCACGTCCGGTTTTTCATTGCGCACCGCCTCGACCACATCATCATCGGCATGCAGGGCAACCACTTCAAAACCCTCCATTTTCAGAAGCGTTTTCAGCAAGGCGACCATGGTTGAATCATCTTCGGCGAGCAGCACTTTTGTTTTTGACATTCTTTTCTGCCTTTTTCTGTTTTATCTTTTTTTCAGGCTTTCTAGTCTGTTTCTTTTGGCTTTTGGCCTTTTCGAGCGCGGCTTTGATCACATCATCCACAGTTTCTGCGAACACAAATTTCATAGTTTTACGAATTTCATCGGGGACATCGTCTAGATCATTTTCATTTTGTTTGGGCAAGATCACCGTGGTCAGTCCGCTGCGATGCGCCGCAAGTACTTTTTCCTTGACGCCTCCAATGGGCAGAACCTGACCTCGCAAGGTGATCTCGCCAGTCATTCCGATCTGAGGGTTGATCTTACGGCCTGAGATAAGCGATACCAGAGAGGTGGCCATGGTCACCCCTGCAGAAGGCCCGTCCTTTGGTTGGGCACCAGCAGGAATGTGCATGTGAATGTCATGCTTATCAAAAAATTCGTGCGGTATTCCAAGCGAATGGGCCCGGGATCGGACAAAGGACAATGCTGCACGCGCCGACTCCTGCATCACATTACCGATCGAGCCGGTGATCTGAAAACCACGCCCGCCAGGCATGGCAGTGGCTTCGATCAGGAGAATGTCACCACCGAAGGATGTCCAGGCCAGGCCGGGAATCACGCCGGGAATGGATGTGCGCTTGTTAAGTTCTTCAGGCCCTTGGAAGGTGGGATGATCGAGAAACTCTTCGACGAGTTTGGGCGTGATACGATATTTCTTTGCTTTCCCTTCCGCAATACGCGTACCGACTTTTCGGCACACGGCCCCGATCTTGCGTTCCAAATTACGCACACCCGCCTCACGCGTATACTGTCGGACGATCATCCTCAAAGCCTCATCAGTAAAGGTGACTTCCTTGGGCCGAAGGCTGTTTTCACGTATCTGGCGCGGGATTAAATATCCCCGTGCGATGGCTGTCTTTTCGTTTTCAGTGTAGCCCGAAAGATAGATCATCTCCATGCGGTCACGCAGCGGTCCGGGAATGTATTCCAGCATGTTTGCTGTTGCAATAAAGAACACCTGTGAAAGATCGTATGCCACTTCGAGATAGTTATCGCGGAATTCGCCGTTCTGCTCAGGGTCGAGCACTTCCAGCAACGCCGAAGCAGGATCACCGTGAAAATCGTTGGTGAGCTTATCCACTTCATCTAACATAAACACCGGGTTTTTGGAGCCGATACGACGCAAGGATTGCAAGATGCGGCCCGGCATCGCACCAATATACGTGCGGCGATGGCCGCGGATCTCGGCTTCGTCCCGAAT
Source organism: Anaerolineales bacterium (assembly GCA_016789225.1). GTDB lineage: Bacteria > Chloroflexota > Anaerolineae > Anaerolineales > Villigracilaceae > Villigracilis. The sequence goes on from JAEURI010000027.1 coordinate 2,911, forward strand.
CCCGCCCAGGGAAGCGCGAATGAACTTGCGTCCCATTGCACGTGCGATCGACTGTCCAAGGGAAGTTTTACCAACACCCGGCGGGCCGACGAAACACAGGATAACACCTTCGCGTTCCCGTCGAATGTGGTCACTTGATTCTTCCTTCTTTTCGTCCTTGCGGTCCAGGCGCAATTTTCGGATGGCAAGAAATTCAAGAATTCGGTCCTTCACATCCTCAAGCCCGAAATGGTCTTGATTCAAGACCTGACGGGCATGCGCAATATCGAGATTGTCCTCCGTGGAAGTGGACCAGGGAAGCGACACCAGCGTATCGAGATAGGTACGAATGACCCCATACTCTGCCGCGGCAGTGGGCAGACGGGAGAGGCGATCCAACTCACGTTTGGCCTGTTTCTCCGCTTCCTCGGGCAGTTTCGCATCTTCGATCTTTTTGCGAAACTCTTCAACTTCCTCCGATTGTTCATCCTTTTCGCCAAGTTCCCGCTGGATGGCTTTCATCTGTTCGCGCAGATAGTAATCGCGTTGAACCTTTTCGATCTCGCCACGGGCTTCATTCTGAATCTTTTGCCCGATCTGCAAGACCTCGGCTTCCCGGACCAGCAGGCCGATCAGCTTTTTCAGTTTTGCATAAACCGAATCGATCTCCAAAATTTCCTGCGCATCTTTTAATTCCATACGCTGGAAGTTGGCAATGGTATAAGCGGTTTGCAGGGGATTTTCCAGGGAAAGGATCGAGTTAGCAAGTTCCTCGGGGAAGGAAGGAATCAGTTGCGTGATCTGCTGGAATTGTTCGCGTGCATTGCGGGCAAGGGCATCGGTCTCGATGTTCTTTTCTTCGATTTCAGGTGCCCGCTCGATGCGCGCCCGAAGATATGGCTCCTCCCCGACAAACTCACCTAGTTTGAAACGTTCGATTCCCTGCACCAGAAGACGGACGGTCCCATCCGGAGCGCGCAGGAGGCGATGCACAGTGGCGACCGTACCCACCCGATACAATTCGTTCGGGCCAGGTGTTTCCTGTTCCGGGTTGAGCGCAGCAACAAGGCCCACCAATTTATCACCGCCAACCACATCATCCACCAGTTTGATGGAGCGCGGCTGGCCGACTGTTAATGGGACGGCAGTGTTCGGATAAACAACCACGCCCCGCAAAGGAAGGATGGGAAGGGTATCGGGGAGTTTCTGTCCGTCGCTGCCAGAACCAGCTTGCGGGTCGTTTGAAGCGTCTTCCTTTTTCTGGAATTGGGAAAGGAATGAAGCGAGGTAACTATTCGAAAATTCGTCGTCATTCTCGCCCATCATTTGAAGATAGTTTTGAAAACCTGAGTGCCATCGTTGTGCAGGCATTGATCTATTCAACCTTGATATTTGTGGGAGTCGTCTTGGGTAAGATAACGGTCAGAAAGCCGTCTGCGTATTTCGCCTGGGCCTTGTCTACATCCACAGGGCCGGGCAGACTCACGGAGGACGCGAACTTTCCGAAACGTATTTCCATTTGATAAAATGCACGCCGCTCGGAAGAATCGAGGCGTGCCCCCGTAATGTATAGTGTGTCGTTCTGAAGGGAGACTTCGAAATCCTCTTCCCTCATCCCCGCTATTTCCATTTGTACGATATAAGCCTCCCCAGTTTCAAACATGTCTGTGGGAGGGCTCCAGACACTGGATTGGACCTGCCAACTTACGGCATGAAGAATGTCACGACGGACCTCCATGAGCGTTTCTCGAGTTTTTCGGATCACGGTAGGCATGGGATGGCTCCTTCGACCTGGTCATTTTATTGAGTGCCCCCGGCAGGAATCGAACCTGCAACCTGCTGCTTAGAAGGCAGACGCTCTGTCCATTGAGCTACGAGGGCTGGCTACTTAATTTTACTCCACCCTGGGCGCGACAGGTTGAGAAACCACCGGTCTTAATCCTCGATAGACACGAGGGCCTGCTATGGTCCTCAGGATCGTCTCAGCGGGCCTGCCCAGCCTTTTGCCAAGATCATCAGCAGACATGGGGATGTTTCCATTTGCCAAAAACAGACGGAAGACGGCTTCTACGACGGCAGTACGCTCGCCGACAAAATCAGGCAGCTGTGCGCAATGACTCATCAGGGCATGTTGGATTCCGTCCACCGGTTTGACTTCGGCAGTAGTAGGGTCGATCCAATCGATCATGCCATCTTCTTCGGTGTTATTAAAGACCTCTTGATGTTCAGCACACAGCAGGGAACGGAGGAATATATGCCAGTCGCGTTCGTTTTGCATCCACCAGTCAAAATCGATATGAAAGGGTGTTTTAGCGTTGGGTTTGAGCAGGCTCATATCAGTTCTACTCCTCGTTGAGGCGGAAATGCAGATCGCCCACGTGAGTAAAGGCGGGGCTGGAGGCGAGCATGGCAAAAATGGGCGCAGGAGGTACACGCCGTACCAGGTTTAAAGCTGCGTACAATTCCTGGGCATGAACATGGCCTTGAGGGTTTGATTTTGAAAGTTCTTTCATCACAATTAATAATAGATCTTCAAACGAACGTCTTTTCTCCCATACAGGGTCAAGCGCCTTGAAATCCGGCACATGGATCACCATACGGTCATTGAATTCCGCTGTAATATTTTGCTTGAGCATGGCAAACACAAAGCCGCCATCCGAGCCTACCATCACTGTGCGCACCCAATCTTTTGAGGAGCGCTGGCTTTTTGCCTCCACGATCACTTCACCGGGCTTTTCGCCTCTTCGAACCTGCACCAGAGAGCCGGGAATCAATTGATGAGCTTTATACCATTCACGCAGACCGAACACATAACCATGTTCGAGCACCACCCAGGCCGGGATGCGCTGCTTGGTCTTTCCGTCCACAAGCGTAAAACGGACACGTGGAGATTCATAAGCCGTCGGGAACAACTTGCGAGTCCGCGGCGAAACGGGCAACGTTCCGGCTCGCAAATGCGGGTAGATCAAGGTGATCGTCACCGATGAAACATCGTCGCGCGAGTCAGCGCCTTCCAGAGGGGAAAGTTCATCATCCAGCTGAGCTTCCAGTGCCCGCATCTCCGGGCTCAGAACATTGCGGTCATACGGCAGCTCAGAATAATTCAACGGTGCAGGAACCTCCCGCACAAAATCAGGCTCAAGGCGACGCAGGCACCAAAGCACTTGTCCGGCAGGGCCGACCTCATCGAAACGTTCATCATCCTGCAGGGCATAGTTCAGGGAAAATTCTGCCAACTTTGGGTTGGTCCCACCCGACAGTTCAACATCCTTCAACAACGCTTCAACCGGCAACGGTTCGCCGCCCGCCATATCCAAAACTGCTTCAGCAAGATTCAATTGACCTTCGTTGATATCGATCAAAAGAGCGCGCGGGAACCAACGTCCGGCAATTTTGACCAACCCCTCATCGACAACAAATGCTTCCTCAAGTTTCTTTTCGAGAGCGGCCCCATGCTCATTCAAGATCGCCGCAGAACTAACTTCCTCACTCTCCTGCATAACCAGAGTTTCATCATTGAGAAAATGTGAAGCCAACCGCGCTGCAAACATTCGCTCTGTCTGGTCTTCAAATGAAACCGTGATGACATCAAACTCATCTACGGCAGGATTAACGCCAGCACGAACAGCGGTCACCTTACCGTGAGCCCAACCAAGAGCTGGAAATACAAGTTGCTCACCAACAGCATAGGAATCTTTCGGTATGAATCGTTTACCAGCCGCCTTTTGTTTGTTCTCAGCGACGAGGCGTTCAGCACGCAGGCGTGCATCAATAAACTCAGAAACGAGATCGCGCGTTGTTAACGGCGTTTCACGTTCAAAAAGGATTGTGTGTAAATTTTCTACGTCTTGTGGGGTAACCTGGACAGACAGCCAGTATTCGGTAGGAAGTGTAAATGCGCCAGTCATACTCAGCCTTGGTGTGAAATTACGCCTCTCACGAGGCGGATAGATTATACCTTACCTTGCACAGACTTCCTATACTTGCGAAAAATCGCACATACCGAATGGCTTCGTAAGAATCAACACAATTTCTTCATCCACATTTCATCAATTCCCATTAAATTTTACCTCTACATAATAACCCAAGAGGAAACCATGAATATCAAAACTTTACTAGCAACTACACTTTTTATCCTTGTCATGCTATCTGCATGTTCAGGAAATGCGCCTCAACCTACGCCTGAGCCTGTTCTACCCACCCAGGCTCCAACCCAGCCGGAACAGCCCTCCACTCCAACGGATGTGCCCACCTCTGTACCTACAGAAACCGCCCTACCAACAGCTGAAGTCAAACCCACAGATACAACTGCAACAAGTGCCCAGGCCGTCAGTTTTACGAATGAGATCATGCCAATATTCAATACACATTGCGTGGAATGCCATGGTCGGGAAAGGGTAAGAGAAGGCTTGAATATGATGACATACGATAATCTTATGGCAGGTTCATTCAACGGCCCTGTAGTAGCACCTGGCAATGCGGACGGAAGCCTGCTGGTTGAACTCATTACAAAAGGAAAAATGCCAGATCGCGGCCCTAAAGTTACACCCGAAGATTTACAGAGAATCATTAACTGGATCAACCAGGGTGCAATCAACAATTAAAATATCATTCAGCCATCTCAGCCATACAACAGCGACCTACACCGATCGCTGTTGTTCTTTAAAAATCAGCATGCTTTATAATTGCATTGTCACAAAATATTTGAAGTCTAACCCGAGCTTATGTATGGAGATAGCATGCAACGAAAACATTGGAGTATCATTCCCAAGGCCCTGACTGCAATGCTCATCCTGGCAGCATGCGCTCCCCAGGTTGAAGTTACCCCAACCGTGGACGCAATCGGAACAGTGGCGGCACAGTTGGCATCCAGTATGCTGACTCAAACCGCGGCTGCAAACACCGCAACACCCCTTCCCCCAACAGCCACTCCTCCTCCCGTCTTTACCGACACCCCGACCGTCGAGCCCACCCCCGCTGTCACCAGTATTCCAGTTGTGTCTGGAGATGCTCCTTGTTTCAAGGGCCCAGGCGAGAATTACGGACTCGTCAGCAATATTACAGACACCAAAGAGGTGGAATTCATCGGCAGCGCTCATGTGGCCGGCTGGTATGTCATTCGTAATCCATATTACGGTTCACTTTGCTGGATCAAAGCCGAAAACCTCAACCTTGGTGCCGATTTCGATATTTCCGCCTATCCGACGGTCATCCCTTAAACAAGGGATATAAACATCAACCGCTGTCATCAGATTGTAAGGGGCTGAACAGAAATCGACTTTATAATATCGTCAGGAGTTAAGCCATGAATGACCTGGAACAAATGATCATGGACGAAATTTCAACCCTGGACGAGATGCGCCTTATTGATATCTTAGGCTTCATTCGTTATCTCAAAGCAGAGAAACCCCTCAAGCAAGATTGGATTACGGATTGGTTCGACCATGCCGCAAAATCCATCCGGGAAAGGGAAAAGGAATTCAAACTAACCCCAGACGATATTCAGGAACAGGTTAATGATCGAAAGCACAAGGGGCTATAGTCCAAATGGGTGAACGTCATATGTTTTATGCATGCTAAAATTTATTTATAGGTAATCCATGACAACCATCCGTACGCCCGCCAAGATCATTCCCCGAGCATTTCCCGGCATCCGGCCAGATGAAGTGCAGGGAATTATCATCAATAGCCAGATCAAATCCTACCCTGCTGATACTGTTCTCTGCAGGGAAGATGCCATTGAGCACACTTTTTACATGATCCTTGAGGGGAGTTTTGAAGTAACAAAACTGATCAACAATACCGAAAAACGCCTGCTTAAAACTCTGAATGCCGGGGACTTCTTTGGAGAAATGGCGCTTATCCACAATGCGCCGCGAGCCGCCACCGTAAAATCACTCACCCCAACTGTAGTGCTTGAATTAAACAAGGAAGGTTTCGACAAAGTTCTCAAACACAGTCCCAGCGTATCCATGGCCATGGTCGCAGAGATCAGCAACCGGTTAAGGCAGAACGATCAGCTTGCCATCGAAGACCTACGTCTGCGCGCGCGCGAACTGGCGGATGCCTATCAGAAACTTTCAGAACAGGACCTCGCCCGCCGCGAATTCCTGACAAATATCGCGCACGAATTAAGAACTCCTCTCATGGTGGCAAGTGGTTATCTACATACCCTCAAACGGGGCAATCTCTCCGGCGAACAACTTCAGGCGACCATCGAAACCATCAGCCGAAATGTGGACCAGATCGTTAATCTCACGAACGACCTGCTATTTTTACAAGAACAGGAGCTCGTTCTGCCAGACTTTCAAGCCGTAAACCTGGTCTCGCTTGTCAATGGCATCGTAAAAAAATACGAAGAAAAAGCGAAAGCGCGCAGAGTATCCATCAAGGTACGCGGCAACATGTTCGTGCCGCCAATACAAGGTGACGAATCGTCCCTTGAACGGGCGATCACCGGCATCCTGGATAACGCTGTTAAGTTCAGCCCTCCGAACGGCCAGGTGGAAGTCCGCTTTGCGGATATGGGAACTCATGTAAGCGTCAGCGTGGAAGATCACGGCATTGGCATCGATCCGCAGATTCGGCCGCGCATCTTTGACCGTTTCTTCCATATTGAAAAAAGCGGCGATGACCTTTACAGCGGCCTCGGTATCGGCCTTTCGATCACCCGCCAGGTCATTCAGCAGCACAGAGGCACCCTCGACGTGGAAAGCGAACCAGGAAAAGGCAGCATCTTCACCATCTCCCTGCTGAAGTGGAAGTAATGCCATTCCGGATAAAAGAAAAAACCGGCCTGGAAACAAAATACCGGCATGGTTTTGGAGAAATGAATGCCTGTAAGGAAATGTAGGTCTCTC
>JAEURI010000035.1 GCA_016789225.1 Anaerolineales bacterium
CGAATCTATGAACGCGATGGACAATATGACAAAGCCATCGAAACCTGGTCGCGTGTGATCAACGAATATCCCGGGGCACAACAATCGGCCTACGCCTCTTTCCTGATGGGCATTGTAGATTACCGTGCCGGGAACACACAATTTGCATTGGATTCATTCCGACGCAGCCTGGCTCTCTCCACTATTGAAACCGACAAGACTCGTGCCCTGTTATGGATCGGCAAAAGTCAGCAAAAACTTGGGGATGTCAACGCGGCTCTGGATGCCTGGCGTGAGGGACAAAACCTTGACCCCGGCGGCTATTACAGCGAGCGCGCCCGCGACCTGATTCAGGAACGACTGCCCTTTGCCCCGGCGACGACGGCAAATTACAACGTCGATCTCGCACGCGAGCGGGCCGATGCCGAAGCCTGGATTCGCCTGACCTTCACTCTTGGCCCCGAAGTAGACCTGAGCAATCTTGGATCTCTCGCTTCGGACCTGCGTGTGATTCGCGGTCGGGAATATTGGGATGTGGGCTTATATGAAGAAGCGCGGCTTGAATTTGAAAATTTGCGCACCGAACTGGAAACAAACCTGGATGCCGTCGGCAGTTACCGGCTGATGAACTATCTGCCCGACCTGGGCCTGTACCGCTCGGCGATTTTTTCCGCGCGGCAGGTGTTGACCATTGCCGGGCTGGACGAACATACTGAGTCCATGATGGCCCCCGCTTATTTCAGCCACGTTCGCTATGGATTGTATTATTCAGACCTGATCACCCCCAGCGCTCAGGAAAACGGCTTCGATCCCCTCTTCGTTTACAGTGTCATCCGCCAGGAAAGTTTATTCGAGGGATTCGTCCGCTCCAGCGCAGGTGCGCGTGGGCTGATGCAGGTCATCCCTTCCACTGGGGCACAGATCGCCTCTGAACTCGGCAAACCCATCAACTACACAGACGAAGACTTATACCGTCCATATGTTAGCGTTTTATTTGGGACGCACTACCTGGAAAAAAATCGCACTTTGCTAAGCGGTGACGTATATGCCATGCTGGCCGCCTACAATGGAGGTCCCGGCAATGCGCTGGAATGGCAAAGCCTCTCAGGCGGCGACCCCGATCTCTTTTTGGAAAGCGTTCGCTTCGAGGAAACACGCAATTACATTCGGAACATCTATGAGATATATGTGATCTACAAAAGGCTTTACGGGTCCCCGGAAACGCCGTAGAACGTCTATAAAATCGAACTCGCCCGCGAAGATTAATTCGGGACGAGTTTTTTATTGTCACGTAAAGAGCGCGGATTCCACTAATCAATATGCGCAATGATGCGTTGATGCGCCGTCTCTACATCCATATCCAGGATCGAGATCAATTTATCGCGGCCGTTCTCGCCTGCTACGATCTCCACACGCGTTTTCGGCACGCCCAGCACTTCGGCCAGGTAGGCGATCAATTCCTTGTTGATATCCTCCTCAGATGCAGTCGAGGCAATATGCACCTTGACCGTGCCGTCGTTCATTACAGCGGCGATCTGATTCCGACTGGCACGCGGGGTCACCCGCACACCCAGGGCCGAACCGCGTTTTCCATCATGAAGAACATATTCTCTGGACATGGTTTCACCTCATTTTTATTTAAGAAAGGAGCAAAGTGATCAAAATTCGCGATAGAACATCAACAGCCAGGATCAATACCAAAGGACTGAAATCGATCATACCCGTATTCGGCATGATGTTTCGGATCGGATTCAAAAAGGGCGCCACGATCCGCTCCAGCGCCTCACGTACCGGGTGATAGGGTGAAAGCACAAACGAAAGCAGGGAATTTGCAATCACCACCCAGATAAACGTCTGTGACACCACTCGAATGAATAACACCAAAAAATCCACGTCCATCAAACCTCCGTAGCATAAGTTCTGGGACCCACGATCGCCGTCCCAACGCGCACAAACGTTGCACCTTCCTCCACAGCTACTTCAAAATCGGAACTTGTACCGATTGAAAGCTCTGAAAGATTCGCCTGCGGAAACTGCTCCAAAAGGAAGTCGCGCAGCTTCCTCACCTTTTGGAAGTACGGCCGTGAAAATTCAGCCGTCTCCCCCAGCGGCGGCATGGACATCAAGCCGCGCACCCGCAAATTTGGAAGCGCAAGCACCTCCGCAAACTCGCCAAGCACTTCCGGCCAGCGGGCCTCATCCGAAGCCTCCCAGCCGCTTTTGCTTTCCTCCCCACCCACATTGAATTCCAGCAAAACCGGCAGCGTGCGCCCCGCATCCCCGCAAAAACGGTCGAGTCGTTTGGCAAGCTTCAGGCTGTCCAACGAATGCATAAAGTTAAAGTTCTCCGCCACAAGCTGGGCCTTTCGACTCTGCACATGACCGATCATGTGCCATTCTACCGCAGAAAAATCACGCAAGGATTGAATTTTCGTAACACCTTCCTCGGCATAATTCTCTCCCAGGATGCCCGCTCCCGCCTCTATCGCCGCCCTTGCCACCTCCACAGGTTGAGCCTTGGTGACCACCACCAGCCGCACCGCCTCCGGAGCGCGCCCTGCCTTTTTGGCTGCTGTCGCGATTTTATCCAGCGTCCCCAAATACCGTTCCCGAATCGAATTGACCAATTCACTCATATTTTTATTTTAACCGAACCACGCCTCAAAGCGGACCTGGAACCTGCCCAGCCAACCCAAGCCTTTCCTACGCTAAGGCCAACAACGCCCCAAAGCGACCCGTCCTGCCTTTTTCGGCCCGATGCGAGAACCAATCTTCGAGGTGACAGGCCGTACACAAGCCAGAGACCTGGATCTGCTCCACGCCCATCGACTGCAACTGCATGGCATTCGCTGTCCATAAGTCGAGATAAATACGATCCTCTCGAACCTGAAGGACACGCTCGGAATCCTTCCCATATTTTTCGCGAAACTGCGCAGCGACCTCCTGCCCCACTTCATAATGATCCGCGCTGATGGATGGGCCGATGCCCGCCACAATATCGGCGGGGTTCGAGCCATAACGCATCTGCATCGCTTGGATGGAAACTTCCGCCACGCCCTTTACGGTTCCCATCCAACCGGCATGGGCGATGCCAATGACCTGTTTCTTTGGGTCGTGGAACAATAACGGTACGCAATCGGCGAAACGCATAAAGAGCGAAACTTGCGGATTATCGGTGAAAAGAATGTCCGCTTTTTGAGCGGGCTGGTCGAGCGGACGGGGAGTCTCAGCGTAGACAACGTCTGTTCCGTGGACCAGCCACACGTCGTGGATGGAGGCGGGATCACGTCGAAGCGTTTCGAAGGCGTGGACTCGATTCTCTGCCACCCGAGCCGGGTCATCGCCCACGGATATGCTCAAGTTGAAGGAACTCCACGGCTCCGGGCTGACTCCTCCGTGACGGGTGAAGACCGCATTGACAATGTTCTTTGAAAAAATGTCGAACTGGTAATAACGCAGTCCGTTGTGCTGTTGAAAGGGCATTATTCTGAAGCCTGACTCACTGCAAATTTTTTGATGTAATACTGGCGAGTCTCGTTCATGGATTCTTCGATGTTGGGGTAGGCAAACCATGCCGTAGCCAGACCAAAGAGCGCGCCGGTGAATGCACGCAGAAAGGGGGTACTTTCACGATACGGAACAAGAGAGGCCAGCCATTCCCAGTTGAACTGGCTGAACAACTGCGAGAAACCATCCAGACCGATAGGCGCGATGCCGATCAAAAGCCATAGCATCCAATGCAGAGATTTCAAGCGGCGGCCCGTCAGACCAAAGACGATGCCGAAGAGCAGGATGGCGATGTAAATGGCTACATCGCGTTCGCACAGCGCCACCTTGAAGCCGACAGTTTCATCGCCGATAAAATTGCGAGCTTCAAAACGGGAGATGTTGTAGGGGTCGTCCAGGTTGGCAATGCCCGTTACTTCTTCGAAGGTCTTCACCCCGCTCAAGCCTGCCTCAGCCAGCGGATAATAAGGCTGTTCTCCATAGAGAAAAAAGGAACGAAAGCCAAATTGATGGCAAAGGGGTTTATACATGCGATACAGAATCTGTGCGGGAAATTCCGCACCGACTTTCATGAGGGTCGGCGCGAGAAAGGGCAGGCCGACATAGAACAACATGAACAAATTGAGGATCAACAGGTAACGCCTGGCGATCCAAAAAGAAACGCGGTCTCCGGTGGTCACTTTTTTTCCTTTCTCAATGCGCATCTTGTAGACGGGGTCATCGAGTTTTTCGAGTTGATTTTTGCGGTCGGATGCCGCTCCGAGGGTCATTTGCAATTTCTGGCGGGTCACGGGTCCGCGTAAGGTATAGGGCCCCACCTCCAGCACGGGCACGATCTGGCCGAACTTGGAAAGCAGAGCGACATCGGATTCAATGTCCACTTCCACAATACGATGCGGGAATTGAGATTGAAGTTCCTGCAAGTCGGCCTTGATCTGTTCACAGGGCTGGCTGTCTTTTTTTGTGTAAAGGGTGATGTTCAACATGATGGTCTTTCCCTTGCATTCTCAAAATAAAAATCCCGCAGGTTCTTTGAACGTCCACGAACCTTGCGGGACAATGAAGATTCATACGAGGGACTAAAGCCCGAAGTCTATCCAGAAAAACTGACTGCGCTGGGCAATAAGTTCGAAGGTGCCGGAAAAAAGCAAAAGGCCGACAATGATCAGCACCACACCCATTGCGATCTCAACATAACGCATGGTCTTGTTGTATTTTCGCAAAATGGTGGTGACCCAGCCAATGCCCAAAGCGGCGAGAAGGAATGGGATGGCCAGGCCCGCCGAATAGAAGGAAAGAAGCGTGGCTCCCTGCGAGACGGAACCGCCATTGATGGCGAGGGTCAATATCGCGCCGAGAACGGGGCCCACGCAGGGCGACCATCCTGCCGAGAAGAAAACACCCATCAGAGCTGAAGAGAGATATCCCATTTTGGGGTCGGGAGCCTGCTGAACGCGCGTGTCGTACGCCAAAAATGGAATGTGGAAGACGCCGATCATGTGCAGGCCGAAGATGATGACCACAATGCCGCCGATCTTCGCCAGCCAATAACGCAGGTCATATAACAATCCGCCCGCAAAGGAGGCGGCCACGCCAAGTGCGACAAAGACAAAACTGAATCCCAGCACGAAGGCCAGACCATGCGAGAAGGTCAGCCAGCGATTGGGTTGCTCGCCTGCCCCCGCCGCGCGCCCACCCAGGTAACCGACGTAAGCCGGGACCAATGAAAACACGCAAGGCGAAAGAAAGGAAGCCAGCCCTGCCAAAAATGCAAGCCAAACTGATATCTGGGTAAATTCCATGGGTACTCTCTATTTTTTTCTGTACGGCAAGATTCATCTTGCCATGCTCTTGTTTTTATAATGCACAAACGCAAAGTAAACTTCCTGGCGCTTGCATCCACATCGTCCCGATGTCCTTCGGGAGGGCAAGTGTGCGGTATCTTCTTACAAGAACACTGTCTCGCTTGAATTCACGATAGTGCCGTGATCGGGCAGGGACTTGCGGTCTTCACCCTGAACCAGGGAAACAGCGGGGGTTGTCCAGCGGAAGATCCATTTGGAATCTTCGGGTGAAACATTGATACAACCGTGGGAACGGCGTTCACCGAAGGCGTTGTGCCAGAATGCACCATGAATGGCAATGCCTTCACCGCTGATGAAGGTACACCACGGCACCGCCGGTGTGGAATATCCTGCACCAGTGGTACCTGCGGTCATGTTCTTGGAGATGATCTTCCAATGAGTGAACAAAGTTCCCGCCGGGGTAGCGTAGGCATCGGTGACAATGCCAGTGACGGGGTCATATTTCTTGCCGCTGGAGATGCGGCAGAAATACACCTCGCGCGCGCCTTCCATGCAAGAAAGGGTCTGATAGTCCAGGTCAACCGAGATGGTCTTTTCGTTGGGGTCGATATCCGGGTTGATGGGAGCCACATCGACATCGGTGAGAACCTTCAAGCCTGCGCCGTCGGCCCAGAAAAATTCTCCATAAGCGCCGTAGCCATAGCCGTGACCATAGGCGTCCTCATTCCAGCGATATTCGGGGAAGCCGTTGTTTGTGCGGACCTGGTCGATCCAAACGACCTGGCCGTAATACAAACGCGGCGGGAAGTTATAAGTAATGTGATCCTGCATCCAGGGAGAGGCCACAACGCCTTCATGAGCCAGCTCAATATATGGAACGGTCACTTCCGCCCAGAAGCCCTGCCCGTTGGGCAGTTCGGTAACGGGCGTATTGGGCAGGTTGCGCGTGGGCTGGACAATGGAAGCATACACATATCCCTGCGGGGTTTCGATATAACGCTGGTTGGTCAAGCCGCCGATGACGTTGCCAAGCACTTCACGATTCCATTCTACAAGCGAATCCGCGCCGAGCTTGCCAAGCGAGGTGGTGAGGTTGGGATCGTTGGTCGGCTTGCTGCGGATGTCCACGTCTGGGTCGGTGACGCGCCCAATGATGGCGCTCGCCGGAAATTGCGGCAGGCGTTTTGGGGTGGCGTAATATTCAAGAAGGAAATCACGTTCCTTCGAGCTGAAAGGATTGAACGCCATGGCGCCCAACCCAACACCAGCCAGTTTTAGAAAATCGCGACGGGAAATTTGTCGTTTCATGAATCACCTAAGTAAAGAAATTACTCCGATAAGCATACCTGCAAATAAAATCAGCGTCAACGGCGCGGTGAGAAGAATATTAATTTGTAAGGTATTCTTCCAGGGCGCGCAGACAGTTGGAACTAAGCTTGTGACCAACCTCATCTTCACAATACGTAATGGATGCACCGGCCTGTTCCATCAACTGCATCGAAGCGCGGGCGCGGTCAATCGGAACCAGTTCATCCAATGTGCCGTGCGCCACGAAGACTTGCTTGCCTTCAAGAGATCTCTTCTCGATGTAGGCATCCAACCCGGCTGGAACGAACCCCGCCAACACACCCATTTTGTGAACACGTTCGGGGAAGAGCATGCCCAACACATTGACCATTGCCCCACCCTGACTGAAACCGATCACATCGAACTGTTTCGCCTCGATCTTAACGGAAGCTGCGTACTCGTCGATAAGGCGGATCAACGCCTCAGCGGAGGGCAAAAGCATTTCGAGGCTGGGCCGGCCAAAGGTCAGAGGTTGAGGCGGGCGCCAGGAAAAGCCCTGCGGGTCGGCATGATGCGGCGCGCGCGGAGCAATCATCCACATATCCGCTGGGAAGCGGCGCGCGAAGACCCACATCGAGTTTTCGTCACCGGTCCAGCCGTGGATCATCACCAATAGGCGCGGATTTTCTTCCGTAGACGGCCGGACGCGCAAGGTCCAACCTTTGAATTCAACGATTTCGGTCTTCATCTGGGTTTGCACGTTTTACGATCCAATCCAGCCCATAGAGGGCGATAAAAATCAATCCAATCGGAACAAAGGCGGCCAGGATGCAAAGCATCCCGCTGATTGCCGCGCCAAAACCGTAGATGGCCCAGATGAGTCCCAGGCCAACAATAAATAACAGGAGTGTAGCGCCAACAGCAATGCGGACATTCGTTTGCCTTGCATATTTTCGCAGGTCACGACTCATCGTGTTACTCCGGCAAAGGTCCGACCCAGGCGGGCAAACCAGGCTGTCTCCCGTTTGAGTTGAGGCAAAACCTTCTCCAATGCATCCTCCCCCAATTGCGCCACATCTTCAACAACCACCCGGTCGAGCAGTTCGATATGATGTACCTCGGGGCGGACGATGACCTCAGGCTTGTCCATTTGCAGGCGTAAATACGATACCGCCCGGCTGGAGACATCCACCGAGCGAAGGAAAATATCCATGGATTGCGCAAGCGAAATCCGTGAGAGGCGTTCAGCGATCTGGCGCGGAACAATACTCGGAATGGGAAGGTTATACCCGCGAACAGGCTTGTCCATGGGGTCATTCAGGACCACAGCGACGACGGGCAGGCCGGGGTTCAAACTGCGCGCCACCGTAACCGGGACGGGGTTGAGAACGCCGCCGTCCACCAGATCCCAGCCGTTTATGCGTTGAACCGGGAAAATGCCGGGCAGGGCAATCGTGGCCAACACGGCTTCTCTTATGAGCCCATCAGAAAGAATCACCTCCCTGCCGGAGTTGATATCCACCGCGGTGACGGCACAGGGAATGCGGGTGTCGTTGAAGGTCTTCTCTCCCAGAAATTTATCGAGCAGTTGACGGACACCACCCATGCCCATTAGCGACGGGCCATCCTGGGGGGCACGATTGTAGAGCGTCTTTTGGTCGATGGCTTCGAAAGATGTTTGAATTTCCGTCGGTGAATATCCGACCGCATACAAGGCTGCCACAAGGCCGCCAAAACTGGTGCCTGCGATGGCCGATATTTTATAGCCTTCTTTTTCAAGGCGGCGAAGCACGCCGATGTGCGCATTACCCTTGGCGCCTCCGCCTCCCAATGCCAGTGTGATTTCCATTTACTACGATGACCTTTCTTTTGCCAATTGATAGACAGGCTATGAGGAAAAAATTTTACTTTTAGATGTGTGTAAGTAATGAAGCACAGGTTAACTGCTCGGGTCGCGGATCAACCAGACGGCCATTCCTGCCCCCACGAAAGCGGCGAGGATCAGAACCACCACCCAAACCCGCGAAGGAGAGGACGAGGAAGATTCAGGCACTTCTGCCGCGACTTGTGGCGTTTGAGTGACGGCCCGCGCTGTAAGCGTGGGCAGGATGGAAACCGTCACAGTTGGTTCGAGAGTGGCCGTGAACTCCAGCGTGGGCGTGGTTTCAGGCGGCAGGGTTGCGGCCTGGGTCGCGCTTGTTTGGACGAGAAGCTCCTGCCCTTGATATACGATCAGGTCTTCGCCGAGGTTGTTCAGGGCCTGGATATTCTTGATGGTCGTGCCATAGGCGATGGCGATGCTCCATAAGGATTGGCCATATTGCACCTTGTGATACACACTGCCATCCGGTCGCGCCGTGCTGATGGCCACTGGCACCATGTATTGACTCACGCCACCCGCTTCGCTTGCGCCTGCGGGGACACTTGTCAATATCGAAGCGGCGCTTTCCTGCTGTTGGCCGCTTCCGGTTGCGGCGGCAGTATCCACCGCGTAAAAATAACTATCGCCAGATTGCGAAACACCCGCGCCAATATGAGTGTAATTCTGCGAGAGCATGGTGTTCATATGCTGGTCATCCTGCCATGCGGCAGGGACGCCGCTCCAAACCATCGGGCCATTGCTGGTAAGGATATTCTCGGCGCGCATACCGCCCAAAGAAAGATCCCCCGCCAGCGGAAAGCCGAGTGAGATCAACTGTTGGGTATAGGTGCCGCCACCGGGGCGGGAGTGGGTCACCTGACCGGTGGCGGCCATGTAATCGGCCTGCGATTGAGCCGACTGCATCAGGATGGGATGCGAAGGCAGAGGCAGCAATCCATAGGAAATTCGCAGTCCGTTGACGGCATCGATCAACTGCCCGGCGCTGCTAATTTGAACCTTAGGACGAGCCAGCGCATCATGTGAGGTCAGCGCATTCATTGCCAGCAGGAAAAGAAATATCAAACTGATTTTTTTCATATCAACTTTCGGTCGCGAACGAGCAAAGCCTCCAATGCCTTCAACAAGATATCCATATCGCGCCGTGAATTATATCCCTGCACCGAGAGGCGGATTAATTTTCTCTCATTCCACTCAATCAGCGGAATCTCGACCTTGAATTCATCGTACAGCCTGCGCTTGAGCAAGGCAATGTCAGTATCCGCTGGGAGGAGGGAAACGTTCATTTGGCCGAACCAGGTTTCGGGGTCAGAATGAAGCGGGGCGATCCCTGTCAGTTGATGGATTCGATGCCAGGTCTCCACACCCAATTTGTGACAGGCGCTTCGCACCTCCGCCCAGTCCTGCTCCTGTTGAAATCGAATCGCCATCGGGACGGTTAAGAACGCGGCCACGTCACGCGTGCCCCACCATTCATGATGGTCAATGAACGTGGAACCGCTCGGCGTCTCAGATTCATAGCCCCATGAAACGACCAAGGGCTTGAGCAAATGTTGCACCTCAGGCCGGGCGTATAAAAAGCCCGCTCCCTTTGGGGCGCACAGCCATTTATGCAAATTTCCGCCGTAGAAATCTGCGCCGAGGAAATCAAGATGCAGGGGAATCTGCCCCGCCACATGCGCACCGTCGATGATAGTTATGATGCCCCGCTCGCGTGCGCGTTGAATGATTTTTTCAACCGGAAAGATGGTTGCTGTCGGCGAAGTGATATGGCTGAGAAAAATAACCCGTGTCTTTGAAGTCACACCCTGCCAGAACGATTCGATGAAGGCTTCGTGCGAGGTTAGACCTACAGGCTGATTGATATAGGTGAAGCCGCGCTCCTTGGAAAGGAAGCGCCAGGTGCGGTCAAGCGCGCCGTATTCATGATCCGTAGACAATACTTCATCCCCCGCACTCAACTCCAATGACCGCGCCACGATATTCAGGGCAATGGTCACATTCTGGGCATAGATCAGATTCTCGGCGCTTGTGCCAAGATAGATTGCAAGCGCCTCGCGCGAGGAGCGCATCAGGTCGTTATGCCGCCTGCCCAAAAATTCCACCGGCTGATTCTCCAACTCACGCTGCCAACGTTGATACTCGCGAAAGACCGGCTTTGGCGTCGCGCCGAAAGATCCGTGATTTAGAAAGACAACGGATGGGTCGAGAAGGAAGTGTCGTTTGAGGTTAAACATGGGGAGATTATAAGAGATAACAACGATCTCATATTCGCAATGCATCAAATAATGAATACAAAAACAACCCCGCCTTAAACTTTCGTTCAAGGCGGGGGATAAAAAGATTCCCTCTCCCTGCAATCCGCCCTGGAGAGAGGGGATAAATCGAACTATGGGAGCGGCAGGTTGAAGGCGCGCTGCAGGAAGACAGCCATCTGGTCACGGGTGACGGCGTTTGCCGGGCAGTAGTTGCCATTGCCACAGCCGCTGGTGATGCCTTCGGCGGCAAGTTGTGCAATCCACGCAGCAGCCCAATGGTCAGTTGCCACATCCGTGAAGCCGGTGCTGGAGCCAACAGATGGTGGCAGGTACCCGAACCCATGTTTAGCCTTGAGCAGGAAGACCGCCATTTGCTCGCGCGTCACAGGTTCTTCCGGGCAGTAGTTGCCATTACCGCAGCCGCCGGTGATGCCCTGTGCAGCCAGTTGCTTGATCCAGGCAGCCGCCCAGTGATCCGTGGGCACATCCATAAAGCCGGTGCTGCCCCCCACTGCGGGCGGTGCATAGCTTGCGCCGTTAATGCCTTTCAACAGGAAGACCGCCATTTGGGCACGGGTGATCGGGGCATCGGGGCAGTAGATCAATGGAGATGACCCACAACCTCCAGTGATGCCCGCTGCATAGATCGACTCGATGAACTGCCAGGCCCAATGAGAAGTCGGCACATCGGAGAAGGTAGCAGTATCGATGGCATCGTTGATAGTGATGGTGAAAGCCTTCGTAGTACTCTGGGCGCTGCTATCCGTTGAGCGGATGCAGATGCTGTAGCTGGTCTTCGTTTCGTAATCGAAGACAACGGCAGAGAGCAACTGGTTTCCGCTGATCTGGAATGAAGCATCATCCGTGCCGCCGCAGAGACTGTAGGTGAAGGTATCGCCCGCATCAATGTCGGCAGTGGAGAAGGAACCGATCAGACTCGCCGCGGCCTGGTTCTCGTTGATGCTGGCATTGCCGAGGCTGATATCGGTCGGCGGGTTGTTGACCGCGTTGATGGTCACATTGACGATGATGGTGTCTGTGGCCAAACCGTCGGAGACTTGCACAACAAAGCTATCGGTGCCATTGTAGTTGAAGGCTGGGGTGTATCCGATAGCCTTGGATGTGCCCGTACCGGAGGCGGAAGCAGTACCATGAGATGCAGGTGTGAGAATGCTCCAGGTCAGGGTGTTGGCGGGCAGATCTGTGTCCACAGCATTCAAGGTCAGGTTGAATGGAGTCGGGCTGCCATCCTCAGACATGGTCACATTTTTCGTGGCAGCGCCTCCTTCGATCACGGGTGGTTGATTGGTTTCATTGACCGTTACTGTAATGCTCTCACAATCAGAGACACCTCCATCCGAGACGCAGACATCAAAGGTATAGCTGTTCGGTCCCTGCACATCGGTGGGCGTCCATGTGAATGCGCCGCCAGTAGTGATACTTGCACCCGTTGGCGGATTATTCGCCAGTGAGTAGGTCAGGGTGTTGGCGGGCAGGTCGGTATCCACAGCAGTTGCGGTGAAAGCCAATTCCGTCAACTCAATAATCAATTTGTTCCCAATGGCATCAATTACAGGAGCGGCGTTCGCCTCATTGACCGTGACAGTGATGGTTTCGCAATCCGAAACCGTACCATCTGAAACGCAGACATCAAAGGTGTAATCGGCAGGACCTTGCGCTTCGGTTGGCGTCCAGGTGAACGCACCGCCGGTAGTAATACTTGCACCAGCTGGCGGATTGTTCGCCAGTGAGTAGCTCAGAGTGTTGGCAGGCAGGTCGGTATCGACTGCGGTAGCAGTGAAAGCCAGCTCGACCAATTCATTGACTGACTTGTTTCCAATCAACCCTAGGGTTGGTGAAACGTTCGCCTCATTGACCGTAACAGTGATGGTCTCGCAATCCGAAACCGTACTATCCGAGACGCAAACATCAAAGGTGTGATCGGCGGGACCTTGCACTTCAGCGGGCATCCAGGTGAATGCACCGCCGGAAGTAATACTTGCACCAGCTGGTGGATTATTCGCCAATGAGTAGCTCAGAGTGTTGGCAGGCAGGTCAGTATCCACAGCGGTCGCAGTGAAAGCCAGCTCGACCAATTCATTAACCGATTTATTTCCGATCACGCCGAGAGCCGGGGCTACATTCACATCGTTCACGGTCACTGTGATCGACTCGCAATCGTTCAAAACGCCATCGGAAACACAGATATCGAAGGGATAACTTCCAGGCCCTTGGATCTCGGTTGGCGTCCAGGCGAACGCGCCGCCGGTGGTAATGGATGCACCTGAAGGCTGTCCGCTCAAGGAGAAGGTCAGCGTATTGTTCGGCAGGCTGTCATCCGAGGCGGTGGCAGTAAAGGCCAGTTCCACCAGTTCATTGATGTTCTTGTTCCCGATCGCATCAAGTACAGGCGCTGAGTTGACGACATAGGACATAGCCACCTGTTCAAGGATCGGTGTCACATTTGTATCAGTGGCCCCCAGTGTGGCACGATACTGGGCATAACGCCCATTCGGACTGGCAATCGGTGAGTTGACCACCTGCCATGAAGACCAGGTTCCATCCGGCGCGGCAGTATTGCCGGTGCGAGTTTCAAACCCGATGGAGGTATTGCTTGGTGTGGTCTGCGTGGCGGTGAGTTCCAACCAATCTGCCACTTCCCCGGCATCGAATACGCGCGATTCAAATGTACATGGCGAAGCATACGGCGGACTCATGCGCAACCAGTCCACAGATAGGCCAGGGGTGCCGCTTTGATAATCACTGACCGACACATTCATGGTTGCAGAGATGGCGGCAGTCACTGTGGTCTTCAATACATCGTCCACATAGAATTCAATGCTGTTCGCCTGCCACTCGATGCGATAGGTATGTGCGCTGCCAAGATAATTCCCCAGCGGGATCTTATCGTTGCCGGTGTTGTATGCCGAGCTTCCGGGAGGCAGGACGCGCGCATATAACTGAACCGCATCATTTCCAGTGGAGAACATAACCCACGGGGATTCATTGTAAGGCGGGTTCGCACCACCAAATCCAATGTGGTGGAAAGGCTGGGCACCAAAAGTTGCTGAGAATTCCAGCGTACGCCCGGGTCCATATTGAGTGGTGGTATAGGCTTCCGAGCCGTTGACAGCAAGGGAACCACCGCTCACAGTCACGTCAGGTGTGGTCCAGGTGTGGCTGGCCCAGCCTGCGGGTAGGGTAGAGCCGGAGAAATCTTCATTCAACCCTGCGTTGAGCCGCACCGCTCCATCGCCGATACTGTCATCCAGGAAGCAGGCATTCAGGATTCCAGAACTGAAGTGAGGTGCGCTGCTATCTTTGGCAGCGGATTGATTGTTGGTCGTGAATGACCAAACCGCGTTACTGCCCAGAGGGTTCCCCGCTTCATCGGTCACCGTGCCAGAGACCGTGACCTGATACAGCGTATTGCCCAACAGATCCGCCAGAGGATTGAGCGTGGCAATTCCGCCAGAGTAACTGACCGTGGCAGGCACATCACTCCCTGCACCAGAGGCTCGCAACGTGAAGGTCGTGTCGGTGATCGTGGCAGGATTCATTTCCTCGCTAAAGGTCACAGTCACATCCGTATAACGCGCAACACCTGTCGCATTGACTGCAGGAGAACGGTCGGCAATGGTCGGAGGCGTGGTATCCACAACGATGTTGTAGTCGAATACCACATCCACCCAGTAATTGGCATTATTCCCATTGGATGGGAATCCGCCGCCATAAGCATACACGCCGTTCGGGCCATCCTCCCCTGATGCAAGAGCCTTCAGAGGTGAATTCTCCACTGCGCTGCTCAATCCGCTTGGCGTTATGGCAAAATAACCGATCGGAGAAGAGAAAATAGAGACGATGTAGGTGGTATTGGCATTGATCGCCACTGGCGTGGTTAGCTCCATTTCCTGCCAACCGGAAGCGGTTTCGTTGGTGAAGGTAACTTCGGCCAGTTGCGTCCCGCCTGAGGTCCATAAATGACCGACATGGCTATCCGTATCACCAGCGCCCTTATAAAAACGGATGGAGGTAATATAGCCCGCCGAGGTGGAGCGGAATTTGGTTCCAAGCTCAATAGGCGAACTGTCATTCACAGGGGCGCTCGCCGGAGTTCCCGTATTCTCCCAAATGGAGCATGGGCAGGCATCCCCCGAAGCGACAAAGCTATCTTCAGTTGAAGATGCATTGTTATTGGATGCATCCTTGGATTTCACTTCATAATAATAAGTTGCGCCGGGCGTCAAGCTAGTGATGGTAACAGAGTGAGAGGTCACCAAGGCAGTATGGCTTTGGTTAAGTCCCAGTATGCCAGAGGCGGTTCCATAATCAACGCGTGAGTCGGACGGTTCGTCTGTTGTCCAAGTAATGGTGACGGAGCCATCCGGGTTGTTGGTGGTCGTAACCGCAGAGATGATCGGGTTTGTTATGTCGGCTGCATAAACGGCTGCAAAGTCACCGCCGGGATTCGCTTCGAAGACCGCGTACTGCACCCCTTTAATGGTCTCCGTAGTAAAGGTCATCGGGCTTGCATTGCGTGTAATGCTTTGCAACACACCCGCATTGGATTGCATCGGCAAAATGGCTGTCAGGCCGTTCGCGCCACCGCCCACAGAGACGTGGAAGTTCAAGGTGCTACCGGCCCAATTAATGCCGCTGAAAGCGGAAAAGTTGCGCCCGTCCAACCAGGTGAGAAGCTGACGGCCAGAAACGACCGGCACACCGTTGGCTTGTGCTGAGGCAATGATGGCATCCGAACCAGCAGAAGACAAATTATCAGAATGCATATTCGCGGTGAACACACCGTAATATCCCTGCGAACCAAGAGCGTTGTTGATAAGCGTATCGATGGTCGCCGGGTAAGACTGACCGCTTTCATCGGTCATCTGTGTGGCAGCCTGATAAACATCGAACATCGTGCCATCGAGATCGGCAAAGCGCATCGGCATGCCCGAACCGGTCATGAAGCCGGGGCTATTGTTCACCCATGCGGAAGGCCAGAAGTAGTAATTGGTATCCAGCCGGATATCCTTTTCTTCCTTTACTTTTGCCTGAGAAGCCCAACCGCTCCAGGCAATACAATGCGTACGTTCACTATCCTGTTGAGGCAGGGCAGGGAAACGTGATGCAAAGGCAGAAAGCTGAGCAGTGTATTGCATCTGAAGAACGCTCAAGGAAGAGTTGCTGCAGCCTGTATCGACATGCACACCGATCTCGAATCCATCCGCAGTGTAATTGCCGGCCTGAGTTGCCGTCAGGGTCGAACCGGGGTAAATGTAAATACTTGAGCGAATACACTCCCAATCATCCACCGAACAACCTACCTGGCTGAGGGCCTTGTATTGATCGAACCGTCCGGCAACATTGCCGCTCGCATGATCATCGGCTGTCATCAACACCACGGCCTTCTCAAAACGCGGGAAGTACCAGAAGCGCGGCAGAGGATTATTATCCGCATTCATTGAAAGGATCATGTTCGCCAGCAGGCGTTGCTGTTCATCGGCCTGCGGGATGGCAACCTTATTGAGGTTGACCCAATCGGGGTCAGTGCCATTGTGGAACAGGTCATCAGCGCGCACCGGGCCCGAGCTTCCATCGCCATTGATGTCCACCCAAGCGGGGTTGCCCTGGCGAGTATACACAATCGACTTCGCAAGGTCATAGGCAAAGGCCGCAGCCTGCCCGCCATTGGAACCCACAGAACGCATCGTCACTGCCGGGTTGGAGGTGGCCGTTGTTGAGTTGGAGTAAAGCGTAGCCACAGAAGTTGCGCCGTTCAAGGTATAACGATCAGCTGTGCCATGGAATTGGATGGTCTGATTGACAATGCCCTGACCAGGCGCTGCTGCGGTGTTGACTAGTACATACGCCTCACTCAACGTTGAGCCTGCTGAGGTGAGCCCAAGCAGGGTCAAAAGCTGTGAGTCTGGGCGCATGGCAATGAGATTACCGCCATCATCATTCACCCAATCGGCAAGGATCGTCACTTGCATAGGCGACAAAGACATTTCGCCAAGGATGACCACTTGATAATTATCAAGTAGTGCTGCAGTGAGGTTTGAAACATCCGTTGCGGTGAAGGCATTCAACCCTTCGGCGCGCAGGATCTCGGCATAATAACGGCTAAATGGATTCGCTGCCGTGGATAGAACCAAAATCGGTCCACCAGGGCCTTCGTTCGGGGGCGGCCCCTGGGTGGAGAAGCTCCAGATGAAATCAGCGGCAAGGTCGTTGCCAGCTACATCTGCAACACCAGATGTGCCGCCGATCACACGAGCGGTATAGGTGGAAGATAAATTCAACGCAGCCGAAGGTGTGAGAGTCGCTGTCCGCGTGGGGGCGTTATAGGAAACAGCAGCAGGCACGAGGGCGTTTGAGCCGTCACGCAGTTCGAAAGTTGCATCTGTTATAGTCAGTGAGTCCATCGGTTCGCTGAATGTGACGGAGATATTCGTCCCCGGGTTGATATTGATCGCCCCGTCGATGGGAGTCACCTGGGTCACGGTGGGCGGGGTTATATCCGGCCCAACCGAATTGACGAAGACGACATCCACCAAGTAGTTGGAAGACCCAAATGTGTCGGTTGGGTATGTGCCACCTGGGCCATACCAGTAGACACCGTTAGGGCCATCCTCCCCACCCTTCAGTGCGTGAAGGGGCGGGTTGTCAACACCTGCGGACGCAAACGAACTACCTACGGCGTAATTGCCTGAGGTCGTGTGATATGAAGCAAGGTACGTTGTATTCGCATCAATAGCAATCGGTGATGAGAAGGTTGCTTCCTGCCAGCCGGTCCCCGTCTCGCCGGAGAAGGTGACAGTTCCAAGGTTTACGCCGGTGGTGGTCCAAAGCCGTCCGGTGTGCGTCCCGGTATTGCCAACGGTCTTGAAGAATCGTATCCCGGTAATGTAACCGGCTACGTCTGACTTAAACTTTACACCAAGCTCTACACCACTCGCGTCATTTTCCTGTATGCCCGTTACAGCAGGAGTCCATATTGAGCATGGGCAGGTTTGTGCACCTGCGGTGAAAGTGATACTATGCATAACCCCAAGGTTCACAGAATCGTCAATCGCCCGCACTTGAACGGTAACCGACTCACTTACTGCGCTGAAGGTATATGTCCAGTTGGTCGTCCCGGTGGCTAGATTCCAAGTCGTGCCGCCATCGGTCGAAACCTTTACTGAGGCAACCACCCCACCAGTATCGGAAGCAGTGCCTGTCACGGTGACATTCCCGCCCGGTACGGTTGCGCCATTTGCAGGCGAGGTGATGGTCACTATCGGGGCGGTCACATCTGTCGAAGCAGTAGCAGCTATCAGCCCGGATTGAAGCGAGCCGGGTTGCACACCCATATCGGCAAACAGGTTCACTGTCGCCTGCTGAATACGTGAATCTTCTGTAGATGGGCTGCGGTCATGCGTCGCATCAAGTCCCCATGACCATTGAACGGTCCCAGCGCCGAAAACAAGCGCGCCACTGGAAGCGCGATATAGGCTCATTTTATGATTCTTGCCGGTGGCAGTCGTGTCGGAAAGTGTGATACGGCTGAGCGGGTAACTGTTGGAGTACGCTGTCTGCTCCCAGTCAAATTCGTACCCTAGAGTGTTGGCAGTCAATGTTATGGCGCCAGACATGCCTGTATTGCGCCAGAAGCGCAAGCCGGTGGCTTCGGCCGGGACCTGCATTGCAGTGGTTGCATCACCCCAACTGATCTGGCCGCTCAGGCTGTTTTCTGGCTGTCCGCCATCATGACCAGTTTGGTTCTGCCGCCAGAGTCCCGTCCAGGTATCGGGGTTGGGGTCACAGTCGAAATTGCCCTGACAGTTGTAATGCTCACTGCCCTGGGCGTCACCTTCCTTATAAGAGACAAGGGTACGGTAACTATCTTCCCAGCGCGTCTTCCAATAGATTTCGTTACCACTGAAGAAAGCCAGGTTCACTCCCCCATCCCGGGCAGCTTCCACATTAGCACGCTGACCCGCCGACCAGTATTCGTCATGTCCAACTGAGAGGAATACCTCGTGTTCGAGGATCTCCGAGCCGTGGCGATCCGAGTCGACATCGGTAAAGTAGCTGACGTCGTACCCGTTACGCTCCAGCCAGCGGATCATCGGATACTCGGCATTGAAGAGCCAATCCTCTATAGGCGTATCACGAGTCGTGAAGGGCCGGTTGTAGCTCACTTTATGAGCATGACCGAGAGGCCCTGCATACAAGCTATATCCACCATACTGGTTATAGGCCTGCCAGGTGGTATCGGAAGTCTGGAACAATAAGTCTGACCCGCCATCATCATCACGGACAATAAACACGATGTGGCTGGCAAGGTCTCCACCTACATCCTGGCGAACCAGGCGGGCGATATAAACACCGGAGACCGCATTGGACGGTACCGCCCAAGAGGCAGAAACGCTCCAATTTCCACAATCCACGAGGTTATCATCGGTGGTGCCATCAAAGACCTGACAGGCAGGCTGATCGGTCTCAGTGGTGGAACCGGTGGAGACCGTAGCAACTTTGCGCGCACCCAGCCCGCCATAATACCCGAGGCGGTATATGTCGATCCGATAATCTGATGAAGTTGTGTCGATCTTGAAGTTGACTGTCTGTCCCTGATCTACGCTGATATCTGTGGCAAAGCCCTGAATGGAAGAATCTCCCGCACCTGTGACTTCCCACTCGCTTGACGGATTTCCAGTCAGACAATTCTCTGCAACGATCTCATTGGCAGGTGAAGCACACACATCGAAAAGCGGCGCGCGAAAGCCTGAAACAAGCTCTGCACCGGCTTTCCCCAAATTCGACTTGCCGATCGAACCGCCAGACTGCGCATAAACCACACCATCTGGCGTGCCTACAGCTGCAGATAAAAGAACCACCAATAAAATAGAAACAAAAAACTTGTAGACCCACCCATTTGCTCTTAACATCGTAATCCTTCCTTTCGTAGAAATCGACCCTACTTGAATGATTTTGTCTTCCAGATACGATATTGACAATCGACACAGAATTTCACTTTTAGTCTAACAAATTAGTTCTTTTTATTTATTTAAATATTTTTGGAATTGCATTTAAATCAGGCTAATTTAATGCAAAAAAAACACATTTAATGCAAAAAAGATGGGATAAAGAAATTCACTTTATCTCATCTTTTTTATAGCATTCACATTTCATGATGCATTGAAAATTGAACCTTTTAATCCCCCTAGTACCCTGTCACCTCTGTGCCCGCGGTTCGAACCAGTATCCACGCCCCCAAAAGGTATGGATGTATTGATGGCCGTGTTCGCCGTCCTGAATTTTCTTGCGCAGGTAGAAGACATACAACGCCGGGTTGGCAGAACCGCCCGAAACCGGCTCGCCCCACACCTCGCGCGCCAGTTCCCGCTTTGAAATGATCTTCCCCTGTTCGCGCACCAGATAGGCCAGCAAGCCATATTCCCTTGGCGAAAGTTCGACGACCTTGCCGTTGAGCTTCACGGATTGGGAATTCAAGTTCACCTCAAGGACCGGGTCCTCATAGATCTGGATATAGGAAGCCGCCTCGGCAGCCTTCCGGTTCGAGCGGCGTAACAAGGCACGTATGCGCGCCTGAAATTCATTCTTGTTGAATGGCTTACGAAGAAAATCATCCACCCCTACATTAAAACCGTGCAACAAATCGTTATCGCTGACACGGGCGGTCAGCATCAACACAGGCACACTGGACATTTCACGCAAACGACTACAAACATCAAAACCGCTCATACCGGGCATCATGACATCCAAGATGACCAGGTCCGGGTGGATCTCATAGGATTTCTTCAGACCTTCCGGCCCTGAAAACGCTTGATAGAGGGTAAGGTCCATTGTCCGGAGAATCGCGTCAATCAACCTCCCCAGGTCCGGGTCATCATCGATCAATAAGATTTTTTTTCCCACGGGCACCTTTCGCGGCAATGTGAAAACCGACTCACAACAGGATACATTTTTCAAATGTGGATTGCCATTCAGGCAATCCATGTTCATACAGGACAACCGTTACTACACGAGTTTACATTTTTGCCAAAGAGGTGTCAAGTGAAATTGCTTGCATTCAAAATAACACACCAAAGAGAACACAAACCCAAAAGCCAAGAACATAGGAATAAATTGTATAATCTTCCTCATGCGTTTCAACTTATTTCGACAATCCGATATCCCGGAACACTACCGTTCCAACTTCATCAATCTTTACCTAGATATTGCCTGGTTTGGCGTGGTCAGCGGAACCGCCGTCAACTTCCTGAATGTATATGCCACGCGCCTCGGGGCATCAGGCCTGCAGATCGGTCTGCTCAATGCCGCCGCCGCCGTTATCACCCTCTTCCTCGCCATCCCCGCCGGGCACTGGATCAGCAAACGTCACACTGGGCGCGCTGTCTTCTGGGCGTCGGTTCTCTTTCGTATCGGCTACCTGTTTTGGATTCCCCTGCCCTGGCTCTTCAACGAACAGGGACAGATCTGGGCGATCATTCTGTTAACCTTTCTGATGGCCATTCCGCTCACGCCGTTGGGCGTCGGCTTCAACGCGCTCTTTGCCGAAGCCGTGCCGGAACAATACCGGGCAAGAGTAGCAGGCACACGCAACATCACCTTTGCCATCGCCTACATCCTAACTTCCCTCATCGCGGGCGCCATTCTCAAGAGCATCCCCTTCCCCGGCGGATATCCGGTCATCTTTGCGATCGGAGCTTTCGGCGCGGCGATGAGCAGCTATCATATCTTCCACGTCAGACCCCTGGCGGATACGAGCATCGCGCCTCCATCAGATCCGATCCCTGTTTCTGACCCCAGACCTTCACCTACCCGGGGCTTTATTGCCGCACTCCGCATCGATATTTGGAAGACGGATTTCAAGAAGGTATTGCTGGCGCTTTTCATCTTCCATTTCTCCCATTACCTTTCGTCGCCGCTGTATCCGCTTTATAACGTGCGCGTATTGAACCTCAACGACAACAATATCGGCATCGGCACCGCCCTGTATTACCTGACTGTGTTGATCGCCTCCACCCAGTTGGGACGCATCGTGCATCGCTTTGGAAACAAGCGGGTGACAGGCTGGGGTGTGGCAAGCATGGCTACCTACCCGATCATGCTTGCCTTCTCCCAAAATGTGTTCCAGTTTTATGGGCTGTCCTTTCTCAACGGCTTTCTCTTCGCAATGGTCAACGGCGCCTATGCCAATTACCTGCTGGAAAGGATTCCTGCCGATGACCGGCCCTCGCATTTGGCCTGGTATACCATCATGTTCAACCTTGCGGTGCTGACCAGTTCCCTCATCGGCCCCCTGGCCGCGGACGCCATTGGTCTGGCTCCCGCCCTTATTATCTTTGGCGTGGCACGCATCCTTGCTGGAATCTTCTTGCTTAAGTGGGGCTAAACCCTATACCGCAAGATTAACCTTGCGCACATATGCAACGTGGATGTTGCGGCACTATAGGCGACGCACCCTGATTTATTCCATGCTAAAATCGTCTTGTGACTGAAAATATCAAGATCATCGCATCCAACCGCAAAGCCGGTTTTGAATACACCCTGCTCGAGAGGTTCGAGGCGGGCATCGCCCTGCAAGGCTCGGAGATCAAGTCCATCCGCGCCGGGCAGATCAGCATCCAGGAGGC
>JAEURI010000049.1 GCA_016789225.1 Anaerolineales bacterium
TTCTTGAGGATGGCTTCCCATGCAATCGTTAATGCCTCAGCGGGTTTCATGGCTTGCCTCCTCAATGGATTGCACGACATGTTTGCCGTTCTGTGTAATGGAATCCACCAGTCCATCGACCAGGTTGATGGTGCGTTGGGTGTGGACAGCGACCTTAGGATCATGAGTCACCATCACAATGGTCGTGCCCTGTCCATGCAATTGATGCAGCAGGTTCATGATCTCCGTGCCGGAACGGGTATCGAGGTTGCCAGTCGGCTCGTCTGCGATGACCATGACCGGGTCATTGATGAGGGCGCGCGCAATTGCCACACGCTGCTGCTGACCGCCGGAGAGCTCGTGCGGCTGGTGGTTCATACGTGTGCCCAACCCGACCAGTTCAAGCATCGTTTGCGCCTTTTCCAAACTTTCTTCTTTCGTCTTTGGGTTGACGCGGTTATATAAAAACGGCAGCATTACATTTTGCAGGGCAGTGGTTCGCGCCAGCAGGTTGTAGGCTTGAAAGATAAAACCGATCTTCTGGTTTCGAACGGACGCCAATTGCACCTTATCAAGTTGACTCACATCCTCGCCGTCCAAAAAATATTGTCCTGCTGTTGGCTGGGATAGACAGCCGAGGATGTGCATGAGCGTGCTCTTGCCCGAGCCGGACGGTCCCATGATGGCAACGAACTCACCTTTGTAAATATCGATGCTGACTCCGTTCAACGCCGCCACCTGAATATCACCCATGCCATAGACCTTGGTGATATCCACGGTTTTTATGATGCTGTGCGCCGCGCTCATTGCGTCTCCACGATACCGGTTGTGACGGTCTCGCCCGCCTCGATTCCAGAAATGACCTCGGCATATAACAAGTCTTGAATGCCGATCTCCACCACGCGCAAACGCGGCACCCCGTTTTCCATTACAAAGACCGCGTACTGGTCACCGGCTTGGTGCAAGGCTTCAATGGGAATCAGCACCGCATCTTCCGCGCGCCCGCCAATCACATCCACCGAAGCGGCGGTGCCCAATGGAAGTTTGAAATCGTCTGCACCAATCCCGGTCAACTGCACCAAGGCGCGCACCACCGAGGTATTGTTGGAGGAATACAAGCCAGGGTCAACCTGCGTCACCACGCCGTTGTAGGTTCGGTCTGGCAGAATATCGAAGATCACTTCCGTTTCATATCCCACCACCACACTCGACCAGTCTGATTCATCCAAATACACCTCAAGGTATGGCTGGCTGAGATCGGCAATCGTAACGACTGCACTTCCGCTGCTCACGCTGTCACCGACAGAAATATCGATGGACATGATCGTACCCGAGATCGGAGCAATGAGGCGCGTTCCATCCAAATCGGCTTGCGCGGTTTCCAAATCCGAACGGGCTTGCTCCAGCTCGGTCAAGCCGCTGCCCGTCGCGTTCTCCGGCACATCGCCGCCGGTCAATGCAGCATACAAATATTTAGCTTCCTGTAGAGTCGCCTTGGCAAGTTCCAACTCTGCCCGTGCCGCAAGGATCTCACCTTCGGAAGGCGCGTTTAGGTCAACTCCATCGGAAAAATATTTTGGAATGTAATAACTGACATACCGCCCCTGCGCTTCGTTCAAAGCGTTTTGCGCGACCTCCAAATTGGACTTGGCTTTCTCCAACGCCTTTTTCGCCTCTTCATCATTTGGTGACTCTTTGAGCTTCGCTTCAGACTCAGCGATAGTTGCTTCTGCTTCGTTGATCTGATCCTCCGCTCGAAGTGCTTCCGGGCTGATGAGATACGCCAGTGTACTCCACGCATCCGAGACGCTTGTGGTGGCATCCGCGATGGTTTGCTGAGCAGTGGCAATGGCGCTGGGGGAAGTCAGTTCAAGGTAGGTGCGATTCGCCTGAAGGTAGGCGGCTTGTGCGTCGGTTTCATCGATCTGAGCCAGCAGCGTGCCTGCTTCCACTTTATCGCCAACTTTCACAAAGACTTCTGTCACTTCACCAGTTGTGCTGAATGCCAGGTCACTTTCATTTTTAGAAATGAGTGTGCCTGTGCCACTGGCATAAATGATGAGGTCACCACGAGTGGCAGTTGCGGTTTGCAAGGCATTCTCGCTGGTTGTCTCGCTGACGGTTTGTGTGCTTTCATAGTAGGCATATCCGCCGCCAGCCGCAGCCAGAACAAGAATAACAATGCCAGTGATCCAGAGCGCTTTTTTGGGAAGATTGGATAATTTGGAAAGAAGAGGTATTCCTTGCGCCTTGCCTGGTGCTTCATTTGGGTTTGTTGTCATGGACATGGATTCCCTATATTTAAAATGAGATCAGATGGTTCCTTCTCAATATAAATATCAACCCTGTGAAAAGCCTGTGAAAATTGTGAGTTCAAGTTACAAGTTTGTTTTTTATGAAACAGGTTAAAACCATACGAAAATGCAGTCTATTTGAAAAAATGAGAAAGATACACATCGAATTCTTAGGCATTCTTCACGACTTTTTCGGCAAATTCTCAGATTGATTTTCTATACTGACCTCATTCAACCAGACCGGTTGAAGAAAGGAGTGCCTAGCGACCTTAATCGCTTCAGTGTTTCGATCCTGGAAAGGAGGTGCGATCCCGTAGCGTAAAAGAAATTCCATAAGCAAGTTGAGCGTCCCGCGCAGTGAATGCGCGGGACGCTTTTTTGTTTGCGACCTTCACAAGAACTTCATATTCTTCACAGAATTTATACAGACCTTTCTTGGTTTCTTCACAGGCTTAGCCCCTAGAATGCAGGTGAATGGATGGAGTGCCCTTCGACTCTCTCTTCGATGCACCCTTCGTCAAATACACGAATATCTCTGAACTCATCGGCGTGGACACCATCCATAACGGCGCGATGACCGAGTTGACCTACAGCATTGGTTTGAGAAAATCCAGCCATGTGAATGACTTCCTCTCTGAATTGCGCAGCCTGAACGGCGGCAATAAGATCACGTTGATCGCTGGTTATAACAGTACCGATCTCTAATTTCCCTTGGGGTGTTCGTAGTGACGGCTCCTGTTTCACCCGGCAGGAAAATCATTCCCTCCATCAATAAACCGTCACTACGTTAAATTTTTTAGCATAAAGAACTTCATCAGCCAGAGCATGGACTCCCTAAAGTCGGCGGATTGTTTGCTGAATAGGGAAACTCGAAAGTCGTCTCAAGTTGTCGGGGTTTAATAGTGTTGGCAGAGGATTCGGTTGGTTCATGTTTATGCAGGTTATGTGATGCCCTTTTGGTAAATTATTTTGCGATATACTGACCACATAAATTGCTCGTCTGGTGAGGATTATGACAGATAAAAAGCCGCATCATATTGGAACGCTCTCCCCTGAAATGGCATTGCTTGGTTTGCTTTATAAAGAAGCAGGGCACGGATATGACCTGCATCGTAAAGTCAACACAGACTTGGGCCAGGTTTGGCATCTCAGTCAGAGTCAGGCCTATGCGATTCTGAAACGCCTCGAAGTGCGCGGTGATATTTCAGTGGAGGAAATCCCGCAGGAAAAACTACCCAACCGTCAGCTATTGCAAATGACCCAGCAGGGCCGTAAAAATTTTTTGGAATGGCTGGATACTCCCAGCGGCGGCAGCACCCGTGCCATTCGCATGGAATTCATCACCCGTTTGTATTTTCTGAAATTGTATTTCCCCAAAAAACTTCCGAAGGTGTTTGATCAACAGCGCGCCGAAGCAGACGCGCACATTCATCGCCTGGAAAAAACACTGGCCGAATTGCCCGCCGACCAAATTTATAACCGCATGAGTTTGGAAATGCGTCTCAAACAGTTGCGAGTTGTGCTTGAATGGTTGGATGAAAGTCAGCAAAATTTTATGGGTTAATTCCTTGTAAGATCATGGGTTCCTCGATATACTCACTGAGTGAGTATAAAACTTCATTTTACGGCCTTGAAGGAGACCCATGAAACGTCTGCTTTCTCTGACTCTTGTACTATCCATTTTTCTGACAGCCTGCGGCGCCTCTGCCACACCGACGTCTGCTCCTGCCACCCAAGCGCCGACTCGTACACTGACAGTTTTTGCCGCCGCATCGTTGACTGATGCATTCACCGAGGTCGGCGCTGCCTTTGACGCCGCCAACCCTGGCGTGACCACCACCTTCAACTTTGCAGGTTCACAGGCCCTGCGAACTCAAATTGAAGAAGGCGCACCTGTTGATGTATTCGCCTCTGCCAGCGGCAAAGAAATGGAAACCCTCGTAACAGGCACCTTCGTTGTCCCAGATGCGGTTCAAGTTTTCCTGACGAATAAGCTGGTCATCATCCTGCCTGCGGATAATCCCGCAGCGCTCGAAAAACTGGAAGATCTTTCCAATCCCGGCGTCAAGATTGTATTCGCCGCAGAAGAAGTTCCCGTCGGTAATTACGCGCGTCAGGCACTCGACCTGATGAATGCTTCGTTTGGAACAGATTTCAAGGATAAGGTTCTTGCGAACGTTGTTTCCAATGAAGATAATGTCAAACAGGTCCTAGCCAAAGTCCAGCTTGGCGAAGCGGATGCGGGCATTGTTTACACATCCGATGTAATTGCTGCACCCGATCTGAAGACTATCGAGATCCCAGCCGATTTGAACGTCATCGCCAGATATCCAATTGCGCCGCTGACGAAATCAGAGAATGCCGACCTCGCTGCGAAATTCATCGAATATGTCCTTTCCGCAGAAGGACAAGCCATCCTCGCCAAATGGGGATTCGCCCCAGCCAAATAATCTTTAGTAAAATGAAAGTCGCGGGATAAAAGTCCCGCGACTTTTTTGTACCGTATGAAGAAACTTCGAGAACTTTCCCACCAGATTTTTGGCGATGGATATTCCAAATGGATATTCCTTCTTCCCAGCTTGATTCTACTTGCCTTCTTTGCGCTGCCGTTGGTTGCCCTGATGTATCGTTCCATTGCTCCCGACTTTCTGGTAAATGCCCTTTCACGTCAGGCATTTCAGGCGCTCAAACTGAGTTTGATCACGAGTTCCATCACCACACTGGTTGCAGTGATCTTGGGAACGCCGCTGGCCTACTTACTGGCTCGCTGGAAGTTCAAACATAAGGCGTGGCTGGAGTTGATCCTCGACCTGCCCATCGTCCTTCCTCCTTCTGTTGCAGGGCTGGCTTTGCTGATCGCCTTCGGACGCAGGGGGATGTTTGGTTCACTACTGAGCGAATTGGGGATTGGCATCCCCTTCACCACGGCCGCAGTCATTATGGCGCAAGTCTTTGTCGCGGCTCCGTTATTCGTTCGGTCGGCGCGGATCGGGTTTTCTCACGTGGACAAACAACTTGAAGAGTCCGCTTATGTGGAGGGGGCAACTCAATGGCAGTTGTTTTACGAGGTGATGATTCCAATTGCCATCCGTGCACTTGCCAGCGGGGCTATCCTCACATGGACTCGCGCCCTCGGCGAATTCGGCGCGACGATCCTTTTTGCGGGAAATCTCGAAGGCGTCACCCAAACCATGCCGATCGCCATTTATATCGGTTTCGAGCGTAATCTGGGCGTGGCGATGGCATTATCGGTTGTCTTGATCTTGGTCTCGGTGATCTTATTGACCATCACCAAGCAATTGGATAAGGAAGAAGAATAAAGAAATAGGAAGCCGGGTTACTCTGATTTTCCCAGCCCCGCCTCTCGTGCGCGGACAATCGCCTGTGAGCGGTCTGCAACCTGCAATTTGGTCAGGATGCTTGAAACATAATTTTGCACGGTCTTGATGCTCAACGATAACTTATTTGAGATCGTCAAGTTATTATGCCCCTGCGCGATCAGATCCAAAATCTCCAGCTCACGTTCGGTCAACTCGGCGAATTCGTCGGGTTGATTTTTTTTAGATTGGGCAGACGATGACGATGAAAAATATTGCATCATACGCTGGGCAATCGCAGGACTGAAGATCGCTTCGCCTCTTTCCACGGCGACAATTGCTCGGACAACCTCATCCTTATCCGCATCTTTGAGTAAGTACCCGCGTGCGCCCGCGCGCATCGCCGCGAAAACAGAGTCATCATCGTCGAACATGGTGATGACCAACACGCCAATGTTCGGATGCGTTTCATGGATTCGCCGCGTGGCATCAATGCCGTTCATGCCGGGCATTTTCAAATCCATGAGAATGATGTTTGGCTTGAGGTCATTTGCTTGAGCAATGGCTTCTTCACCATCGTTGGCTTCTCCGACAACTTCAATTTCTTGGACAGAACTCAACAGCGCGCGGACACCTTCACGGTAGAAGACGTGGTCGTCGGCGATCAACACTTTGATGGTCATTAGTTCAACTCCTTGCCAAGCGGCAATCTTGCGCGGACGGTCACTCCGCCCGCGGGGTTATTTTCAATTACACATTCGCCTCCAAGTTCCTGAGCCCGTTCCCGCATGGATGTGAACCCAACTCCCGCGCGGTTACCTTTCGGGAGACCATTTCCATTATCGGAAACATTGAGCAGGAGAGTTTGGTTTTCAATTTTGATCTGAATTTGGCAGGTCGATGCTTTGGCATGGCGCACACAGTTGGTGAAAGCCTCCAGCGCAATACGATACGCAGCAACTTCCACAGCGGCGGGCAGGGATGGGAGCGGTTCGGTTATGTTGAAGACGATCTGCATTCCATTCGGTCCGCTGTATTGGGCGGTGTGCTCACGGATGGCAGAGACGAGTCCGAACTCGTCCAATACGGGCGGTCGTAAGGCATAGACTAAGCGGCGAATTTCTGCAACAGTTTCTTTAACCTGTCCTTTCAGGACTTTGAGCAATTGCTTGCTTTTCTCTGGGTCACTATCCACCAACTCAGAGGCAGTGTCGATTCGTTGGGAGAGACTTGCCAATGTGGGACCCACTCCGTCGTGCAGGTCACGGCGGAGGCGGCGACGTTCTTCTTCTTGTGCGGTGACGAGACGTTCGCGCGAGCGCTGCAGGTCGTTGTTGAGACGCAAGGTGTAGGCAGCGACGCCAGCCTGCTGGGCAATGAGGTTGATAAGTTTCATGTCGGCGGGGGAGAAGGATTCACCGGCGGCGCGGGGAGCGATGGTCAACTCGCCGACACGTTCGGTTTGATAGCTCAAAGGGAGATGAAGCAATTCGGACAGAGGCAAGCTTGAGTTAGAAATGAAGCGTGGTTCTTCATCCAATAAAGAGATGGCAGCGTAGGGAAGTTTGAGCGTTTGCGCGAGAGTTTCCACGATGGTTTGTAGAACTGAATCAGGCGCGAGGGCGGAGTCGAGGCGTTGGCTTAATCGCGTGAGGACGGTGGCAGGGTCATCGCGTTCGCCATACATCAGCCGGTTCACGCCCAGCTGCAAGCGTTGACGAAGCGGCTCGAATAAAATGGCTATGATGCCAGTGGCGATGAATGAGACGATGATATTGGTTTGTGTATTGCGAAAATAGTTTGCGAAAAAACCGACAGTGAGAACGTAAAACAAAATGGTTAGTAAACTCAGCGCACCATACACAAGGGTGCGATTGATGATGGGGTCAATGTTCCACAAACGGAAGCGCAGAATGGCGACGCCGATGGAAAGCGGGATGAGTAGGAAGAACATCATCATGCCCGTGACGGCTGCCAGGTTTGATACTGTACCCGTTCCCATTTGCAGGATGTTCAGCGCGAAAGGCAGACCGATGAGGAAATACCCGATCAATGCGATGGAGATGCCGAAGACAACCCATTTGGTTTGCTGGCGCAGCGTGATGCTGGAGATGTTGCGATAGCGATAAATGGGAGAGTAGATCATCACGATGATGACGGTGATGGAAAAGATGAAGAGCGGGATAGCGCCCCAATTGCGCGGATTGAAAATGGTCTGCGGGAAGAAGTAGACACCGACAATGAAGGGAATGAGGAGGATTGTGAAGGTGCGAGTCCAACGCGGGGTGAATTGACCATCAGGGAAGACGAAGAAGAAGACCAGAAACGCAATGCCGTTCAGGAATTGCGCAATGTAGCGTGGGGTCTGCCAGAATTCTGGCTGGCTTGCTACCTGATTGGCTGGGGGCCAGAAGATGCTGCCAAGTAAC
>JAEURI010000057.1 GCA_016789225.1 Anaerolineales bacterium
CATTCAAATCTGCTTGTGATGACTTGGGCTTATCAAGCGTTATCATTCCGTCAGGCGCAATCCATGATGCCCAATCCCTTGTGGATATTTGTCCGATCGGTATGATCTTCGTGCCATCTGTAAATGGCACCAGTCATTCACCTTTTGAATTCACCGAATGGCAGGATTGTGTCAACGGTGCGAATGTATTATTGCATGCGGCGTTATGTTTGGGATTGTAGGGGTGCAGCATTTCTGCACCCCTACAAATGCGGGTGTAAAATTAGGTAACCAGGAGCCTCATGAAAAACTTCGACCTAAAATACAACTCCATTCCCAAGACAGAAATTCACTGCCACCTTGAAGGTGCAATTCGTACGCAGACCATCATTGATGTGGCGTGTGCGCAGAATGTCTCTTTGCCTTCTTACGAAGTGGGGGAGTTGGATAAGCACGTCAAAGTCCTCGACCAAATGAAAGATCTGCAAGCCGTGCTGGATGCCTTCGATATTTTCCAGCGCACGATCACCTCACCAGAAGTGTTCGAACGCATTTCATGGGAACTCTTCGAAGATTGTGCCAGGCAAAACATCAAACTCTTTGAGGTCCGCTTTTCGCCCGATTGGGCATTCCACGGCTACAACCTAAACTGGGATGCCTGCCTCGAAGGTCTGCTCCGCGCACAGGAACGTGCCGAAAAGGAATTTGACATGGCGATTGGAATCATTGCTATCACCTCACGCGGTATGGGTGCGGAATCCTGCGTAAAAACCGTAGATTGGGCGATCAAGCATAAGAAACACATCCAAGCCGTCGACCTTGCCGATGGCGAAAAGATTTACCCGGCGAAAGATTTCATCAAGCCCATTCTCAAAGCCAAAGATGCAGGTTTGAAAGTGACCATCCACTCCGGCGAAGATACACCGGCTTCGTATGTCATTGACACCATCAAGAACTTCCAGCCGGACCGCATCGGTCATGGTATTCACAGCATTGAAGACATGAAAGCTGTGGAAATGCTGATCGAGAGGGGGATCACGCTCGAGGTGAATCCCTGGTCAAATTATTTGACCAACTCCGTCCCGACGATTGAGGCGCATCCGCTCAAAAAGCTGTTTGACCTCGGCGTGCGTGTAACCATTAATTCGGATGATCCCGAAGTTCTTGAAACGAATGTCAACAACGAGTATCGTATTGCGCACGAAATCCTAGGCATGAGCATGACAGACATCCAGACATGCAACCGTTTTGCCTTTGAATCATCGTTCGTCGACCCGACGAAGACAAAGAGGATCTGGGATAAGTATTTCATTAACGACGCTCAGAATCTAAATTGACCGATTCGCACCCCTTAGGGTAAAATAATGCGCCAGTCTAACTAGAATACCCATCCCATCGGGGATTGTGTAACCAACTTTTGAAGGAATAAAGGAAGATCGAAGAATATGGTCAAGCGAACTTATCAACCCAAGATCCGCCGCCGCGTGCGTGTGCATGGCTTCCGCTCGCGTATGTCCACGGCCGACGGACGCAACGTCCTCAAGCGCCGCCGCCTTAAGGGCCGCTACAAACTTACCGTCACATCCAACGAGCACGTCAAGCGGACTCGTTGGTAAATCTCCAACGCGTAAGCGTGGAGACTCCATGAGGCGCGGGTGCAGAGACGATTTCGACTGTCCCGATCCGAAGACTTCAAGCGGGTGCGGCGAACAGGAAAGTCCTATGCCCATCCGCTTGTTGTGTTAGTAGCACACGCCAGCGAATTACAGGAAAAGACCAGAGTGGGAGTAGCAGCAGGGAAAACGACGGGAAACGCCGTCCACCGCAATCGGGCCAAGCGACTCCTGCGTGAAGCGATGCGGCCCCTCCTTCCTTCTCTCGCCTCCGGCTGGGACCTGATCCTGATCGCCCGCCCCGCACTTGTAAGCTCCACCCTGGCAGAGACCCGCTCCGCGTTGACCAACGTCTTAAAACGCGCTCACCTCCTCCCGGATGAATCCTGAATCTGAACAGCAATTTCACCTGCACGATTATTCCCACGAACCGCGCCTGCGTGACATGCCGCGTACACTGGGAAATTTTCCGCGCATCCTTGTGCTGGCGGTCATTCGTGCCTATCAAATGCTGATCTCCCCCGGCCTGCCCGCCAACACCTGCCGTTTTTACCCGTCCTGCTCCCATTATGGCTATCAAGCCGTATATAAACATGGAGCCTTGAAAGGCTCGCTGATGGCAGCCTGGCGGGTTCTGCGTTGTAATCCTTTCAACCCCGGCGGCTATGACCCCGTCCCATAATAAATTAAATATAGTACGGCAATCATTTGCCGTTTCCTTACCAGGAGTAAACTCAACTTGAATAAGAAAAAATTGATCCTCGTTCTCCTGCTTGCGCTCGCGGCTTTGGCGCTCAGCGCATGCAGCGGTCAGGTTGCCACGAACAACTGGCCCGGTCTCTCTGTAGATGGTGAACATGCCTACCTTGCCACCGGCTCCTTTGTTTACGCTGTGGATGTGAAAACCGGCAAGCAGGTTTGGAAATATCCCGAAGAGGCCTCCGGCTCGCTGCTCTTTTACGCCACTCCCGTTCTCACCGACGATGGGCAGTTGCTCATAGGCAGTGCAGGTACCAACCACTCTCTCCTAAGTCTCGACCCTGCCACGGGTAGGGAAAACTGGGCGGCCCCATTTACAGATGCCAAGGGAGCGTGGGTGGCTTCTCCGCTCGCTTTCAATAATGCCATTTATGCCCCCAACACAGACGGCTTTCTCTACATCCTGAACATGAGCGGGGCCGAAATTGCAGATCCCATCGAACTGAGCGGCGCATTATGGTCAGCCCCGGTAACGGATGGAAATCTGCTTTACGTCACTTCACTCGACCACCATCTCCACGTTGTTAACCCAGCTACCGGCGAAGTGAGCGATGCGATCGACCTCGGCGGTGGAATCCCCGGAAGCCCCGCTGTCACGGATGGCGGCGTGTTCGTTGGTTCTTTTACTACAGCCATCGAATTCGTCCAGCCGAATGGTGAACATGAAGTCATCGCCAATGCTGGGAACTGGATATGGGGAACTCCCGTGCTTGACAATGGCACATTGTATTATGCAGATCTAAGCGGCAATCTATTTTCCCTCGATACGGCAACCAAGACTCAAAATTGGGGAACCGTTAAACCGGATGGCCCGGTTGTGGCGAGCCTGCTTGTCACCGAGACCCAGATCTATGCGGTCGCGGAAGACGGCAATTTCATCGCCGTTGATCGTGATGGAAAGATTGTTTGGGAAAAAGAAACCGGAGGCAAGAATTACACCACGCCTGCCCTTGCCGGTGACTTGATCCTTGTCGCCCCCTATCAGACGGAATTTGCCCTGGCTGCCTACGACGCCGACGGCAAACAAGCCTGGACCTTTACCCCGGAAAAATAAGGAACCCAACCCATGTGGGAATCATTTATCATCCAACCGATGGTTAACCTGCTGCTATGGATCTATGACATTCTCGGTCATGGTCCTCAAATGTTCGGGCTTGCCATCATTCTGTTTACCATTCTCATCCGTCTCATTACCTGGCCTCTTAATGCTTCCCAGGTGAAGGGTGCTCAGGCCATGCAGGAATTACAGAACGACAAGGAATGGCAGGAGATCCAAAAGAAGTATGCCAAGGATCGTGAAAAGCTTGCGCAGGAACAAATGCGCATTTACAAGGATCGCGGCATCAACCCCTTTGCATCCTGTCTGCCGACCCTGATTCAGTTCCCGATCATCATTGGTTTGTATCAGGCCATTATCCGCGCCATGGCTGCCACTCCGCTCGACATGCTTAAATTGGCGCGTACTATCTACCCCTTCCAAAACGTCGATCAGATCATTCCGCTCAACAGCAAATTCCTGTGGATGAATTTAGGTCAGCCGGAAGGCATCCCCCTGCCGTTCGATATTTCCTTCCTGCCATACGGATTCCCCCTGCTGGCGATCATTGTGGCTCTCACTACCTACGTCCAAACCAAGCTCACCATGCCTGCCACGCCGCCGAATCCCAACGACCAGGCTTCAGCGCAGACCGCCGCCATGACCGGCACCATGGCTATTTACATGCCGCTTATGTTGGGCTGGTTCGCCTTAAACTTTGCCTCGGGCATTGCGGTTTACTTCATCACCAGCAACCTGCTCGGTATCGTTCAATACGCAGCAACCGGCCGCGCCAACTGGCGTAATCTGTTGCCCGGCGGCAATAAACAAACCCCGTCCAAAAAATAGGGAGAAACCCATATGAGCGAGCGAACAACCACTCTCGAAATTATCGCTCCAACTGTTGAAGAAGCCATTCAACAGGGATTGAATCAACTCGGCCTGACCGCAGATGCCGTCTCGGTAGAGGTTCTGGACTCCGGCTCGAAAGGATTGTTTGGACTCGGCGGCCGCCAGGTGCGTGTGCGTCTCTCAGTCAATCCGCCTCCTATACCGGACCTGCCTGCCTCACCTCCTGCGCCGAAGCCTGCTCCTGCAAAACCGGCAGAATCCAAACCGAAGGCGACCGAGTCTAAACCGCGCGCTGAGAAAAAGCCCGCTGAGCGAAAACCTGCCGCGCAAAAGTCAGCCACACAAAAACCGGTTGCGCAAAAGCCAGTCGAACCGCCTGTTTCCAAAAAAGTTGAGAACGACGGGCACGACCCCGTACTAAATACTGCTGAAGAGGTGGTATCCAAATTGATCCATCACATGGG
This sequence comes from Anaerolineales bacterium, assembly GCA_016789225.1. Lineage (GTDB taxonomy): Bacteria > Chloroflexota > Anaerolineae > Anaerolineales > Villigracilaceae > Villigracilis. Next base: position 4,704 of record JAEURI010000057.1, read on the forward strand.
GCTGACCGCGCAGGTCTCTGCCCATTTTGATGAGTCCAGCACAGATGATCATCGCACTATTCAAGTGGATGTGCGCGGTGAAGACCTCACCGCACTCATCGGTCGTAAAGCCGAAACATTGGCCGCCTTTCAGCATGTGGCTTCCCTCATTGTCGGCAAACAGACTCAGCAATGGGTTCAGGTTGTCGTGGATGTGGAAGGCTACCGCGCCCGTCGCGAAAAGCAGATTCGCCAGCTTGCCAACCGCATGGCAGACCAGGTCACCAAAACGGGTCGCAAGGTGACCATGGAACCAATGCCATCCAGTGAGCGCCGGGTGGTACACATTGAATTACGCGGCCACCCCGCAGTGACCACCGAAAGCACAGGTGAAGAACCCTACCGCAAAGTGGTCATCCTTCCGAAAGAATAAACTGGACACTAGACAATGGACAATAAGACCGTGGACAATAGTCTGCGGTCTTTTTTCTTTCATCATCCATGGTCTACGGGCTATCGTCCACAAGGTATAATTCGCGCATGTCTGAACTGCGCCCTGTGGATTACCTGGTGATTGGCCACGTGGCTGTCGATTTAACGCCCACGGGCAATCAACTCGGTGGAACGGCGAGCTATTCTGCGTTGACAGCCCTGGCAATGGGGATGCGTGTGGGCATTGTCACCTCGGCGGGGGAGGATGCGCCTTTGCACATCCTGAATGGAATTCAGATCGTCAACCTCCCAACAGAGCGCAGTACTGTTTTTGAAAACACAAAAACGGAACATGGCCGCCGGCAGACCTTGCATCATCGGGCTGCATCGATTTCCTTCGAACATATCCCTCAACTTTGGCGCAATACGCCGATCGTTCATCTTGCGCCCATCGCACAGGAGGTGAACCCGGCAATGGCGGGAAGTTTCACTTCTTCGTGGGTGGGTGTCACTCCGCAGGGCTGGATGCGCGCCTGGGATGAAAATGGTTCGGTGACTGCTCAGGCTTGGGAAAACAGCGAACAGATTCTCGGTCAGGTGGGAGGCGTGGTGATGAGCCTTGAGGATGTGGCCCGTGATCTGGAACTCGTCGAATGGATGGCGCATCATACCAGTCTATTTTGTCTCACGGAAGGCAATCAGGGTGCAGTCTTGCATTGGCATGGGGATCGGCGGCGCTTTCGGCCTTATTCGGTCGAAGAGGTGGATGCGACCGGTGCCGGGGATATTTTTGCGGCGGCGTTCTTTGTGCGGCTGTATCACACGCGTGACCCGTGGGAGGCGGCGCGTTTCGCGACAAATCTTGCGGCCTTTTCTGTGACACGCGTCGGGTTGCAGGGAATACCGACATTGGAAGAAATCGAACAATGCAAGATGGAGGTTTTGTCTTGACGAAGATTTATACGTTTGTGAATCAAAAAGGCGGGGTGGGGAAGACCACGTCCACGATCAATATTGCTGCGTACCTGGCGAAGCTCGGTCAACGTGTATTGGTGGTGGATCTCGACCCACAGGCGAATGCTACATCCTGTTTGGGCGTGGATAAGCTTGGAGTGGAAGGCAGCACCTATGATGCCCTGATCGGTGAAGAGGATATTTTCCCGTACATCCTGTTGAATGAACGTTTAAACTTATCGCTATTGCCGTCATCTCCCTCGCTGGCAGGCGCGGAAGTGGAACTGGTGGATGAGCTGGCGCGCGAGTCGCGATTGCGCAAGGCGATTCTGAAAGTGGCAAAACGTTATGATTATGTGTTGATCGATTGTCCGCCTTCGCTGGGTCTGTTGACCGTGAACGGTTTGATGGCGGCTGTGGATGGGGTGGTCGTGCCGGTGCAATGCGAATATCTTGCGCTCGAAGGCTTGGGACAATTGACGCAGACCATCGAACGCGTGCGCTCGGCGCTCTTCCCGGAACTTAAGGTGCGTGGCGTGGTGTTAACCATGTTCGACAACCGCACCAACCTTTCGATGGATGTAGTGAAAGAGGTGAACAATCACTTCCCGAATCAGGTGTTCAAGAGCATCATTCCACGCAGTATCAGGCTGGCAGAAGCGCCATCCTATGGACTGCCGATTTCGGAATACGCGCCGCATTCGCCGGGCGCTGAAGCGTATGAAGCGCTGGCGAAGGAACTGTTGAAGGGCGATAAAAACTGACGATAAACCATGGCCCATCAGCTATCGTTGTTTATTTCGGAAATACCTAATTGAGGAGCAATTCGCATGGCTCAACGTAAAGGTCTTGGCAAAGGTTTGGACGCACTCATTCCCGGCGGGAAGTCTGCTGTGCCGCCTCCGGGGGGTGGGCATGCTGGAGGGGTGCAGCAAGTTGCGGTGGAAGCCATCAAACGCAATCCGCGCCAGCCGCGTATTCACTTCAAGGAGGATGAGCTTGACGAACTTGCCTTGTCGATTCGCGAGCATGGGGTTATCCAGCCGCTAATCGTCTCGCCAAAGAACGATGGCACGTTTATTCTCATTGCGGGCGAGCGGCGTTTGCAGGCTTCGCAGCGGGCTGGCTTAAAGACCGTCCCAGTGATAACGCGGCAGGCGAACAACCAGGAATT
>JAEURI010000063.1 GCA_016789225.1 Anaerolineales bacterium
AGTTCCTGATAGATGGGAATCCATGTAAATTGATTGGAAATATACTGCGATTTGTTTGCAGATTTCAAGGCGGGGTACCTTTTCTGTGGCAGGCAGAATTGTTATTTGTAAAGATCTTCTTCATCCTCAACGACAGCAGGCCGGGAACCGAGGTCGTAATTCCAGGTGCCGCTTTCTTTCATGGCGGCGGCAACATCGTAGGGCTTGGGCTGGAATTGATATTTCTGTTTTTCCACAAATTCAAGGATCAATTTATGCGGCGGACGTTCGACCTTGAAACTTTTCTGAACGTGATTTAGGAAATATTTTGCGCTCTCGTTCGATATCTGAAAGATGCGTGCGATTTGTTCGAAGGGTTTGATCTTGTCTTGTGAGTTCATGAGATACCTTCCAGCGCGCGTTTTGCCAGCGTGGCGGCGACGTCCATGCGGTATTCGGCAGATGCCCATTCGTCTTCTGCTTCGTGGTAGGCGTTCTTTGCGGCGGTATCCAGGCCGTCTGCTTCGGTGCCGTCCATGGCGAGCAGGGGAGTTTTTCCGTAGCCGCCAAGGGAAAGCCGTGTGCGTCCTGAATTCCATTGTGAGAGCGCGGCGCAGACGATGGGTTTGTCGGCTGGGGTTTTGGAAACGAATTCAAAGGCGGTCTTGGCGTTGAGCGGGACGGTGATGGAGGTGATGAGTCCGCTGGGGCGGGTGAGAAGAAACTCGCCGCAATTTACAATTTTTGATTGACGATTGACGATTAGGTCAAGTTTGGCGTCCATTGCGAGCAGCATGGTTGCAAATGTGGAACGCCCATCGCTGGCGACGATTGTCCCGGCGACGGTGGCGGTATTGCGGATGTTGAGCGGAGCCTCGAGTTTGAGGGCAGTTTTGAGAGGTGTGGGGCATTCGTCTGCTTCGAGCAACGATTGCAATGTGCAGGTCGCGCCGATCTGCAGGTCATTGCCGTTGACGCGCAGCGAATCCAGCCTGAGGGCTTGGAGATCTACAACGGCGACAGAATCAGCTGTCGGCTTGGAAAGAAGCGTGCCGCCTCCGAGAGGGACAGTATTCGGTTGAGTGAGAAGGGTCAGGGCTTCGTCGAGAGTCCGGGGTCTGTGATAGGTCGATATCATCTTTGGGCCTCCATGGGATGGGGTCATTATAAATCTTTATGGGGCGGGCAGGGTCATTTTGAGGCGCAGGGCCAGCAGGCGCATGCTGAAGATGGTCAGCGCGCCGAGGAGGGAAGCCAGCAGGGAGTTGATGTTTAGGGTATTAAGGGTGATAAAAAGTGTGGTGCCGACGAAGGAACAGGTGGCGTAGAGTTCGGTGCTTTGGCCGAACACACTGGGGATGCGGTTGCTCATCACGTCACGCAACACGCCGCCAAAGATGCCGGTGACCACGCCCATGAGGATCGCCACGATGGGGGAAAGTTGAAGTTGTAATGTGAAGGTTGCTCCGAGGATGCTAAAAAGCCCCAAGCCAATCGCATCTGCAGTGACAAGCAGACGGTTGGAGATGCGGTTGAGCCGGTAGAAGGAGATCACTGCCACTATAAATGTGGTGACCGTCAGCCACGGGTCGAGCACCCAAAAGACGGGTGTGCGCCCGAGCAGCAGATCGCGTACGGTGCCGCCGCCGAAGGCATTGACGAAGGCGATGGTGGTTGCACCGACGATATCCATTTGATGCTTGCGCGCTTCCAATGCACCGGAGATGGAGGAGGCGATAACGGCAATATAGGTGAGAATGAACAGGAGTTGATCCATAAAAATAGCGCCGCCCAATGTGGGCGACGCTATTGTACTGCATTGATTGTTCCTACCCGGGCGGCGGGCTATCCTGACGCTGCGGCAGGAGAAATTCCTGCGTTAGGGCCTGGACGAGGATCTCGAATATGCTTCCGTCGCTGTAATGCCCGGTGAAGCGCCAGACCGGCTGGATGTAAACCGGTGCAGTGGTTGGGTCGGTCACACTATAGCGCTGGTCGGGGACGAAATAGACCAAGTCCACTGATTCGATGCTGGCATCCGAAATTGTTGGGCGTGTGCCAGTATCTTCGTAGATGACCGGTTCATCTGCGGTGATCGCTGGGATGACATTTTGATTACCTTCGCCAATGCTGAAGACGCGCAAGGCAGGGTAACCTGCATACGTCTCCCCGGGGATTCTCAGAACCTCCATCGTGACTATTGTGCTGTTGAGCATGGCATCAACTTCCGGCTCTCCGATGGGATATAGCTGAACGTAGGTGGTTCCATCTTCCGCCGTGAATGTGACCACGTTCTGACCATCGATATTCACCGTGGATTGAGTCCCGCTTAGGATCTCGAATTGCAAATCGGGGTAGGGAATCTCATAGCGGTCGACGAAAAGAACAACGGAACCATTTTCATCGGGGTTATCCACATGTGCCCAGATGTTGATCGGGCGGTTATGATAGGCTTCGAGGTCGCTCAGGTTTTCGCCTTTGAGGATGAACCATCCGACTTGCTGCTCAGGCGTGGCGCGGACGGAGAAACCATATTCGGTGCTGATGCTGCCATCTGCATATTTGATCTTATTGACCATCAACAAGCCCTGAATGCCTTGCAGTGATTCTTCCGACGGCGGTTGGAAGACAGGCTCATTACTGGAATCTGATGGTGGGAATGGGACGGGCACGCCGCTTAGATTCACTTCATAGAATCCCCCGCCGCCTCCGCCGCCACCGCCTCCCATCGGACGGTCATCGATGCTCTTCCACTCGAAGGTGTCTCCACGGGTGACGCCGACCAGGTAC
>JAEURI010000074.1 GCA_016789225.1 Anaerolineales bacterium
ATCCTAACTGCCCTGCGCCGCGAACTGGATGATCATCTCATCATCACCCGGGACACACTTGCCTTCAACCCCGAATCCAATGCCACTATCGATGCCTTTGAGTTCGAAATCCAACTCAAGGAACTGGGTTTCCCAGATCGAGCCGCCTCTGCTCTCAGCCTCAAAGAGATGGAAAAATTGCGCCTCACCCTCGACCTGTATCAGGGTGACTTTCTCGACGGCTTTCATCTACGCGATAGCCTAGAATTCGAGGAATGGTGTATTCTCCAGCGTGAACATCTCAAACGTCTGGCGCGCGATGGATTCCGCGCTTTTACCTATGCCTGCCTCGAAAACGGGCTTTACGCCGAAGGTTTGACCGCCGCCTCAAGCTGGCTTGGTCTTGATCCCTATGATGAAGAAGCCTGTCGCGCCCAAATGTGGCTTTTCATGCGTACGGGGCAGCGGACTGCGGCTCTGCAAATCTACCAAACTCTCAAAAAGAAACTACTCGAAGAACTTGGCGTTCCACCTGCTGCGGCAACGACCGAACTGTATCGCCGTCTCCAGACCATCGAAATGCCGCCGGTGATCCACCTACCAGCATATGTAATGGAATTTGTCGGGCGCTGGGACGAGATTACAGAGTTGGAAGAAAAGTTATCCATGTCGGGAACCCGCCTGATGACAGTGACAGGCATGGGTGGGATGGGCAAGACCCGGTTAAGTGTCGAGGCGGCACGTCTTCTTTCCATTAAAAAGCTTGGCGGATTCCTGCACGGCATCCACTTCATTCCATTGGAGATGGCATCTTCTTCAGACGAGATGATCGTGCGTGTGGCGGAGGGGATCGGCTTTTCGTTTCATGGTTCTGCTTCGCCGGGAATGCAGTTGATTGAGCATTTGCGCGAACAAGAGATGTTGCTGTTGTTGGATAACTTTGAGCAATTGCTGGGCGAAGGCAGTGACGCGCTTGCTTTTGTTGTGGAAGTCTTGCGAAATGCACCCGCCGTAAAGCTGCTGGTCACATCTCGCGAGCGCTTGAACTTATATGAAGAGACCGTATACGACCTCGCCGGGTTGGATGTGCCTGCAAATGAATCTGGCAAACCAGAAACATCCGGCGCGGTAACCTTGTTTACACAAAGCGCCCGGCGCGTTCGGCGTGACTTTGCCTTAACCCCCGAGACCCTGCCTGATGTTTCACGCATCTGTCAATTGGTGGATGGCGCTCCGCTTGCGATTGAACTGGCATCGGCCTGGGCACGGCATCTTACACCCGCGCAGATCGCTTCACAAATTCAAAGTGACCTCGATTTTCTACATAGCCCATACACGAATGCCCCAGCTGGGCATCGCAGTTTGCGTTCGGTATTCGAACGTTCATGGTTGTTGCTTGGGCCAGATGAACAAAGTGCTTTTGCACGGCTTTCCATCTTTCGCGGCGGTTTCACATCTGAGGCTGCGGATGCTTTGTTGGGTGAATCTTCGCCAGCCTTATTGGCAGATTTTACCGATCAATCGTTGCTGCAACATAATGTTGAAGGACGTTATGATATTCATCCGTTGTTAAGACAATATGCGGCTGAGAAATTATCTTTGCAAAGCGACTGGCATGAAGCGGCTTCGATGCAGCATACATCGTTTTACTTGAACTTCCTGACCCAGCAAGGCGATGGCGAGTTGCCACAGGAACGTGCTGCCATTCGCCCCGAATTGGATAATATCCGCCTCGCCTGGGAATCCGCCGCGCGTGAAGACCGCATTGCAGACCTGGAACAGACCGCCGGAACCCTGCACGGATTTTTCAGTGTACAAAGCTGGTTCGAGGAGGGCACCGCGCTTTTTCAACATGTATTGAACTTGATCGCTGGATCGAATCACCCAAATGCGAACGGCCTGCGCTGTGACCTGTTTGGGCGGAATGCTCGTATGCACATTCAGATCGGTCAACTGGAGAAGGCACGCGCCGATCTCCAACAAGCCCTGACTTACCTCGAAGGGTTGGACGACCCATCCCGCCGCGCGCGTGTTTTGGATTCACTTGCCATCAATAGCTACTACGCAGGCGATTATCCGCAAGCCACAGCACTGGCGTTGGAAAGTTTGTCTCTTTCTGAAAAAACGAATAATGCCGATGGCGCGGCGTTTTCCTTGAACTTTCTTGGCAGTTGCGCCAAAGCGCAGGGAGATTTCGAAAAGTCTCGCGAATACTTTGAGCGTTCGGTATCTGCCTATCGTGCCATGAAGGATGAGATCGGCGCGGGCATGGTCTTGAATAACCTGGGCAACCTGCTTCAAGCACAGGGCGATCTGCAAGGCGCGCAACGTTATTATGTGGAAGGCAGTCAGATTCTCAAAGCAAACGACCATGTCCACGGTGCGGCGACCACGTTAACCAATGCAGGCAAACTCGCGCTCAAACGAGGTCAATTGGAAGAGGCGCGGACATTGCTTGAAGAAGGCTTGTCCATGAAACGTCGCATCAACGACAAACGTGGTGAAGCCGTGGCGCTCTCCGGCTTGGGTGGTATTTCCTTTGCGCTGAACGCGCTGGACGAATGCCGTGATTATTTACAGCAGGCATTGGATATAGCGCGCCAGGCTGACGATTTACAATTGACCCTTGATATTCTATCGGCGGTGGCAGAACTGGCAGCCAAACAGGGACGCACCGATCTCACCAGACGATTGCTGGCGTATGTTCTTCAACACACGGGCACAACAGAGGAAACTCGCCAAAAGACAAATGAGTTAAAGGCATCGTTAAAGATCGAGCCGCCCGACCCGGCCGATCCTTGGAGTCAATTGGATCTGATGGAAGATATCGTTCCGACGGTTTTGCTTGAGATGTAATATATAAGTGATTCAAAAAGTGGCCGCCTCAGAAGAAGCAGCCACTTTTTGAATCTAAATTTATTAAGGCAGATTGAATGCCTTCACCAAAAAGACGGCCATCTGGTCGCGGGTGACGGGGTTTTCAGGACAGTATAAAGCAACTGCACATCCGCCTGTGATGGCTTCGACAGCTAATTGTTCGATCCAATCTTCGGCCCAGTGTCCGCTCGTGTCGCTGAAGGTGGCGCTCACATCTGGTGGTGTATAGGATGAGCCATGTTTGGCCTTGAGCAGGAAGACGGCCATTTGCGCACGGGTTACTGAATCGTCGGGACAGAAAACCCCGCTTCCACATCCGCTGGTAATGGCTTCTGCTGCGAGCTGCTTGATCCACGCTGCCGCCCAGTAATCGGTTGCTACGTCGCTGAATCCGGTGTCATTGCCCACTGCGGGCGGAGTGTAGGAACTGCCATGAATCCCTTTCAAAAGGAAGACCGCCATTTGCGCCCGAGTGACACTGCTGGTGGGGCAGTAACTCAATGGCGATGTGGAACATCCACCGGTGATGCCGGATTCATACAAGCGTTCAACATAATCCCATGACCAATATGATGTGGGAACGTCAGCAAAGCTGGAGGCGGTCATGTGGTAGATGACTCCATCGCCATAGGATGCCAGATACAGCTCACCAGCTTCGTCCTCGCCAAAGGCGGAGATCAAGAAATCGGTATCTGCGACCAGGCTCGAAGTCCAGACCGAGGCGTTTTGAGAAGCGGCCCAAAGCCTGCCGGTACAGAAGTCACCATAGAAGTAGACTCCATCCATGGCCGGGTATTTCGTTCCGCGATAGATATACCCGCCCGTGACAGAGCATCCGATGCTATCGCCAGGGCCATGTTCATATTCGAGTTTTGGATTTGTGAGAACGCCGTATATCGTGCAATCGCGGCTGTTGTTGTAATCGTGATTGCCTTCATCACAAGACCAGCCGTAGTTTTCACCGCCTGTGCTTGAGGCTGGCTGGATATTTACTTCTTCCCATGCGTTCTGTCCCACGTCTGCAATGAACAGGTCTCCAGTGAGCCGGTCAAAGGAGAAGCGCCAGGGATTGCGCAGACCGAAGGCCCAGATTTCATCAGCCACGGAAGCGTTTGAGACAAATGGATTGCTGGGCGGAATGGCGTATGGGGAGCCGCTGTCCACGTCAATGCGTAGCATTTTGCCGAGTAGTGAGGTGGGATTTTGAGCGCGGTTGTTTGGGTCGCCGCCATCACCGCCGTCACCCATGCCAATATACAAGTAACCATCCGGCCCGAAGTGAATTTGACCGCCGTTGTGATTATCGAAATCCTGGTCAATGATCAATAAGATGGACTCGCTGGAGCTATCGGCCACATTTGGGTCGGCGCTGACGTGATAACGAGCTATGACGGTTTGTAGCTGATTGCTGACCGTGCGGGTGTAATTCACATAGAAGTAACCGTTGGATTCGTAATTGGGATGGAATGCAATTCCCAGCAGGCCGCGTTCCCCGCCCGAGGTGACCAGAGAGGTTATATTGAGGAATGGGGCGGCAAGCAATTGTGTTCCATCATGGATGAGGATGCGCCCGCCTTGTTGGACGATGAAAAGCCGATTCGTACCGTCGCCTGCATGGGCAATATCCACCGGCAGCGACAGGCCGGTGGCGACCTGCTGAAATTCTATGAGAGCCGGTGATCCTGCGGCCTGAGGCGCCCGGTATGCAGATGCCTGTGCAGGTTGTGCGGCTGGAAAGAGAATGGCGATGAAGAGAAGGATGAATACAGTTGATTTGCGCTTCATGTGAGTCTCCTCTGATGTAACTAAATTGAAATTGGATTTTAAGAACAACGATATGTAAAGGCCAGAGTGCTTGCTGCAATCTTTTGCAAAAAAGTGCCGCCAGGTGGCGGCACTCGTCATAATAGTTACGGCACAACGATGGGATTGCCCGACCCATCGTAAGGAATGAACTGGGCTGATAAAGATGCCCCGGTTATTACGGTCGTGCCGCCTCCATTTACCACGGTGACTTTTAGATCGATTGGATAGGTTCCTGCGTCGACGGCTAGATAAAGAGAGTGGGCGGTATTTCCGGCTGAATTTTGGGCAATCGACACGTATGCACTATTGTAAAGTGTTCCATTAAAATTGATCTCTGATGATATGTAGGAACCTGTGCAAAATAAAGTTGGGAACGGTATGCAATCTGCCCTTACTGTCCCAGTGATAATCAATCCCCCATCTACAGGGGCCGTGATCGTAATCGGTACAATGTTCGATGATTGGCCCGCATTTAGACTGACCGTGGCCGCAAGCGTGCTGCCTGTGGCGCGCATAAGGGTTTTCGTATCGTTAATTTTTGTATCGGTGGTTGAGTTGATCTGTGTCGCTGTGTTATTGATCGCCTGGGTCGTATTGGTATCCAGCTTATTAAGCATCACGCTCATTTCAGCGCGGGTGACGCTATTCTCGGGTTTATAGGTTCCATCCAGGAAGCCGATGGAAATGCCATTGTCTTTCATCCAGCAAATAAAGATCTCAGCCCAGTGTCCGTTCGTGTCGGGGAAACAGCCTGTGGCGGCGAGAGGCGAGGCGGAAGCGCGTCCGGCGAAGAAGGCGGTGATCACCAGCATTCCGATCAACGTTCCAAAAAAATACGGTAGAAGTCGTTTCATGGATTTACTCTCCTTGTTCTAAATTATTCGGATAAAGGATTTAGGGAGGTGTAATTTTGTTAAAATTCCCTAATTGGGTAAATTTTACCCTTATTTTAATAGCCATGGTTTCTTTGTTTTTTTCCTTTCTTTGGCTTTTCAACTCAATATGGATTGCAAATGATGTTTTTGATGCTTGCAAAAAGTTCCTGCCAATTCCGAAAATAGGCCACATCTCCACTTTGAGTTCCCTATAAGCGGGCAGACCATTCAAAGACTGCCCTATCTTTGTTCACCACCAAAAGATGTAGAGTGAACAGATGGGCCTTTGCAAGAGTATCCTGGGCATCGGACAGCATGGGGATGGAGCCTCTCCTTATTGGAGGTGCTTAGCCTTTAGTATATTCAGTTACTGTTTAAAAACGTTTCATGACTAGAGAAAAAAAGAGCGTCGTCCTGAAAACGACGCTCTTTTGGCAGTAAAACTACCGCAGACCCAAGGCCTTCACAAGCAACACTGCCATTTGGTCCCGTGAGAGTGGTTGTTCGGGGCAGTACAATCTGTTTCCGCAGCCCTGGGTAATGCCTTCCTGGAAGAATTGTTCGATCCAGACAGCGGCCCAGTGATTGGCGGGAACATCGGTAAAGGTCGTAGGAACAACTGTCGGCTTGAAAGAGGTGCCGTGTTTAATCTTCAAGCTGAAGACGGCCATTTGGGCACGAGTCACCGGGGCGTCTGGGCAATACATTCCATTTCCGCATCCGGCGGTGATTCCATCCCTTTCAAGAGCGCGGATCCATGACTCAGCAAGGACACCGGCGATATCGTTGAATTTAAACCAGACCAATGGAGGTTGGTAGGAGGCTCCGTGTAAACTCTTTTCGAGGACGATGGCGATCTGTTCGCGGGTGATGGTTGCTGCGGGACAATAGCGCGGAGTGGTGTCGCAGCCACTAACGAGACCTGCAGCGTGGAGGGCCTCTATCGATTGCCAGGCCCAATGATCCATGGGAACATCGGCAAAAGATTGGGTTACTATGCGCGTCGCGGTTTGTGTGGGCGTGAACGTTGGGTTTCTTGTCTGGGTCCGTGTTGGTGTAGGCGTCCTTGTTTGAGTGAGTGTAGGTGTGACGGTTTGAGTTGCAGTGTGGGTGGGGGTAGCTGTGTTCGTTCGGGTTGGTGTGATAGTGGGGGTGGGTGTATTGGTTCGGGTCGGAGTGTGCGTGGGAGTGGGAGTGTTGGTTTGAGTCGGAGTAATAGTGGGTGGATCGGTTAAATCATCATTGGTGATGCCGCCCATGCCTTGAGAGTCTGTAACCGTTGCACCACTGACATTGGTGATATTTATATGAAAGGATTCATCCGTTTCGTTTTTGATATCCCCGTTGATCAAGACTTGAAATATATATGTGTCATTTCCGGCTGCAATGCTTGCTCCAGTGACTGCGTTTGATACGTAGTCATTATCGACAATGGTGGCTGAATTATCTGCGGTGGTAACGTCGAAGGTCACACCGCCTGCTGGTGCTGGAGAGGAGAGGCTAATGGTGAAGACCGCACTTGTTGTTCCACTGTTCCCTTCCACTAGAGATTGGTCATTAACGGAGAGGGATGGCAAAACAGGCGCGGCCACAGGGGTTAGAGAGAAGTCATCGATGCCAAGGCCATCATCTGCACCTGTGGCGTTGAAGTCTTGCCAGCGGATCCAAAACGTGGAGCCATTTGGGATGTTCAACCCGGTGATGGTGAAATTGATCTGGGTTTGATTAGGCGCGATGTTTCCATCCAATGCGCCTACGGCCGGACCTTGAACGGGCGCGGCGAAATCGAGCGAGTCTACATCCTGCCATGTGCCCGTGGAGAGGGATGTGGCATCGAGACTGTATTGGAAATCAAGACGGTCTGTTCGCGTCAATGCGCCGAGCCGCCATTGTTCGCCTGTGTAGGAAATCCGCAATGAGCCAATAGTTGCCCCGGTGTTATTGGTAAAGGATGCACCAAAGGTTGGGTTCAACGTCCCCGTTTGCAGACCGCCCAACGCGCGGTCAGTCGTGCCTGTTGTTCCAAAGCTATAAGTGTTTCCTGTTGTGGATGAGCCAGGTCCCGCAGCATAGGTTGTCTCTGCGGCTGTTCCACTTTCTAAAAAATCCCATCCTGGTGGGACGGTGCTGGACGTGCCTGTGTTTGCCAGCAGATCAAAGTTTTCTGTATAAGGTGTGAATGCTATCAGGCTGATCGTCCCTGCCGCACGCGCAGAAAAAACCTGCTGCGTCAAAACAATGACGACAAACAAAATGAACACACGGACTGTGGTCTTAAGCATATGCAACTCCCTTGGTCGCGCCACAAACATTGAGTTCAATTCATTTGGCTATCTTTGGGGTGGCGTACCCCCAGATACCAAAGATTTTTACATTTTAATCAAAACTGGGTTTTTGGGAAGGGAATAATTAAATTTAATTTGTGCCATGAAAGTGGCAAGATTAATGTTAAGCTTTTTTTAAAAGCTAAGAGACGCTCAAAAAGTTTTCTCTCCTCACCATAAAAATCCCGCCCTGTTTTACAGGGCGGGATTCATTTTCTTTACTGACCAGCTTTGAACTTCCAATTTTGAATGCCCCAGCTCATGCTGCCCCAGGTATTGAGTGTGTACCCTTCTAGAGTATCGGCGATGCCGTAGTTATCCTGGAAGAGATAGAGATAAATCTGCGGCAGGTCGTCGATGACTGCCTGGCCGACTTCACAGTAGGCGCTCTTGCGAGTCTCGATATCGAAACTCGAGCCTGCTGTTTCAAGAG
>JAEURI010000110.1 GCA_016789225.1 Anaerolineales bacterium
GTATGAGAAATGCGCCATAAGCCGTTCATGGCAGCTGCCGCTGCAAAATAGCGGATGTCCTGCGCGACTGCCCAGATCAAACAGGGAATGCTCCAGCAGACCAAGTCACCGATGAAGAGCGAAAGCCGCCGCCCGAATTTATCCACGATGACTCCGCTCAGCAAAGCAGAAAAGACCTGCAAGACCAGCCCCAGGCTGGCAATGCTGCCGATCTGTTGATCGTTCATACCGAGGGCGATCATATAGACCGAGAAAAAGGGGGTGAATAGATTATAGGGAATCCCGAACATCACTTCGGTGAGCACCGTGACGCGCGGATTGCCCTTCAATTCAAGCAAAGATTTAACGAGCGGGTGGGTTGTTAGCAATGACATGATTCTCCAAAAGCCGTGTGACTATATCCTACATTCGCCCCTTTGCCAAATACATTAGTCAAAGAAAATAAAAGGTCGAGGCTTTTCAGCCTCGACCTTTTTGATTAATGATTTTCAAACTTATCCCATGTGTTTGATGACCGCATCGCCGAACTCGGAGCACTTCACTTCGGTCGGCTTGTCCATCAAACGCGCGAAGTCATAGGTCACGGTCTTGGCGGCGATTGCGCCTTCCATGCCCTTCACGATCAGGTCCGCGGCTTCGCCCCAACCCATGTAGCGCAGCATCATCTCGCCGGAGAGGATGACCGAACCCGGGTTGACCTTATCGAGGTCGGCATATTTCGGCGCGGTACCGTGAGTCGCTTCGAAGATGGCATGGCCAGTCTCGTAGTTGATATTCGCGCCAGGAGCGATGCCGATCCCGCCGACCTGCGCGGCCAGGGCATCGGAGAGATAGTCACCGTTAAGGTTCAACGTGGCGATCACATCATAATCACGCGGACGAATAAGGGTGAACTGCAAACTCACATCGGCAATCGAGTCTTTGATGAGCAGCATCTTCTTCCACTTGCCGTCACCGTGGGTATCCCACAACTTTAAGGCTTCTTCCACTTCGCCTTTGATGTCGTTCTGCTGAGCGGGGCTCATCATGTCAAAGCCAGGGTCGATCATCTTGGCATTCTCTTCCACGCTCAAACCGGGCTTGGCTTCCTTGTTGCCGAGAATCCAAGTCTCGCGCTCGGTGACGATCTGATTGCGGAATTCACGTTTGGCCAGGGTATAGCCCCAATCCTTGAAGGCACCTTCAGTGAACTTCATAATATTGCCCTTGTGGACGAAGTTCACACTCTTGCGCTTGTTATCCAAAGCCCACTGAATGGCGGCGCGCACAAGGCGCTCGGTGCCTTCCACAGAAACAGGCTTGATGCCGATACCGGCCGTATCCGGGAAGCGCATCTTGGCATATTCCTTGGGGAAGGCCTCTTTGAATAAGTCCTTGAATTTTTTATTTTCTTCCGTTCCATTGGCAAATTCGATGCCGGTGTAAATATCTTCAGTGTTCTCGCGAAAGATGACCATGTCCACATATTCGGGATGGGTCACCGGTGAAGGCACGCCTTTGTACCAGCGCACCGGGCGTTGACAAACATACAGATCGAGCAGTTTGCGGAGTGCCACGTTCAACGACCGGATGCCGCCGCCGATGGGGGTGGTCAGCGGGCCTTTGATGCCGACCAGGAATTCCTTGAAGGCTTCGGTGGTTTCATCGGGTAACCAGGTCTGCCACTGCTTGAACGGCTTTTCGCCCGCGTACACTTCCATCCAGTGTATCTTGCGTTTGCCGCCGTAGGCATTCTCTACCGCCGCATCGAACACGCGCACCGATGCGCGCCAGATATCGCGGCCAGTGCCGTCTCCTTCAACGAACGGGATGATCGGGTTATCCGGAACATTCAGTTTTCCGTTTTGAATTGTAATTTTTGCCCCGCCTTCGGGGACTTTCACATTTTGGTATGCCATGCTTGCCTCTCTAGTTTGGAAATATCGGCTGGATTATATCACCCGCAACAGGGGCAGGATATGACCAGTATCATCGCCTCGCTGCGGACCTCAGGCCTGCTTCGGTTTCCCAGACATTTTGCAACACTTCAGCAGATCATCCGGGTTCTATATAGCGAGTCTTTTAGCGGCTCCATTTTATCAACTAGTGAGAGGAGAATGTTATGGCAACCAAAAACAAGAAGAAAAAGACATCCCCTGCCACAGGGCAGGTCAAGCCTGTTGAACAGAAACAGGCCCGGGCTGAGAATGAGGCGTCGGCTCCATCCTCTGTGATGGGGTATCTGCCCAACGATACTCCGCCCACGGGACAAATGATCCTGTTGGGCTTCCAGCATGTGTTGACCATGTTCCCGGCCACGGTGCTGGTGGCGGCGTTGTGCGGGTTCCATGTCGGCACAGTGTTGACCGTTTCAGGCCTTGGCACCATCGTTGCGTTGGTTCTCGCCAAATGGCAGATCGGCAAGTTCATTCCGTTATTCTATGGGTCGAGCTTCAGCTATATTGCGGCGTATCAGGCCATCGCCATTGCCATGACCGGCAGCGCCCCGGCGTTCGGCGTTCCACTGCCAGATGAAGTGCTCAGCACGATCCAGGCCGGTATCGTTGTGACGGGCGTGTTGAATATTCTCTTCGGTTTACTGATCCGCGCATTGGGCAAGGATAAGATCGATATGGTGCTGCCTCCCATCGTCACCGGTTCGGTGGCGGCGATCATCGGATTCGGCCTGGCCTTCGCCGCGGTCGGACAGATGGCAAACGCCAATTATCTCGTGGCGCTTATTACTCTGCTGGTTACCATTCTGTTTTCTGTCTATCTTCAAAACCGGGGGTTCCTCGGCATGATCCCGGTACTATTGGGCGCGATCGTCGGCTATGCTGTTTCCATGATCATCGACCCCAATCCCGATCAGTTCAAGCCGATTGCGGATGCAGCCTGGTTTGCTGTTCCGCATTTCACCTTCCCCGCCTTTAGCGGCGCAATGGCAGTGACGGCCATCTTCAGCGTTTCGATCATGGCGATTGCAACCATTCCCGAATCCACTGCCCACCTGTATCAGATCAGCTTGTATGTGGACCGTCTGGCAGAGGATACCGGACGTGAAAAATATCAGCTCGACAAGAACATCGGCTTCAATCTTATATTGGACGGCATCGACGACGCCTTGAAAGGGTTGACCGGTGCCACTGCCGGTACGAACTACGGCGAGAACAATTCACTGATGGCCATCACCCGCAACTATTCCGGTCCGGCGCTGATCGCGGCCGGTGTGATCGCCATTCTGCTTGGGTTCGTTGGAAAACTGGCCGGGCTGGTACAGACCGTACCGCTGGCGGTCAGCGGCGGACTGGCGATCTATCTCTTCGGTGTGATCGGCATGCAGGGCATCGCCTTAATGCAGGAACACAAGGTCAGCATGTTCGACCCGCGCAATCTGGCCATCGGCGCGGTCATCATGATCGTGGGCATCGGCGGGAATATCGGTTTCCCCGGTGGCTTCATCCCGGTAACCATCCCTGGCATTTTCCCAAGCGGACTACCGGCCATCGCCACGGCGGCAGTGTTGGGTATTCTCATCAATGCCATCTTCCTGATCTTCAAGCCCAGGAATTAGATCAGTCAGTTTCTTATAATGAAAACAGGCACACAAAACGTGTGCCTGTTTTCATTTTCGTTCAGTCCGGTCAAGTCTTTTGGGATTGGAACTTGTATTTCTTCAAAGCCTTCCAGCCGACGAGCATCTTTTCCTTCTCATCCCACAGGCGGAAGTATAGCGACTTTAAACTGTCACGGAATGTGAGCGGTTCGATCTGGAAGATGGGATTCTCATTGTGGCATTCCTCCAGCTTGTAATTCGGGATCTTCGGGCTGAGGTGATGAATGTGATGAAAACCAATATTGCCGGTGAACCACTGCAAAACCTTGGGGAGTTTATAGAAGGAACTGCCATCCATACCTGCATTGAAGAAGCTCCAGTTCTGATGGCGCTCCCAATAGGTCGGCTCGAAATTGTGCTGGACGTAGAACAACCACACGCCTGCGCCGCACGCCATCAGCAAAATGGGAAGTTCCACCATCACATACGCCTGCCAGCCGATGTGATAAATCGTCCAGCCGACGAAACCGAGCAGGGCGATGTTCGTCCAGATGACACTGTTCTTTTCGCGCCGGCCGGCTACATGGTCCCAGAAGCGGTGAGTGATCACAAAGACGATGGTCGCTCCAATCGTGAACAGAATGAACGGATTGCGCATGATGCGGTAACCGATCTTCTTGTACCAGGGCGCGGCCAGATATTCTTCCACCGTCATGGTATATACATCGCCCACGCCGCGGCGGTCAAGGTCGCCCGCGGTGGCGTGATGCATGGCATGCGAATGCTTCCAGTTATAGTAAGGGGTCCACACAGCCACGCCGAGTAAAAGCCCCAAGCGGTCATTGGCAAGTTTGGTCTCAAAGAAAGAGCCGTGGCAACAGTCGTGGAAGATGATGAACATCCGCACCATAAAACCGGCGGCGGGAATGGTCAACAAAAGAGTCAGCCAGTAACCGATCTCCAGGCTGCGATACGCAAGATACCACAGCACAAAAAACGGAATGACCGAATTAAACACCTGCCACAAACTACGCCAGGTTTCAGGGTATGCATATTTGGCAACGATCGATTGCCATTTAACTTGTCCTATGCTCATAGATCCTCCGGGATTGAGTTATGTTTATTAAACAACCTTCCAAGCATACGGTTACGCTGGAACGATAATTTGCATAAACATCATACTCTGCCTGAATTAAAACCATCTGTGAAAAGGATCGGGCCAGCCCTTTAAAAAAGACGCCATCGCGAACCAGGACGGGTATACTTTTGCCATGCTAAAACTTCCCGGATTGATCGACCCCCATGTTCATGTGCGCGAACCTGGCGCAACCCACAAAGAAGATTGGGACACCGCCACCCAGGCCGCCCTCTCCGGCGGTGTGACGACCATCCTCGCCATGCCCAACACCAAGCCGCCCATCTTTGATGAAGCGACCCTCAACCTTGCGCTGGATGCCGCCAAAGCCAAGGCCCGCTGTGATTATGGTCAATACGTCGGGGCCGGTCCTGATAATTCGGACATCGCCGCCTCGCTCGCGCCGAAAGCTGCCGGGCTAAAGATGTACCTTGACTCCACCTTTGGCGAACTACGCCTCGATGACATGACCCTGTGGACCCCGCACTTCCAAAAATTCCCCAAGTCTGCACCGATGGTGATGCACTCCGAAAGCCGGACGTTGGCAGCGGCGATTCTCTTCTCTGCCATCTATGATCACCCCATTCACATCGCACATGTTTCTTTAAAAGAGGAAATTCTGCTCATCAAAGCCGCAAAAGAGAAGGGTATCCAGGTTACTTGTGAAGTTTGTCCGCATCATTTGTTTCTTTCAAAGGAAGATATCCCTGCAATATCCCATGGACACCCTGGCAGAGGCGAAGTCCGCCCGCGACTAGCCACAAAAGAAGATGTCCACAGCCTGTGGGCAAATCTGGATGTGATCGATTGCTTCGCCACGGATCATGCTCCGCACACATTAGAAGAGAAAGATGGTGAAAATCCGCCGCCGGGCTTCCCCGGTTTGGAGACGATGTTGCCGCTTCTTCTAACTGCTGCCGACGATGGACGATTGGCCATAGACCATATTGTGCAAAAACTATACACCAACCCGAAACGCATCTTCAATTTATCTGAACAACAAGAGACATGGGTGGAGGTGGACGAGAATGCCACATATGAGATCAAAGCCAGCGAGACCTTCACCCGCTGCGGTTGGACTCCCTTTGAAGGATGGAAGGTCAAAGGAAAAGTGAGCAGGGTAGTCTTGCGCGGAAAGACCGCCTTTGAAGGTGGAAAGGTGTTGGCAGAGATGGGCTCTGGCAGGAACGTGCGTGGATGACCAGGCTTGCTGTGGATAAAGATTCGTCTGCTTGTGTGCCAGGATTCACATAAAATCCCTATTGCTATCCGAAATCTCCAGTCCACACCCCATATCTTGGGATGGTTGTTCAGACAAGTAGGTCGATTCAACTGCCTTCACCTGTGGATAAGTGCCACTAATCTGTGGAAAACTCCCCCTCCCTGTGGACAACAGGCCCTTCTGAGGCTTAAAATGTCAGACAACATTGAAAAGTGACACCACCATATATGGGGGGTGATTTTTGAATCAACCGAGATATGGAAAAAGGCGTTCAAGTATGTTTTTTCTCCAGCGCCATGTGGATAAGTTATCCAGAATAATCCACAGTGTAGATCATGCCTGGGTTTGGCTGCCAACCATAGGTTTGGTGGGAGGCGTGATGAGTCACTCCACATATGGGTATGAATCATACTTATCCACAATATCCACACCCCCTACTAATATTACGAATCCATTATCATACTAATATACTGCTTGAATCCATTAAGGGATTACTGTACAATCCACAAAGATAGTTCAGTCCCCACTTTGCCAACCTTGGGAGGTTGCCATGGATATGATCAAAGTTTCAGCCAACTCCCGTACCTCTGCAGTCGCCGGGGCGATCGCGGGGGTGATTCGTGAACACAAACGGGCAGAAGTACAAGCCATTGGAGCAGGCGCCGTCAATCAGGCCGTCAAAGCTCTGGTGCTTGCCTCCAGCTATCTCAGGAACGA
>JAEURI010000199.1 GCA_016789225.1 Anaerolineales bacterium
AGAAATTGGGCGGGGAGACCCCGCCCTTACGAAGGATATAAAATGAACAACACCCACATCCAAGTTAAAAACCTCAACGCCTATTACGGCAAGCAACATGCCTTGAAAGACATCAACATCGAAATCCCCAAGAACCAGATCACCGTCATCATGGGTCCCTCTGGCTGCGGTAAGACCACTTTATTGAAAACCTTTAACCGCTTCTTCGAATTGAATGAGAATGTGACTCTCACTGGCGAAGTGCTCGTAGACGGTGAGAACATCTATGCCCCCGAAGTAGATGTGACCGAAGTCCGCAAGGTGGTGGGCTTGCTCGCACAACGCCCCTCACCATTGCCGATGTCTATATACGATAACATCGCCTACGGCATGCGCATCCACCAAATGAAGAAAGACCGCGCCGAATATAAAAAGTCCGTGCGGCATTATTTGGAGATCGCCGGTCTATGGGAAGAAGTCCAAAAGCGCCTGCACGACCCCGCCACATCACTCTCCATCGGACAACAACAGCGCCTCTGCCTCGCCCGTGGCTTGGCAGTCGAACCAGAAATTATCCTCGGCGACGAACCCACCTCCGCACTCGACCCGATCTCGTCACAGAACATTGAAAGCCGCTTGCTCGAACTAAAGAAAGACTACACCATCGTCATAGTGACGCACACCTTACGTCAGGCAAAACGCCTCGCTGACCATGTTATTTATATGTACCTCGGCGAAGTCGCAGAAGCCGGTCCGGCGCACGAAGTCTTTACCAACCCCAAACACGAACGCACCAAGCAATATCTGGAAGGCTTATTCTAAAATCCATTGTGCGAAAAGCATGGGATAAGAAAACGTCCGAGACATTTATCTCGGACGTTTTCTTATCCATTAGTCGCGGCTTCTACCGCTGATGAGACTGACATAATACAACAGTTGCAAAATGGCCGTCACTAGTCCAGCCACGTAGGTCAGCGCGGCGGCGTTGAGCACATTGTTCACACCGCGCATTTCGGCGTCAGTTTGGATAATGCCACTGTCGGCAAGCATCCGCTTCGCGCGGGCCGAGGCGTCAAATTCCACGGGCAGGGTGGCAAGTGCGAACAAAGCTCCACCGGAGAAAACAAGGACACCCAGCCAGGCCAGACCAGTCCAGCCGATGAACAAGCCGATCAGGATCAGGATCCAGCCGAGGTTGGAGCCAATTTGTACCAGCGGCACCAAAGCCCCGCGAAATTTGAGCGGAAAGTATTCCTCGGCATCCTGTTGGGCATGACCGAGTTCATGTGCAGCGATCGCCAAAGCAGCCACTGAGGCACTGTTCGCAACGCCGGTCGAGAGGAACACGGTTTTATTGCGCGGGTCATAGTGGTCAGTCATTTCACCCGGGGTGCCCTGGATCTGAACGCCGTACAATCCGCTCGAGTTGATAAGCCGCTTCGTGGCTTCATAACCGCTGAAACGGCTGCCTGCCGCCACACGGCTCCATTTGTTGTAGGCTGCCTTCACATACCATGACGTGATCGCCATGAGAAGAAAGGCGGGGATCATGAAGATCAGATAATTGGGGTCGAAGAAAAACATTATGTTCTCCTTATTTTATTGTGTGACCATTTCCAAAAGGATACGAACAGCTTCATCCAATTGCGGGTCTTTATCCGCTTTGCGATCATCTTCGGTGAGTTCCACGGGGTAATCTGGGGTGAGACCGATCTCGTGAATGGTGTTCTCGTTGGGCGTCAGCCATTTTGCAATGGTGATCCGGACTGCGCCGTTTTCACCGCTCAACGGGATCCAATTTTGCACCGAGCCCTTGCCGTAAGAAACTGTTCCAAGCAGTTTGGCACGTCCTGAGTCTTGCAGGGCGCCTGCCACGATCTCGGAGGCAGAGGCGGAACCTTCGTTGATGAGCACGATCAGGGGAATGTTCGTGTCAGTTGCCAGCCCGCCGGGATTGGCCTCGTAGGTGGTGCGGGTTCCGTCGCCATATTGTTCATACAGCACGACTCCCTCGCCCATGAACTCGGAAGTGACTTCCACGGAAGTTTGCAAATAGCCGCCGCCGTTATTGCGCAGATCGAGGATAATCCCTTTGGGATTTTGCGCCATGAGTTCCTCCAGAGCGGCATCCAATTCCGGCATGGTGTTCGGGCCAAAGGTGGTTACTTGAATGTAGGCGATGTTGCCTTCGAGCATTTCTCCACTGGCAGAAGCAATGGTGATTCTGGCGCGCACAATTTCAAACTCCAGAACATCCGCTTCGCCTTCACGCATGACCGAAAGAAGAACAGTGGAACCGGCAGGGCCAAGCACCTTCTGGCGGACAAGTTCACCGTCAATGCCGGTCATATCCTCGCCGTCGATGGCAACGATCTTATCGCCTGGCAAAAGCCCGGCCTTCTCAGCGGGAGAGTCGGGGATGGGGCTGGTAATGGTGAGGTAGTCAGCGGTCGTATCCACATACGCGCCAATACCCTCATACGACCCTTCGAGGCTTTCGTTGGCCTGCTTGAAGTCCACCGGATCCATATAGGAAGAATGCTGGTCGCCAAGCGCCTGCATCATGCCGGTAATGGCGCCGCGCATGAGTGCGACATCATCCACGGGCTGGTCTACATAATTTGCATGGACCAGATTCCATGCCTCCCAGAACGGGGCAAAGAGAGCCTGCATTTCCTCCGGGGTGGCTGATTGCTGTTCCGGCGAGGTTGTCGGCGGGGCAATCTCTGTGACCGGGGGCGGCGAGCCAAAACTAAATACAGAGCCGTTCCCAAAAGGGAGCATATGCCCGGTGACAAAACCGCCTGCAAATGAGCCCAATCCAACAATAAGAATCCCAATTACAAGCAGGGTTGCTTTTAACGTCTTATTCACGAGTACCTCCAATACTTGCTTAAACTACGCAGGAAGATACCATTTGGTTATTAAAGGTTGCTGAATGAATTGTTCGATTTGCATAAGAATCGAGTGGCTATTCAGAATCCCCGCTCTGGTCCTTCTTGCCTTCATTCAATTCCTGGATGGTGCGGCGGAGTTCTTCCATATCGTCGCTCTTTTTGCTTTGGTTTGTATTTAAAGATTTCATCATTGTCCCCAGAAATCCCTTGTCACCGCCGGGGCGGGCGGCACCGCGCGCAATGGCATACATAATGAAATTTGCGCCCACGACCATGCCAATGAAGATCAACGCTCCGATCAAGACCTTGTTTTCTTCCATTTTTTCACTGCCTTTCCAGAATATCGTGCAAATCGTTCCAATCGGTGAGGTGGGCATCGGCGCTGTCGGCGGGAAAAGTTTCGTGATAGAGAATGCTGAACAAGCCCGCCTCTTTTGCGGCGCGGGTGGTGCGATGGATGTCGTCGATCATCACGCACTTTGAAGGGTCGGTTTCGCCCGCAGCTTTCATCGCGATCTGAAACGACTCGGGCATGGGCTTGCAATAGGGGGTAATGGCGTTCACGTCCACGATGATTTCGAAGAGATCGCGCAGGCCGAGGACGGTCAACACTCTTTCGGCGTGGTGAACATCTGCATTTGTAAAGATCAGGTTGCGGGTCGGCAGCGAGGCGATGATCGAGCGCAGAGTCGGATTCAGAGTCAGATACTGCTTCAGCGGCAGGTCATGCACAAAGGCCAGGAAATCCTGTGTATCGATTTCATGATGCACTTGCAAGCCGCGCAGAGTGGTGCCGTATTGCAAAAAATATTTTTCGCGAATATGCGAGATCTGGTCTTCAGGAAAGCCCATGCGTTCGCGCATGTAAATATTCATGCGTTCCTTAATGGCCAGCCATAAACCGGTGCTGGATGGATACAACGTGTCGTCGAGGTCGAAGAAGATGGTGGTGAATCGCATCCGACGATTATAATTCCTGCCATGCCTATTCGATTGCTTTCGTCCGAAGTATCTTCGCAAATCGCCGCCGGTGAGGTGGTGGAGCGGCCTGCATCCGTCATCAAAGAGCTGGCTGAAAATTCTTTGGATGCGGGCGCTGCAACGATCTCCATTTCAATTGCAGATGCAGGGCGGACTCTGATTGAAGTGGCGGATGACGGGCATGGGATTCCATCTGACGAGTTGGGACTCGCCGCCTCGCGTCACGCGACCTCGAAACTGGTTCAGTCCGATGACCTGTTCCACATCCAGACCTTGGGCTTCCGAGGCGAAGCGCTGGCTTCCATCGGCTCCGTTTCGCACATGACGATCACATCTCGTGTGGAGTCTGCTAGGGAAGGCGCGCGTCTGCGCGTGAATGGTGGAATCTCTGAGAAGGTTGAAAAAGTCGGCGCGCCAGTAGGGACGGTGGTGCGGGTGGAAAATCTTTTTTACAACGTGCCCGCACGCTTGAAGTTCTTGAAGACCGATGTAACCGAGCGCCGCGCGATTGATTCATTGGTCACACGGTATGCGCTGGCATACCCAAATGTGCGCTTCAAGGTCACGGATGGAAAGCAGGTCACGTTGCAAACCGCAGGTGACGGCGACCGCCGCGCGATTTTGGCGGCTTTGTATGGCGTGGATGTTGCCAAGCAAATGCTGGAAGTGATGGCAACCGAAGATGGCTTTTCTCTTACCGGTTTCATCAGCGCGGTTTCATTAACCCGTTCCAATAGAAAAGAAATTACGTTCTTCATCAATGGCCGCTGGGTGCAGGAGATCTCGCTCAATTCAGCCTTGTTGCAGGCTTATCACACTCTTTTGATGGTGGGGCGTTACCCGCTCACGGCCTTGTTCATCGAAATGTCATCTGAGGATGTGGATGTCAACGTCCACCCGACGAAGGCGGAGGTGCGTTTTCGAGCGCAGGATAAGGTCTTTAGTTTCGTTCAACGCTCGGTGCGCAAGGCATTGCTGGCCTACACACCGGTTCCATCTGTCTCGCCGCAATTATGGGGCTCGCGCTCGGTTCCGTCTGAGCCGAGGGTGGTGGGGATCGATTGGTCGATTGGGCATGATGAGTCTTTGACGACGGACGACGGACCATTGACCATGGAAAATACGAGTCAGTCGGTTGAACGTGAAGGTCCATCGTCTGCGGTCAATGGGCAATCGTCTTTTTCAGCGGGTGTTCCGCTGCTCAGACTCATCGGTCAGATCGGGGCGACGTATATCGTCGCTGAAGGGCCGGATGGTTTGTATCTCGTTGACCAACATGCCGCCCACGAACGGGTGCTGTTCGAGAAGCTGATGGCACAGCATGAGAATAAGAGTATCCCGTCCCAGTCTTTGCTGGCGCCTGAGATCGTGACCTTGCCGCCGCAATCTGCAAAGGTCTTGTTGGAGCAATTACCATTCTTGAATCACTTCGGCTTTGAAGTGGAAGAGTTCGGGACGAATACCTTTCAAGTGCGTGCCATGCCGGTATTGTTCGCAGGCGGAAGCCCGTCCATGGCGTTGAAAGCCCTGGTGGAGGATTTTGAAGAGGACGAGAGTCCGCTTCAGGCGGAGGTGGAGGCGCGGCTGGCGGCGAGAGTCTGCAAGCGGCTGGCGGTTAAAGCCGGGCAGGCGCTCACATCCGAAGAGCAGAGGAGTCTGCTGAACGACCTGGAGAACTGCCAATCTCCGCGCACCTGCCCGCATGGCAGGCCGACCATGATCCATCTCACTGTGGATATGCTGGAGCGTCAGTTCGGGCGAAAAGGGGCGCGTTAATTCCAGTTTCTAATTTTGTAAGGCGATGACCCAATTTATTATGAATACGCTACAATGAGGTTATGCAAAACCTGGCGGAAATCCTGACAAAAAAAGAGCTCGAGTCTGTATTCGATAGAATTCAGGCCATCGTTGCTGTGGTGGACATTGAAGGGAAGCTGGTTTCGTGGAATACCGCCTTCGAAAAGGGAAAAAGTCAGTTTCCCAATGCAAACAATCTGCTCGATTTTTTCAACCAGCGCGAGCGAGACATCTTAAAATCCAGGCTGGCTGAAGGGGTGCAAGATCAATGGATGGGGGAGTTGCCGTTCACGGAAAATGGGGCCGCCGTCTTTTATGAATTCAGCCTGATCCCCATCTCGAACAACCAGATACTTTTCATCGCCGAGCGTATCACCTCCGACGCCGATGCGGAAGCCGCGGTGGAAAAGCTGCGCAAACAGGTCAAGCTGTTCCAGGTGGAAAGCGAATTCTCGAAAAAGCTGGCACGCAACAAACAGATCGAAATGGAAGCGGTCCTTGCCCAGGCCCAGGAAGTGGCGCATGTCGACCCGTTGACCTTTTTGCCCAACCGCCGCACCATCGTCAAGGACCTTCAAAATGAAGTGCTGCGCGCCGAACGGTATCATTCGACACTATCTATTTCAGTGCTCGACCTCGATAACTTCAAAACCATTAACGACACATACGGGCATCCCATGGGAGATGAAGTGCTGCGGCAGGTGGCCATCCAACTGCGCGATAGCGTTCGCCACCCAGATGTAGTGGGACGCTACGGCGGCGAGGAATTTTTGATCCTGCTGCCCAATTCAGATGCGACCGCTGCCGCCGAACAAGCCAACCGCCTTTGCAGGCAGATTCGCAACAAGGTCGTTCACGCCAGGGAACAGGATATCCAGGTGACCATCAGCATTGGTATCGCGCAGTTTCGGGTCGGCGAGGACTCGTGGCATAGTCTGCTCAAACGCGCGGACAATGCCATGTACGCTGCCAAGAACAACGGACGTGACCGCTGGTTGATCGCAGAATAATAGTTCAAACAAATTCAAAAAGCCTTGCAAAGCGCTGAATGCTTTGCAAGGCTTTTATTTTTCTATCTCAAAGACCGAATGAACCTCATCACTGATCCTTTTCTTTACATCTTCCATCGCAGGGACAGGGTCTACCAAGTCAGCCAACGAGACAACCGGCTCGGGCAGACCACAGGGGATGATGCCGTTCCAGTATTCCATATCCGGATTCACATTCAAGGCGAAGCCGTGACGGGTGACACCATGCACATCCACTTTGATGCCGATGGCGGCGATCTTGGCGGGCTTTTGTTTATCTTCGGGTTTGCAGTTCACACAGCGTGAATGGACATCGGCTTGGATCCACACCCCGGTCTTGCCCGGTCGTTGACCGGAGGCAATGCCGTATCGCATCAAAACACCAATCAGCATTTCTTCTAGTTTACGGATGTAACCAACATAGTCAGACCTGACAGGTCTTTCTGCGTCTTCGCCATCCGTCACTTCACCTTGAAACCTGTCAGGTCTTATGGGGTTAAGAGGAATCAATGGATAGCCCACCAGTTGACCTGGTCCGTGATAGGTGACATCTCCGCCGCGGTCGACCCAATGCGTGGAGATGCCTTTTTCTTTTAATTGAGATTCATTCCAAAGTAAATTATCCGCGTTGCCTTTGCGCCCAAACGTGTACACATGCGGGTGTTCAAGCAAGAGCAAGGTCGGCGGACGTGTCCCCACTGCGATCTGCGCCGCGTATTCGTCCTGTAGTTTCCAGGCAGTTTCGTAGTCGATCAAGCCGAGGTCGTTGACTTCAAGAACCATCTTTGAACGCCAGCCACTTCTCCAAATTCCCCAGACCATCATACGCGGCATACTTATACAGATCGGCCAGGGTCGGATAGTTATAGACCGCAGCGATGAAGGCATCAAGCGTGCCGTTCACAAGCATCACATGCGCCGCAATATGGATCAACTCCGAGGCCTGTTCACCGATGATGTGGGCGCCGAGCAGTTTTTTATCCTCAGGCGAAAAAATGAGTTTGATCATCCCGCTCATGTCGCCGATGATCTGTCCGCGCGGGTTGTTCTCGTAATAACTGCGCCCGATCAGATGGGGAATCCGTTTCGCCTTGCACTCGTCCTCCGTCAGGCCAACCATCGAAATTTCCGGAATGGCATAGACCGCCAACGGCAGAATGCGCGACATCTCTTCCTTGTATTCCAGATCGAATGCATGCACCATGGCCACCCGTGCCTGCTCCATGGATGCGGATGCAAGCGCGGGAAAACCGATCACATCTCCGGCCGCATAGATATTCG
>JAEURI010000230.1 GCA_016789225.1 Anaerolineales bacterium
ATGCTCGCCAGCGAGCAGTTACGCGCCTCGGAGGCACGCTTCCGCCAATTGGCTGAAAACCTGGAGGAGGTCTTTTGGGTGTCTGACCCGCAAACCCATCGGGAACTTTACATCAGCCCAGCCGCCGAGCGCATCTGGGGCCGCAGCCTTGAAGAACTCTACCAGACGACAGATGCCTTCCTAGAGAGCGTTCTGCCGGAAGATAAACATTTGGTCATGGCCGCCCTTGAAAAACAAGCCGAAGGCGAAAGGACCGATATCGAATACCGCATCCTCAGGCCGGATGGCAGCCTCCGCTGGGTGTGGGACCGGGCCTTCCCGATCCAGGGAGAGGAGGTCGATGGGGCGAAACTCGTGGCCGGGCTGGCAGCAGATATCACCGAGCGCAAAGATGCCGAAGTGCGCATTCAGCAGCAGGTGCAGCGTCTCAGCGCCCTGAACTCCATCGATAACGTCATCAGCGCCAGCATGGATATCGGCCTGACCCTCAACGTCTTCCTGACGGAGGTCCTGCTGCAGTTAAAGGTGGATGCAGCAGATGTGCATCTTTTGAATCCCTTCATGCAAACGCTGGAATTCGCCGCCGGGCAGGGCTTCCACTCGAATGCGATCCAGAACTCGAAGATAGAGCTAGGAGACACCACATTCGGGCGAAGCGTGCTCGAACGCCGGATGGCTCATATTCCCGACCTGAGCGCCCTCGAAGGAAGGTTTATGCGTTTGCAATACCTGGGCAGTGAAAACTTCATCGCCTACTACAGCCTGCCGCTGGTAGCCAAGGGACAGTTGAAGGGCGTCCTTGAGATCTTCCACCGCCAGCCGCTCAACCCCGACCCCGAATGGCTCGATTACCTGAACACGCTGGCCGCCCAGGCCGCCATTGCCATCGACAACGCCCAATTGTTCGAGGAAATGCAGCAATCCAACCTCGAACTCAGCATGGCTTACGATGCCACCATTGCGGGCTGGTCGCGCGCCATGGACCTGCGTGACAAGGAAACAGAGGGGCATACCCAGCGCGTGACCCAACTGACCCTGCGCCTGGCCGGGAGGATGGACATTCCCAAACAGGATCTGATCCACATCCGGCGCGGTGCGCTTCTGCACGACATCGGCAAGCTGGGTGTGCCTGACCAAATCCTGCTCAAACCCGATAAATTGACGGATGAGGAATGGGAGCACATGCGGCGGCATCCCACCTATGCCTACGAGATGCTGAACACGATCAACTACCTGAAACCGGCCCTGGATATTCCCTATTGTCATCATGAAAAGTGGGACGGTTCAGGCTACCCGCAGGGCATGAAAGGGGAACAGATCCCACTGGCCGCGCGCATCTTCGCCATTGTGGACGTCTGGGATGCCCTGCACTCCGACCGTCCCTACCGCCCCGGCTGGCCCAAGCAAAAGATCCGTGAATTGATCGTCGAACAATCGGGCAAACATTTCGACCCGCGCGTGGTGGAAGCCTTCCTTAGAATGCTGGATGAATCGCCCGATCTGTAAAAGTGGCAATGCAAGCTGTCAACCTGGAGTTTAAGTTATGAAGTCGAACAAAAGGAAGCCAAATAAAGAAGTCCCGGCCCAGACCGTACAGCCCCCAGATCCAAATGAATGGATAAGGAAGCTGGAGCGTGCCGAAGCGCAGGCCGGGATTGGCAGTTGGGAGTTCGATGTGGCTACCGGCCAGGGTTGGTGGTCGAGGCAGATGCATGCCTTTTTCGGGTCGGAGGTTGCCGGAGGCGTGCCGGATGTTGAGACCTACCTAAGCTATCTTCACCCGGATGATCGGCATATTTTACAGTCCACGCTCGACGCCATGGCCCGGGGGACCGAACCGGAACGACTGAATTTTCGAACCAACCCCGAGCGGGGTGCGATGCGGGTTCTCAGTCCCAATTATCGATTGGAGAAGGATGAGAATGGGCATCCCTTGCGATTCTCCGGAACCTTGCAGGACATCACCGGGCAGGTGCAGGCAGAAAGAAACCTGGCGCAGATGACGCGCCTGTACGCCACTTTGAGCCAGGTCAATCAGGCCATCGTACGTACGAAGGGACCTGATGAGCTGTTCCAAGCCATCTGCGATGCCGCCGTGACCTTTGGCGAGTTGTCACTGGTTTGGGTCGGTCTGCTGGATAAATCCAGCGGGGATATTCGACCTGTGGCCGCAAACGGTGCGGATGTAAACAACTGGCCGTTCCCGACCATCAACATCCATTCGGGGAGCTGGGTCAATGGGCTGGTGGCCACGGCGATACGCACCTCTCAGGTGGTCGTTTCAGAAAACCTGCAGGGCGACAAGCGATTACCTGGCATGCAGGGTTTGTTCGAGACGCATGGTTACTTTGCATCCGCAGTTGTTCCCTTCCGTTTGAAAGGCAGGGTGCATGGGGTTTTGGGTATGATCTCGCATGAAGCCGGGTTGTTCAAAACAGAGCAGGAACTGCGCCTGCTCGAAGAGATGGGAATGGACATCTCCTTTGCGCTCGAAATGATGGAGACCGAAAAACTCAAAAGCCAGTGGGCAGATGCCTTCGAGCATTCCGCGCATGGCATGGTCATCGGAGATGCAAAGACGAATCGCATCCGGGCATGCAACCCTGCCTTCGCCCGCCAACAGGGCACGACCCTTCAAGAATTGATCGGCATGCCGGTCATTGGTATGTATCGACCGGAGGATCACGAACGGATCAAACAAATGATCGCCCAAGCCGACCGCGAAGGCAAGGTGCAATTCGAGGCAGTCAAGGTACGCAAGGATGGCAGTACATACCCCATGCAATTGGATGTGGTCAGCGTGCGCGACACGAATGGAAACCTGCTTTACCGTGTTGCCAGCCAGCAGGACATCACCGAGCGCAAACAGGCCGAGAAAAAGCTGGAAAAACAGAACCTGCGCCTGAAAACCCTGCGCGAAATTGACACCGCCATCCTCGCATCGGATTCGGTGGAAAATATAGTCGGCGCGGCGTTGGATCACATCCGCGAATTGCTAGACTGCGAACGCGCCAACCTGGCCCTGATCGATTGGGAAAAGAACGAAGCGGTAAACTTCGACGTGAGGGACACGAAAGCGTCGGCCATCTCGAAGGGTGCACGGGTGTCGCTTGACCTGATACAGAACATCCTTCATATCCTTTCCCAGAACCAAC
This sequence comes from Anaerolineales bacterium, assembly GCA_016789225.1. Classification (GTDB taxonomy): domain Bacteria; phylum Chloroflexota; class Anaerolineae; order Anaerolineales; family Villigracilaceae; genus Villigracilis. The sequence goes on from JAEURI010000230.1 coordinate 3,156, forward strand.
CGGTGCTGATAAAAGACTTGACCCTCCTGCCAGACCCGCCGCCTCAAATCAAAATCTTTATCCAGGAAGGCTTGCGCTCCCGATGCATCCTGCCGCTTTTCTCACAGGCCAAATTGATCGGGTCATTCACCTTGTCTTCCACCATCCCCGATTTCTTCGATGAGGAGAAGGTCAATCTCGGGCGCGAGGTTGCCAACCAGGTGGCGATTGCGATCACTCAGAAACGTCTCGTTGAGAACCTGCGGGAGGGCGAAGACCGACTGGCAGGAATCATCCATTCCGCCATGGACGGCATCATCAGCGTTGACGCGAACCAGAATATTATCCTGACTAATTCCGCCTCGGAAAAAATGTTTGGTTACACCTCCGAGGAGATGATCGGCAGACCGCTCGATATGTTGATTCCCGCGTCACTGCGCGCCGCCCATCGTGGACACCTCGAACAGTTCGGCAGTTTAGGCGAGACGTCCCGCTCCATGCACTCGCTCGGCGAAGTGAAAGGCCTGCGCGCCAACGGGGAGGAATTCCCAATCGAGGCGTCCATCTCGCAGATCGAAGTGGCTGGAAGAAAAATCTTAACGGTCATCCATCGCGATGTCACCGAACGCAAACAGGCGGAGGCACAAATAGAGTATCAAGCGGATCTGCTTAAGCGCATCAATGATGCGGTGATCGCTGTAGATAGTCAATTCCATATCACTGCCTGGAATCATGCCGCCGAGACAATGTATGGCTGGACTGCCGAGGAAGCTCTGGGTAATCTCTCCACAAATGTCATCCGTTCGGAAATGACGGCAGAAGAGCGACAGGAATCATTGAGACAGCTGCGTGAACTTGGAATGTATCGAAACGAAATCATCCAATATCGCAAGGACGGACAGCCGATCTACGTTGAAGCCAGCACCATTACTCTCTATGACAAAGATAAGCAGATTACAGGGCTCTTGAGCGTAAATCGAGATATCACCGAGCGAAGAAAAATCGAAGAGGAAAGGGCTGAAATCCATAATCGTTTGACGAGGATCACAACGCACATCCCTGGCTTTGTATTTCAATTCCTGATGACATCGGATGGCAGATTTTCCGTTCCGTATGCGAGCACAGGTATTCGCGATCTTTACGAAGTATCACCGGAACAAGTACAGAACGATGCCAATGCAATTTTTAATTTAGTACACCCTGAAGATGCAGATCGTGTCCGCAAAAAGATTATGGAATCGGCTGAAAAACTGATTCCATGGCATGAGGAAAACCGGGTCATTCTGCCTTCAGGCAAGACAAAATGGGTTGAAGGTCATTCTTCTCCCCATAAGGAGAAGGATGGCAGTATCGTCTGGTACGGGTTTACACAGGACATCACCGAGCGCAAGCAGACGGAAGGAAAATTACGCGAGTCTCAGGAACTGTTTCGAATGTTGTTCCATTTAAGTCCTGTGGCCTATTCTCTGGCAAGAATGTCAGACGATAAGATTGTGGATATCAACCCAGCCTGTGAAAATCTTTTTGGATACACAAAAAACGAGGTTGTCGGCAGGCGAGCAATGGATCTTGACCATTGGATGGATAAAAATGAACTTCAGAATGCCACTGAATTGTTTAAACGAGATGGCAGGCTGCACGATTTTGAAATTGTCTACAAAACAAAATCAGGCACCGTTGGTCGGGCAATCACATACGCCAACCTTGTTGAACAGGCAGAAGAAACATATCTTCTTTCTTCATTCGTAAACATCACTGAACGAAAGCAGGCCGAGGAAGCGCTCACTCAACGACTGACAGAACTTGAACTTCTCTACCAGAGTGGGCTGGCCCTCAGCGGCGAATTGGATGCCAAACAGGTTGCCGGGAAACTTATCGAAGCTCTGGAAGGAAATTTGGACTGGCATCATGTCGCCATTCGCAGTTACGATCCAGAAAGCGACCGTCTGGAACTGCTGGCTTTCAACCAACCTAACCTCGAAAATGAGGCGCAAAAGCAGTCGCTGGAAGGACGCATCAATGAACTGGTATCCAACTCCACCCAGGGGTTGAGCGGCTGGGTCGTGCAGCACGGTCAGACGGTACGCTCCGGGGATGTTCGCACGG
>JAEURI010000241.1 GCA_016789225.1 Anaerolineales bacterium
TGTTCATGTTCAATCCTTTACGAATTACGCATTACGTAATACGTGATTCGTGATGCGTAATTCGTTATTTGATCGTGTATCTGTTTAATCGCGATGCCAACCAACGCGACCCGAAACTGACCAACAACACGGCGATGGTCAATATCAATGCTGCGGCGTATCCACGTTCGCGGACTTCGGGGTAGGGTGAGCCGAGTTGGAAGAAGACGGCGAGAGGAAGTGACGCGGTGGGATTCATCAACGAAGTTGGGATGCGGTCGGTGTAGCCTGCGGTGAAAAGTACCGATGCCGCATCACCGATGCCGCGACCGAAGGCGAGCAAAATGGCGGTGATGATGCCGGGCAGCATTTGGCGGGTGACAATATTGATGGCGACTTCGAATTTGGTGGAGCCGAGCGCGAGGGCGGCATGTTCCAAGTCCGCGGGCATGCGGCGGATGACTTCGTCCATGGCGCGGGTCATGATGGGTAGTTCCACCAGCGCGAGGACGATGATGCCTGCGAGCAATGAAGCACGCATTCCCAAAAGGATCATCAGCGCAAAACCGAAGGCACCATACACAATAGAAGGGATGCCCCACAACACATCCAATGAGAGGCGGACGTAGTCGCCCCAACGAGATTTACCAAGATAGGCTTTGAGATAAAGCGCGATGGGCACGCTCAACAACATGGCAAGGATCGTCCCGCCTGTGGCAAGATAGGCTGAGCCAATGATGGCATTAAGAATGCCGCCATCTTTGCCCATGTAATATCCGCCTTTGGGGATTTGCGAGACCATTTCCCAGGATAGCGAAGGTAAGCCGCGGGAAATGATCGTCCATAAAATTAAACCAAGCGCGCCTGCAACGATAAAGAGAGCGAGTCGCATAATGGTCTTGATGACCAATTCGACGATGTGCCGCCGTTCGAAATGTTTCTTTTGGAATTTCATGAGCGCCTCAAGAATCTCTGGAGCACCAGTGTAGAGAGAATGTTGAAGATCAGAATGACGACCAATAAAACCAGAGCTGCACCGAGCAAGGCGGCATCATACAGCGGGATGGACATCATCTCGCCGTAATTGTTAGCAATGAGCGCGGGTAGCGGATACGCCGTATCAAAAACGGATGTGGGAATGTTCGGCACATTGCCGACGACCATCAACACAGCAATTGTCTCGCCAAGCGCACGCGAGGCTCCCAGCACGATGGCGGCGACAATACCAGGCAGAACTTGCGGCAAGACCACCGTGCGGATGGTCTGCCATTGGGTCGCGCCGACGGCGAGAGATGCATGGCGTAAGTCGTTGGGGACGGTGGAGAGCACCTCAAAGATAACCGAGATGATGAGCGGAGAGATCATCACCGCAAGGACGATTCCGCCTGCGAGGATGCCGAACCCTGTTGGCTGGGTGACGGCAAAGATTGAGATGGAGTCACCAAACCAACGTTCAGAGAGAGGCGCGAGCACGTCATCCACAAATGGAACGATGGCGAGCAATCCCCACCCGCCATAGACCACGGGCGGAATGGCGGCGAGGACATCCAAAATAGGTTTGGCGAAGGTGCGAGTGCGGTTGTGAGCATATTCCGCGAGATAGACCGAAACCAGTAAGCAAGGCGGAACCGCAAGCAACACGCCGACCGTTGTGACCCACAACGTGCCCAGAATGAATGGACGAAACCCGAACTCGCCGTTGTTGGGTCGCCAGGTTTCGCCGAGCAAGAGATCGCTGAGGCTGTATGAATTGAGAATGGGGTAGGAACGCACGACCAAGGCAATCCCCATAATGATAATGAGCGCAACCGGCACAACCGTGAGAATAAAAAACGTACGCTGGGCGGTGAGATTCGTTTTGGCACGAGATGGGGCAGAAGGTCGGCTTAGCCGACCTTCTGCTTGATTGTTGGATGGAGTTTCGATTGGGGAATTGATCTGGCTCATTTGAGTTTTGCGAGCGACTCGGCTTGCTGCTCAGGAGTGAGCGGTACGAAACCGGCAGATTCCAAATATTGCTGACCGTCGGTCAGAATCCACTCGATGAAGGCGAGTTCCAACCCTTCCGGCTTGCCGAGGGTGGCAAGGTTTTCAAAGCGGGCGGGAGGGGAAGGATAGGTGCCGTTAGCAACTGCGCCGAACGCATCCTCCTTGACGGTGTAAACTTCTTCAGGATCTGCCACGCCGTTCTCATTGATATCAATGGGCGGGATGACGATACCAGGAACAAGTGTACCACTGGATAAATCGAAGATGCTGTTGAGATTGCCGAAGCCAATGCCAAGCGGGTCTTTCAAAACAGTGTCGAGCATGGCAGGTTCACCGTTTACGCCGATGCCTTTGAGATCTTCCTGTGCCGCGCCGCCGGAATATTTTGCCCATTGTTCAGCAGCACCGGAAGCATCAGAGCGGGTGAAGACGTTTATTTTGTCCGTTATGGAAGGGTCGCCGACGACTTCACCCCAGGTGGTGATCTCACCGGTGATGTAGATCTTGTTATAGATCTCTTGTGTAATGCCCTTTTCGAGCAATTGGGCAGCAACTGGATTCTCTGCGTTGATGATCGGGAAGACCGCATCCTTCGTCACCGACACCCAGAAGATACCCTGTGCAGTTTCTTCTTCCTTGATGGTGCGCGAGATCATGCCAATATCCACTGCGCCAGCGATGGTATCGGTCATGCCTTTGCCAGCGCCGCCGCCCTGCACATCGAACTGCACATCAGGATGCAGCTTGGTGAACTCTTCAGCCCAGACGGTCATCATGGGGTAGAGGGCGAACGCACCAGAGATGGAAAGGGTTCCGCTCAGGGGTTCTTCAGTAGGTGCAGCTTCAGTAGCAGGTGCTTCCGTAGCACCTGCTTCTGCGGCAGGAGCTTCTGTAGCGGGTGCCTCAGTGGCAGTGGCTCCGCAGGCGACCAACAGCATGGATAATACGGTCAGCACGGATAGCAATGTTAAGGTTTGTTTTCGCATATTGTTTCTCCAATTAGGTTAGGTTTGTTATAAATCCTATTGGTTTAGTAGGAATTTAAGGTAAATAAAAAGCGCTTTTGGTTTCGAGACCTCGAATATCTCTATAAACCCTACTAGTCTAATAGGTTATGTGTAATTATCATAATTCAGTGGCTGAATTATGTCAATACTAAAAGTGAGTTTAAATGATGAGAAAATACCCCAACTTGACAGCCTAGTTTTTTATACTATACTGCCTCTGTATGTCAAATCAAGAAAGTAGAGTTTTGTAATGAAGTTAACCAGTCGTAGTGAATATGCCCTGCTCGCCCTCGTCTATCTTGCACGCCATGAGACGGAGGGATTTATTTCCATTGATGTAATTGCCACTGCCCAGGGGATCCCGCCCAAGTTTTTGGAACAATTGATGCTGGCGCTCAAGCGTGCTCACTTTCTGCGCAGCGCCAAAGGGCAAAAAGGCGGATATCAGCTTGCCAAACGCCCGGATCAAATTTCTTTGGCAGAGGTAATCCGTCTATTTGACGGGGCACTCGCCCCGACGGAATCAGTCAGCCTGAACTTTTATGAGTCCACGCCGATCGAGAAAGAAAAGAAGTTGACCAAGGTTTTTAAAGATATCCGCGACTATGTATCACAAAAACTGGAGAAGACTACCATTGCCGATGTAATCAGGTAATGGGCAAGTTTTTATTGTCGAGAGTAACAAGTCCCATCTTACATATAGTGATGGGGCTTTTTGTTAAAGTGACCAATGTCACATAATCCTATTGAGAATGTCATAATTCAGTTGCTGAATATTGACAAAGTTTCTGTATTGACTATAATCCCTATTTGATAAGTCGTATAAGTACCTGCCCCAAGATACTTTCTTAGTGTTGCACCATTCCCTTCTGAAGGGATATTTTTTAGAAGTTAAATCATACTAACTCAATAGGGTAAGTGTATTTTAAAAGGTGCTTTCTATTGATTAGGAGAAAACATATGATTAACACCATCACGATCCTGGGCGGGAAAAGCCGCGCAGGAATTCCCGAAGCTGTTGAACGCATCGACCTGAACATGGGCGATGTGGTCAGCATTGTTGGGCCTACAGGGTCTGGCAAGACGACACTCATCAACGACCTTGAGTTGTTTGCCGATGCCAATACCCAAACCGGGCGGCGCGTTCTTATCAACAACGAACGCCCTCCCCTCGAATATCGCGATAACCCCGCGATGAATCCAATTGCGTTGATCACGCAACACACCACCTTTCTCTCTGACCTGCCCGTTGTGGATTTCTTAACCGCTCATGCGGGCATCCGTGCGGTGAAGAAGAGCCAGGTGGAAGAAATGATCCAGAAGACGCTCGACTTTGCCAACGAACTGACCGGGGAACCGATCGTCCTCACCAGCCGTATGACCGAACTTTCCGGCGGTCAGACCCGTGCCTTGCTTATCGCCGATGCCACCATCATCTGCAACACGCCCATTGTGCTGCTCGATGAAGTAGAGAACGCTGGCATCAATCGCACCCGCGCCATGGAGTTGCTGCGTCAGTACCGCAAGATCTTCATTTTCGTGACGCATGACCCGCGCATCGCTTTGCTTTCAGATTATCGCATTGTAATGCAGGGTGGCTCGATTACCCAGGTGTTGTACACGAATGAAGAAGAACGCACCTTCTCTCACAAGGTCAGCAAACTCGATGACCTGCTCTCTGCCATGCGTGACAAGATCCGCTTTGGCGAACGGCTTACCACTCACGAACTGGAGGGGTTGGCATGAAACTCGCAATCTGTGCTGGTCCTGCAACCACGGGCAAAAGTTCTGTTTTACGTCATATGATCCGCAAACTTCAAGCGGCGGGCGATAATGTAGCCTTCCTCAAGGTAGATGTGCAATTTGCTGAAGAAGACGAGATCTTTGCAAAGGAATTTGGCATCCCTACCCGCAAAGTGTATTCCGGCGAGCTTTGCCCCGATCACTGTAACGTGATGGTCTTGGGCGATGCCTTGCAGTGGGCAGAGAAATCTGGAGCGAATATCCTGCTTGTTGAAACGGCTGGTCTGTGCCTGCGCTGTTCTCCCTATGTAGATGGTGGCTTGGGCATGATCGTTATCGAAGCTACCAGCGGAACAAACCTGCCGCTCAAGATCGGACCGATGCTTTCGCTTGCAGATGTGGCAGTTGTCACCAAGATCGACCGCGTCTCACAGGCGGAACGCGAAGTCTTCCGCTCAAGAATTCAGGATGTGGCTCCGAATGTCAAAGTCCGTGAAGTGAACGCTTTATACGGCATCGGCATCGACCCGCTTGTGGATGCCATTCATAACCAGGCAGATACCTGGGACAAGATGCTCTTGCGCGGAAACCCGCCGGTCGGCACGTGTACGATCTGTGTGGGCAAGAAGGAAATTGGCTGGCAGGCACACTTCGGTGTCGTCCGCTCGCTTGAAAATCAAAACTTTTATCGTGGAGAATAATTCAAATGTCCCAAATCTACTTCGACCACTCAGCCACTACACCGCTTGACCCGCGCGTGCTGGATGCTATGCGCCCTTACTATGAAGCTCACTTTGGAAATCCTTCCAGCCTTCATTGGGCAGGGCAAAAAGCAAAACAAGCCATTGTGGAAGGCAGGCGTCAGGTTGCGAATCTACTGCATGCCAGTTTGGATGAGATCATCTTTACCGCGAGTGGAACAGAAGCCGATAACATGGCATTGATGGGCGTTGCGCTTCAATACCAACCGCAAGATTGCCACATCATCACCACAGCTTTTGAGCACCCGGCAATTTTGGAAACCTGCAAATATCTGGAACGCCTTGGCTATTCCATCAGTTATCTGCCAATCTCTTCTGATGGCATTGTGATCGTGGATGCGTTGCGTCAATTGCTGCAACCCAATACCCGTCTCGTTTCTGTGATGGCGGCGAACAATGTTGTGGGGACATTACAACCCATTCAAGAACTTGCGCAAATTACCAAACAACACGGCGCGCTCTTCCATACGGACGCTGTTCAAGCTGCCGGGAAAATTCCTCTCTATGCTGACGCTATTCCATATGACCTGCTTTCCATGTCTGCGCATAAACTGCATGGACCCAAGGGCATCGGCGCATTGTATGTGCGGCGCGGGGTGTCTCTCGTTCCATTGATGCATGGCGGCGGGCAGGAACACGGCTTGCGTTCTGCCACAGAAAATGTTGCGGGGATCGTCGGGTTTGGGGTTGCCGCAGCAATTGCCAGTGCAGAAATGAGCGCGGAAGCGAGCCGTCTGGTTGGGCTGCGAGACCGCATCGTTGCCGAAGTCAAAGAACGAATCCCCGATGCATATCTCATCGGGCACCCTTTCAAACGTTTGCCCGGTCATATCTGTTTGGGCTTTGACGGGCAGGAAGGCGAAGCCATGCATTTGATGCTGGCGCTCAACGAAGAAGGCATTGCCATTTCAACAGGCAGTGCTTGCAGCTCACACAATGCCGGACAACCTTCCTACATTTTGATGTCCATGGGCATGGACCCGATTCGCGCGCGAGGATCATTGCGTATCACCCTCGGTCGCTTCAACACGGATCTTGAAGCGGACACCTTTCTACAAGTCTTACCGCGGCTGACGGAAAAACTTCGTCACATCACCTCGCGAAGTTTTGCGCCGGTTGCATAAAGGAAAATATCATGACACTCCCTACTCAATACACAGTGAACGATCTACCCGGTTTAAATTGCGGCGTGTGCGGCATGCGCAGTTGCGAAGAAATGGCAACCCGCTTGCAAGATAATCCCGACCTCATCAAACGCTGTATCTACCTTTCAGACAATCGCTATGAAGCGCGGCAGATTGCCACAGAGAATCGCAACACCCCTATGAACGCGCCAGCTATGCAGACTTTCAGTGCGCAACCTGCTATGGTGACTTGCGGGGGCTGCTCACCAACCAGCAGTGCCATGCCTGCATTTGTGCCGGGCATGAGCAACCCATGGCGTGACAGCCTCGGGCGTGAATTCGACTTCTATCTTGAACATTTCCCTGAAGAGCCGGGACCACGTGAAATCATAATTCCACATAACCCGATGCTCACACGCGAGATGGATATCAAGGTTGGCGATATTTTGATCGGACGTCCGCTTGGCATGTCTTGTGGTTGTCCCATCACTCACTGCGGCGTTGCTGTGGATGTGGACACACGCACCGGCGTTATCGTGTGGTGTGTGACGGGTCCGCTTAACTCGCGCCAGAAAGGCTTCAAAGACCTAGGCTATTACATCGCTGAAGGCTATGAAGGCATGATCACCGAATCGCGCATGGACATCAAGATCGGCATGCGTTATTTCTTCCAACCGCGTATGTGTATGCTGCAATGGCGGCACAGCGGTTTGGTCAACTTCCTGAACCGCACACCCACTGGGTATCAAGTACGCGTGGAAGGGCTTTGGATCGGATAACTTAAAACCCATAGGAGACTAGAGAAATGAAAATTGCAAGTAATGTCACAGAACTGATCGGCAATACGCCACTCGTGCGCCTGAACCGAGTTACGGAAGGTGCCAAGGCGGAAGTGGTTGCCAAGTTGGAATTCTTCAACCCGGCGCATAGTGTGAAGGATCGCATAGGTTTTTCGATGATCGATGCGGCTGAAAAAGCCGGGCTGATCAATAAAGAAACGGTCTTGGTTGAACCGACCTCTGGCAATACCGGTATTGCTCTTGCCATGGTTGCGGCTGCCCGCGGATACAAACTCATCCTGACCATGCCCGAAACCATGAGCAAGGAACGACGCATCTTGCTGCGTGCTTATGGAGCGGAACTTATTCTCACGCCCGGTCCTGATGGTATGGGTGGCGCAATTCGCAAGGCAGAAGAAATTGTCGCTTCTGATCCAAAAAAGTATTTTCTGCCGCAACAGTTCAAGAATCCTGCCAACCCTGAGATTCACCGCAAGACGACCGCTGAAGAAATTTGGCGCGACACGGATGGCAAAGTGGATTACCTCATTGCTGGGATCGGTACGGGCGGAACGATCACTGGCGTGGGCGAAGTTATCAAGGCGAAGAAGCCATCGTTCAAGGCTATTGCTGTCGAGCCGGATGCCTCTCCTGTCTTATCTGGCGGCGTGAAGGGACCGCATCCCATTCAGGGTATTGGAGCAGGCTTTGTTCCGGATATTCTCAATACAAAAATTTACGACGAGATCATCCGTGTGAAGAATGAAGATGCTTTCGCAACTGCTCGCCGACTGGCACGCGAAGATGGTTTGCTGGTGGGTATTTCTTCT
>JAEURI010000243.1 GCA_016789225.1 Anaerolineales bacterium
GAGATCGATATTTCGGACAATAACATTCCCTCGGCCGTGGAGCGCATCGCCGACTGGATGGAAGCCAGTGGCGGTCTAACCATGCCCGGTTGAGCCTTGTCGCTTTTTCGTAATGTATTTTTCTTGCGTTCATTACTTTGAGTAGGTATACTTATCCGCATGGCGATACCAGAGAAGATCGGTCGTTACGAGATTAAATCCGAGTTGGGACGTGGAGGGTTTGCGACCGTTTATCGCGCCTATGACCCGCGCTTCGAACGCGAGGTGGCCATCAAGTTCATGCCGCCCGAGTTGGTGCATGCCGACCCGCAGTTCCGCATGCGCTTTGAGCGCGAGGAAAAGATCATCGCCCAGTTGGAGCATCCAGCCATTGTGCCGGTCTACGACGTAGGTGAGGAGAACAATCAGCCATACTTCGTCATGCGCTATATGAGCGGAGGCTCGCTCTCCGACCTCATCAAAGGCAAGAAAATCACCATTGAGGAAGCGGTCAGGATCATCGAACAGATTGCTCCCGGCCTCGACGAAGCCCATTCCAAAGGCATCATTCACCGCGACCTTAAACCTGCAAACATCCTGTTCACAAATAGGGGCGTTCCCCTGATTTCGGATTTCGGTATCGCCAAGTTCAGCCAGGGCGAAGCCGGAGGGAACATGACCGGCAGCGCCATTATCGGCACACCGGCTTACATGGCCCCTGAACAGGCTTCCGGCGATACCATCGACGGCCGCGCCGACATTTACGCGCTGGGCGTCATTCTGTACGAAATGGTCACCGGCAAACAGCCCTACCAGGCAGATACTCCGCTTGGGCTGGCGATCAAACACATCACAGACCCCGTTCCGCGCATTCTGGAGGCCAACCCCAGCCTGCCCACCTGGATGGAAAAGGTCATCTCCACAGCCATGGCCAAGGACCCTGAAGAGCGCTTCTCCACGGCCGTTGAGTTGGTGGAAACGATCAAGGCCTTTTTACGCGGAGAGACTCCCCAGGTACAAAAAGCCAATGAAACCGTCAGGGTCTCGCCGTTCAACAAGACGGCCGCCGTTAAGACCGGCCAGATACAGCAACCCCAACCGTCATCGGAACAAAAACGCCGAAGCCCGGTACTTGTGATCGCCGGGGTTGTCCTGTTGCTTGCTGTCCTTGGTGGTGGGGCGTTCCTTTTTGGCGGGGATATGCTCCAACAACTCATGGTGGTCAGCACTCCAACCATTACGGCAATCCCGCCCAACCCAACTAACACGCTTCTGCCCATCGTTATTGAAGTCACCGCCACATCACTCCCCACTTCCACGGTTGAGCCTACCGCAACGGTCGCACCATCCTCCGGTCTGCCCATCGTCGGCGGCGCGGATAAGCTTGCCTTCCTGCGCAACAACGACCTCTGGGTCATGAACATGGATACCACTGAACCCAAGCAACTCACCCGCGATGGCGTGGCAAAATTCAACCTGCAATGGCTGCCCGGTGACGGCGACAATCTGATCTATATGACAGGCAAGACCGTCAAGAAGGTCAACATCGAAACCGGCACAGAGGAAACCATATTCAACTTCCTCTCCGCCGAATACTTCGAAGCCTTCCGGGTTTCCCCCGATGGCAAACAGGTTGCCATTGCTGTGAACCGGGAATTGCACGTCGTTCCCTTTGACCTTGAAAAACTCGCAAACGCAGATAGAAAAAGCGAACTCATCGACATGGACGGATGTCTCTTCTACAACGACCTCGCCATAAAAGATGTGCGCTGGTCCGACGATGGGACAAAACTTTCCATCAAATATATCGCCAACCTCAACAGCAAATTTGCAGACGCCATTCGCATCATGGACATCACCCGCTGCAACTCCCTGCCGCCGGGCCGCATCGACGATTTCCCCGCCGGGAAATTTTCCTTCGCCAACGACATCATCAACTTCGACTGGGATGGCGACCTGCTCTTTATCTTCAACAGCGATGTCCGCAATGACGGCTTCGGCGACCTGATGTTCTACAATGCAGCTACGCAAAAGCCTGAAAAGGTCGCTCCCTTTGAGAACAACTGCTGTTATCGTGATGCCGCCTTCAGCCCCGACGGAACCTTCGTCATCTTCGCCTTCCAGGATATCCGCCTCGGCAGCGGAAGCCCGATCAATCTCTACCTGGTCACCACTGATTCGCTTTCCCAGCCGCGTACATTAGACCCCCTGCCACTACCCGAAGGCTTCTTCACCAAGAACGGCGACAAACCCATGCCCGTTATGCGCCCGGTCCAGCCTTAAACCGCCTTCACGATCTCCTGCACCAACGAAGGCCCATGATAGATCAAACCTGTATATACCTGAACCAGCGCCGCCCCGGCATCGAGGCGGCGTTTTGCATCCACCGGACTCATGACCCCGCCCGCGCTCACGACCGGAATTTCCCCGTTCACCCGCTTGACCGTCTGACCTAGAACCGCCTCACTCCGCGCTGTGAGCGGTTTACCGCTTAAGCCGCCTGATTCTCCCCGACAACTTGACCGTAATCCCTCACGCGCCAAGGTGGTATTCGTGACAATAATGCCGTCCATGTGCGTGCGCAGGATCGCTTCGATGGCATCATCGAGTTCGGCATCGTTCAGATCCGGTGAGAGCTTGACCAGGATGGGAATGCGCTTTTTATGGGTCTGCTGCTCGAACAAACGCTGTTGATGCAATTGGGTCAACAGGCCTTCAAGCGCCTCCCTGCCCTGTAAACTGCGCAGACCCACCGTATTCGGCGAACTGACATTGATCGTCAAGTAGTCGGCGATGCCTGCAAAGTTTTGCAGAAGGGCCAGGTAATCGAGTACGGCATCCTCGTTGGGGGTATCTTTATTCTTTCCAAGATTCACACCCAGGACTGTATTCCATTTTGGCAGGGGCTTACGGCGTTTATCGCGCGAGAAGCCAATGATGCGTTCGATCCAGTTCAGGCGCAGGTTGGGGTCCAGCTGCATCTGCATGAATTCCGAGCCGCGCGAAGGAAAGCCCATGCGATTAATAACCGCTTCATCCTCCATCAGCCGAAACACACGCGGAGAGGGATTCCCCGGCTGTGGCTTGGGGGTGACCGTCCCGATCTCGACATGCCCAAAGCCCAATGCGGAAAGTCCGCGAATGGCAATGCCATCCTTATCGTAACCAGCCGCCAGGCCAATTGGATTCTTGAAGGTCAGACCAAAGACATGCACAGGTTTGGATGGAGCTCGAAAATACATGGCAAGCAGCCAGCGCGCAAGGCGGACATTTCCAGCAATGCTTAAAGCGTTCAGCGTGAGCGCATGTGCACGCTCGGGGTCCAAATTGAAAAGATAAGGGCGGAGAAGGTTATACATGCACTGTCCTGCGGAAGCCACAGGTTACGCGTTCCAGAGTGAAGCCAAACTTTTCATACAACCGCCGGGCGGATGCGTTGTCTGCATTGACCGTCAGAGTGATGCGTTTCGTCGAAGGCGCGCCCAGCATCCAGTTCAGGCCTGAGGCGAGCAGACTGGAGCCCACACCCCTTCCACGCGCGGAGGCACTCGTACCGATAAAGTCCACATAGCCTGAGTCAGGTTCCAGTTTGCAGAAGTGATACCCAAGCAAATGCCCGCCATCCAAAGCGATGAAAAGCCGGTGATGGTCGTCGAGCTTTTCCACGATCTGCCGCGCGGTGTAATAGGTATTGGGGAAGAGTTCGTTGTGTAGGCCTTCGAATTGAGCGAAATGGGTTTCATGAAAATCGATAATGTGCGCAGAGATCGGATGCTCAATATAGGCATTTCGCTCCATCGAAAAAATGGCGGTTTCAGAACGGGGCGGAAAGCCGTGTCGTTTTGCAAACTCTTTCAGATTGAGGTTGTTCACGTCACAGAAAAGTTCCTGCTCGCCAATCCCAGCCGGAATGAGCGGCAGGACGGCGGCAAATAGGTCATCTGCAATGCGCTGCCATTCGGCATGTTCGATGATGGGACCGAGCAGCCAGGCGCGGTTGATCTCGGGGTCGGCATCCACGCCAAAGACGCCAATGAGGTTACCGTTTTCGTATGCGAGGCGAAAACCCTCGGCAGGTGGAATGACAGTTTCGGCCAGCGAGGAACGCACATCGGTTTCGCCGACGCCAAAATATCCGATGTGATGCTCGGCATGATGGTTCATGCGAGTCACGAAGGAAATCAATTCTTCAATATGTTCTTGACCGCAGGGGATGATGTTCGTCATTTATATTCCGCGTTTGCCTTGTTTCAACATCGCGATTGTTTTGAGAACACGCCTGGCACGGGTCTCTTCCTTTTTGGCTTCCATGATCCAGGTCACATATTCTCTTTGATGGGTATAGGACAGTGTATCGAAGAAGGCTTTGGCCGCCTTGTCCTTTTTCAATTCCTTCAACAGGTCTTTTGGAACCTCAAGCACGCGCGGCTCGGTATCGAGTTCGACGGAAATTTTGATCTCGTCACCAAAGGTTTTACCGACCTGTTCGCGAATGCCCTTGAGGATGATGAGCAGGTGACACTCGCTGCCCATGCGAGTCAATATGCCGCGATAAGGGACGCCCTCGATATTGGCTTTGATCTTCGGACGTTTCGAGCCGAAGGCCTTCTCCACATCAAAGGGAACTTCCACGAAGGCGCCGCCTCCGCCTGCATTTTGAATGATCGCTGTGAACGTATGTTTTTTTGTCATGGTTATTCATCAACTTTCCAATACCTGCGAACGGCGCTTCCATGCGGGTATTCGGTTATAGTAACGCTTTCAACGTCCAGCTCAAAAAGGATATAACGTTCGGCAGGCTTATAA
>JAEURI010000254.1 GCA_016789225.1 Anaerolineales bacterium
AAATAACATGTTTCATCTTGGAACTCCCGAATTGATCATCCTGCTCGTCATCCTCGTTCTGTTGTTCGGCGTGGGGCGTATCAGCAAGATCGCCTCCGAATTGGGCAAGGGCGTCACAAGTTTCCGCAATGGACTCAAAGGCGAGGAAGAGTCAGCCAAAGCCAGTGAGAAAAAAGGATAGGCGTTTTCCGTGACTACAAATGTGACCGCAGTCAAGAAGGACAAACGCAATTGGCGGGATGTCTTTCGTGCATTCGGGCGTGCCCACAAAAAAGCCAGTGTTCAACTGGAAAGTTCTGCGCCGCTGCTCAATCACCTCAACGAATTGCGGATGCGGGTTTTCAAGGCGTTCCTGGCGTTGATGATCGCCACAGGCATCAGTTTCATATTCTCCGAGCAGGTCATTGGCTATCTTGCCACGCCCATCGGTGGGATGTCTAAACTCGTCTCCATCGAACTGACCGAGAACATCGCCATCTTCATGAAGGTTTCGCTGTTGGGCGGGTTTGTGCTTGCCATGCCGGTCATCGTGTATCAGGTCATGGCATTCATCCTGCCAGGGTTAAAGAGCAATGAACGCGCCTGGCTGCTCATCATGGTTCCGTTCGCCACCCTGCTGTTTGCAGGCGGCGTGGCGTTTACCTGGTTCGTCATGCTGCCCGCCGCGATCCCCTTTCTGACAAACTTCATGGGCATTACCACGCAGGTACGCCCGGAAAACTATTTTGAATTCGTTACCAGCCTGATGTTCTGGATCGGCGTGTGCTTTGAAATGCCGCTGGTCATCATGTTCCTGGCAAAGATGAAATTCGTCACGGCGAAACAACTTGCGGGTGGATGGCGCTACGCGACGGTGGTCATGGCGATCATTGCCGCATCCGTCACCCCAACAGTCGACCCGGTCAACATGGGCCTGGTCATGGCGCCGCTGATGGGTCTGTACCTTATCAGCATTGTTTTAGCCGCGATCGTCGGCAGAGGTTGACATGGATATTTTCGGCATCGGCGGTAACGAACTGATCGTCATCATCTTACTGGCAGCCATCATCCTCGGGCCGGAACGCCTGGCGCGTTCAGCGCGTGAGATCGGCAAGTTCGTCAAAAATGTAAAATCCTATTTTTCATCACTTTCCACCGAACTCAAGGCAGAGCTTGACGTCCTCGATGAGTTGGAAAAGGTAAAACGGGATGTCATGAAATAGATTCTCTCACCCATTTGGATGAGAGGGAAAATACCTCGGAATGATGATGTAAAAAAATACATTTGCCGTTATCATAAAAACGGATCGAAAACCCCGGTTTTTATCCCACAAAAACACTCCGATTCGTTTTGCCTAAAACATTCCGTCACGGAAAAGCGGACGGTCCCCGCAAGAGGACAAGGGTTTCCCCGGAAACAGGGATGCCTCCCGAGATCTCAAATGCAACGAGATCGAATTGAAAAGGAGCCAATGGCTGTGCAACTCTCTACAAACTCGCCTGGCGCTCTGCTGGCGAGTTTGATTTCCCCGAACAAAAATAATCCCAGTAACAAAAAGGTTGGCATCGGACTTAAAGACCTGATGGAAAAAGGCCGCCTCATTCTCGACGGGAAAATTGCTCCTGTTTCGAGAGACAGAATCCACGCTGAGGAATTTTCCCATGCCCCATCCTGACGCCTTAATTTGGGACGATCGCTACTCGAACGACAAGCGTTGGCGAAACCTGCGTTCCCCGCGCAATCTGTTGACCACGCATCAGAATCTTTTGCCGCGCAATGGCCTTGTCCTTGACGCTGCCTGCGGCACAACACCGACCGGATTACATCTCGCCCGGCAGGGATGGCAAGTCATCGCTTTGGACGTGTCAAATGCCGCTTTACGCATTGCCCAGTCCGAGGTCAAGAAAGAGGCGCTGCCCGTTTCCTTCGCGCTGATGGATTTGGAAAATCCATGGCTACCCTCGAATCGCTTTGATGTCATCCTGAATTTTTATTACTTGTCGCGCCCGCTTCTCTCAACGTATCGCACATCCATAAAGCGCGGCGGATTGTTGTTTTTCGAAACCTTCGTGCGTGACGCTTCTGTGAGTGAAGTGAATGGAAATCCGCATCATTTTCTGGAGCCACAGGAATTGAAGGCTTCCTTCGCGGATTGGAGCATCATTCACTACGAAGAAATGCATTCAACGGAACATCGCAACAAAGCGCGGCACGTCGTCAAGATGGTGGCGCGCAAACCTGATTGAAAGTGGATCGGCGGCATGGCGCATTGACACACTGGATTGATAGCTGGTCTTCAGCCCGATATTATTCTGATCTTTGGATAGGAACACAAAATGACCGACTTATCTACCCTGCTTGAAATCTCTGCTCGTGACCACAACCACCTTTGCCCGCGCCAAATCCTTGGCGTACGCATCGGACTCAGGGGCGTCTGTTCATTACAACTCAAGCCAAATCAAGGCTCGAAGCGACTCCTGATCATCACTGAAACCGATGGCTGTTTCGCCGATGGTCTCTCCGCCGCGACAAACTGCACCGTCGGTCATCGCACCTTGCGCGTGGAAGATTACGGAAAAGTCGCTGCCACCTTCGTGGATACGCAAACAGGCAGAGCCATCCGTATTGCACCTGTACTGGATATCCGTGAGCGAGCCTGCGCCTTCGTCCCAAATGAGCCGCGTCACTATTTCGCCCAGATGCAAGCCTATCAGAGCATGCCGGACGAAGAAATGATGACCATGCAGGAAGTATCCCTGAATACCCCTGTCGATCAGATCGTCTCACGGCCCGGAATGCGAGTCAATTGTGATGTATGCGGCGAAGAGATCATGAATGAACGCGAGATCCAGTATAGCGGATTGAAACTCTGTCGCAATTGCTCGGGGCATGGGTATTATCAGATAAATTTCGAGATGTGCATTAATACCCAAATACACGCTCAAAGTTGAGCATGCCATCCAATAGCGCCTGATTTTTTGATATTGAGATAAAAATTCAATCTGCTTTTTTGGAATGATCGATCAGATTATGCGCGGCAACGACCTCAGCCATAATGGAAATGGCGATCTCCTCAGGTGTCCTCGCGCCGATCTCAAGCCCTATCGGCCCACGCAGGCGCTTCATTTGTTCCTCAGGTACACCATCGTCCGCTAAACGCCGATGTCGTTTGGCCTGTGTGCTTTTGCTGCCCAATGCGCCCACATAAAAGGCTGAACTCGACAAAGCGATCTTTAGTGCAGGGTCATCCAATTTGGGGTCATGGGTGAGCATCGCAACAGCTGTGGAGCGAGTGAGTGGGATTTGTCGAAACGCCTCATCAGGCCATAGCGGGATCAACCGATCCACATTCGGAAATCGTTCCTCATTCCCAAACGCTGCGCGCGGGTCAATGACGACAGTCCGATATCCGAGCGTCTTTGCCAAGGCCATCAATGAAATTGTGATATGAACCCCGCCAACAGCGATCAAGATTGGCGGAGGCAGAATGACCTCAGCGAAAACTTCCACATCCTCATCCAACATCACGCGGCACGATTCACCTTGTGTCAAAACCCCGTTTGCAATGTTCAATGCAGTGGCTGTGAATGCATCAGTAAACATCCCCGTCACCAAACCATCATCTCTTACCAACATCTCTTTGCCCAGCAGATTATTCGGGCCGCGTACAACTGTCAGGTTTACGGCAGAACGTTCTTCAATAAGCACGGAGCGCAAAGCTTTGAAATGTTCCGGGTCAAATGGCTTCACAAAAACATCGATACTGCCGCCGCATGCCAACCCCACCTCCCAGGCGGTTTCATCTGCTACACCGAAATGTAAAAGTTTAGGCCGTGTCTTTTTCAGTGCTTCGATACCCTCTTCAAACACAGCGCCTTCCACACATCCGCCACTGACCGAACCGGCAATACCTCCATCGGGCGTGATCGCCATCTTTGCGCCCGCGCGCCGCGGCGACGAGCCCCATGTTTGAATTACTGTCGCCAGCGCAATCGGCCTGTTTTCTTCGCGCCAGCGATCAAGTTCGGGCAGAATATCGCGCATAGTTTCTCCAATTTCGCAACACGAAAAACCCCAAGATACAAGGGTGAAAATTTGTTTTAGCTTAAGATTTTAGACCAGCAACATGCCATCCCTGCACTGATTATACATTTTGCGCTTCGATCTTCTTGCGGATCTGATCATAGAAGACACCGGCCAATTTTTCAGATACAGGAATCATTAACCGAGATGCCAGACTGGCCAGCTGACCAGACACGGTTACATCAGCCGTCCAATGTACAAGCGTCGACCCATCCGGCCCATCACTGAGCCGCATTTCACTGGTTGCATCGGCAACACTGCCGGTCGCTGACCCGTGCGCCTTTAATTTTGCATAATCAGGTTCTGCCAATTCAAGAATTTCCACATCCCCCGAAAAACGCGCCCTCACCGAGCCAAAACCTATCGACACGATCCCATGATATTTTTTCAATGGTTCGATCACTTCGATCTTCTCCACACCTGGGGCGCATTGCCCGATCTGTTCGGGGTCGGTCATAAAGTCCCACACTTTTTTTCGCGGCGCATGAATTGTGACATCACCTTTTAATTGCATAGGATTTTCCTTGTCATGTATTCAGGATTCAAAAATTCATATCGGGGAGAATTCTGGCGCAAGCCATCAAACTTCATAGCAAATTCCTCAAGATGAACAGCATCCCCACAATTACAGGTTTTTCATTTTGAGATAAATAAGACCTTGTTATATTATTTGATTTACATAGTTTAGTCAAGCGCAAATCAAATATCACCATCCCTCAGCACAAGTGGATCACTAAAGTTTAAGTTCAATGTGTGTTAACCAATTATTTTTTATTCTATATTCAATGACCAAAGAATGACCTCAACAATCCCCAGTTCATAACCAGGTCATAAATGGCAATTCCAACCAGAAGCAACCCGCTGATTATATTTACCATCTGCCTGTGGCGGACAAAAAAAGCGGTCAACTGGCGCTGGAGCGCTGCAGAAAGAAAGGAAAGGACAAGAAGAGGGATGCCAAGTCCCAGCCCAAACCAAAGGAATGTCCATAGCTGGCTAAATGCCTCCCCTACCGTAAAAGACAGCGCAAAAATACTGACCACCATCGGGCCGGAACAAGGAAGCGCGATTGGCCCATACAGCAACCCATACATGAAGGCATTCATGTATGGATGACGCAAAACAGGCATTTGAATCTGAGGAAGCGTCTTGAAAGGGTTATAGTCCAGCAGGAGCATAATTCCCAGGAGAAGGATCAAAAGGTCGGCAAATGGGAGAAGATAGGCCAGCATATTGCCGATAGGAATTGCCAGCATGGCGATGATGCCACCCAAAGTCAGCATCATGGTCACTACCCCGGCAATCACGAACAGACCCAGGAAGTATTTTTGCTTTCCCATTTCCTGTTGACCGCTCAAATAAGCCAAAAAGCCGGGGTACAACGGCAGAATACATGGGCTGGTGGTTGCCAAAAGGCCAAGCAACAAGGACGTGATCGCCAAATTATCCATTTGGGTTACTTGGCTAAGTAAGGTTCAACGACCTCTTTTAGTGTTTCTGCATCCTTGATTCCATACTCAAGATGGTGGACATTCCCTTCGCGATCAATGATGAGCATGGGAGAAAGAGGAGGGTTTAGATACTGGGCGGTGTATAAGTTCCCGAGTGCGCGGGCAACTTCGAGCGGAGCAACTGCAAAATGCCAGTCGAAGCCAAAACCAGAGGCATATTCCTTGAGCGTAGCATCATCTTCATTCACATCAACATCCAGGCTCACCGAGATCAGGTCATCCGGATTTCCGAGTGCTTTGTGCAGGTTTCTCACCTCGTTCGCCTGAACAGTGCAGTTGGGACACCACATTGCCATGGTCTCGAGCAGCACAACCTTGCCCGCATAATCGTTCATGGTAAAGGGCTCGCCCGTCTGAACATCGGTCAGCTCCATGTCAAACCACTCGGGGGTGGATGGTTCTGTGGCAATAGTTACACTCTCCGCTGCCACAGAACCACAGGCAGTCAATGTCAAAGCCAGAGCGATAAGAACTGCTAAACTTCGGAAACCCATCATGGCAATGTTCCTTTTAACGATGTGCAGCTCATCTATCGCTTATATCCACAGCATAATTGATATAGGTACGCGGCTTATTTGACTCAACACTCAAAAGAATATAAAACCCTGAAGCATCCTGCGGAACCGCAACCTCGGTCGTCCATTGCGCGTTTTCGTTGGGAGGCGTGAGCGGGATTTCTACAATATCCAGCGACTCGTAAAAGCCATAGATAATGCCGTCCGAGCCGATCACCGGCGGGGTGCCTATATGGGTCTTCAACGGGAATTTGGTCGGATTGAAGTTCTGCCAAGTAAATAGAAAACCAGTTTCCGTGCGTTGCGTGTCAAGAAGGGTCACAACATTTTCACTCAAAGCTGGGATGCCAACTCCCGGTTCATGCATCAATCCTTCAACCGGCAAAGCGATCGGATATACAAGGTCGGTAACAGCTTCGTCAAGGTTCAATTCCAACACACCTTCCGCCTTATTCGCTTCAGGGTCGTAATCGTCAAGAATGCCGTTGAAACTCTCATAAGCTATTGAAAGCACAGAACCAGCCGCATCGACAACACCTTTACATTCCACATACAGAGTCTGTGTTTTTAATTCACCATTGTCATCGATCGTATAGCCTCTCATTTGAAAACCCGGAGCAAAACGGTGCCCCCCCGTATTTACAAAGACCGTATCACAATTCACGCTCTTGCCATCACTGGTTGTGAGCACGGCTGGTTTACCGGCTACGGCCTGCATTGTGCTCCAGTCGCCGGTGTCATTACGAATGGTGATGTCAATATGCAGATCGCCAGCATCCGACTTGCCCACATTTGTCACGATGGCATTCCAAACCTTTAATTCCGCCCCTTCCTCTTCTGCCGCCGGAGCTTCCAATCCTTCCGGCAAAACAACATATACACAGGCAGATATGAAAAGGGTATAGATCAGGAGCCCCACGGTAAGAATCTTCTTCACATTCATCATTCCTTCTCCTTGATGAGAAACTTCATTGACGGGAAATCACTATGGAGCAGGTGTGATCTCTGGAAGCAACGGCCTGATCTCTGCCAGGGCAAAAGCATATCCAGGTGGCATGGCAGTAGTGCCATCGACACCCGTTGCCGACTTCTGCTCGCCCTCATAGGAGTTGTCAATGTAGTTCGCGAAACACTGCCTGCATGGATTCAGATA
>JAEURI010000001.1 GCA_016789225.1 Anaerolineales bacterium
CAAGCGGTATTTTTCTTCACTGGCAAGCAGATCGTCAGACGGGGCAGCAAAGAGACGGGCTCCCGGGAATTCGTTCTTTTGATTTTTTTCTTCCAATTTTGCTTCCGTGTTCGATGCTCTTGTTTTGCCCATTTAACGCTCCGATCGTTGATTGCAGTGTGGGCACCTGAATAAATTATTCGGGTGGAAAACGCAGATGGAACCAGACCAGCCTTCCTTAAGAAGGAGGCGCTGTCTTGCGGATGTGTTTAAGAATCAGGCTTTCCAATTCCTTCATTTGAACAGGCTTGCTGATGTAGTCGGTCATGCCTGCCTGCAGACAGCGTTCCTTGTCGCCTTGCATGGCGAGGGCGGTCAGGGCAATGATCGGCGTTTTCTGGAATTCTTTTTTAGCGCGGATCTGCCTTGTGGCTTCCACGCCGTCCATGACCGGCATCATTACATCCATAAGGATGAGGTCGGGGTCTTCCTTGAAAGCCAGCGTTACCCCTTCCCTGCCGTTTCGGGCGGCGAGGATTTGATAACCCCTGTAACGCAAATATTCGCTCAACAAGGTGATGATGGAATCGGTATCTTCCACGATGAGGATTTTTCCGCTGCGCATCTTTTCTGGTGCCGAACCTGATTCGGTTTCCTGCGGTATTTTCTGCGCAAAACCGCTTCCTTCCACATCCACCCAGGGCAGGGTGAATGAGAAACGGCTGCCCTGTCCTCCCTTGCTTTCCACGCTGACGCTGCCGCCATGCAAACGGATCATCTGCGCCACCAGCACCAGTCCCAGGCCTGTGCCCGAAAATTCGCGTGAAAGCCCGGAATCCAACTGTACAAATGGTTTGAATATCTTGTCGAGATCTTCCTGTTCCATGCCAATGCCCTCATCCCAAACGGTAAAGACAACCGTCTGATTGCGGACATTCCCTTTCACCTCCACGCCTACCTGACGGTCATTCGGTGTGAATTTAACCGCATTGCTTAACAGGTTGACGAGGGATTGTTTAAGGCGGCGCTCATCGCCCATGATGACTTTTACATCAGGGTCTATTTTTAGGGAAACATTCTGGTTCTTCTTTTGAGCCTGTTCCTTCACCATGCGCAGGCTCGCTTCGCAAAGCGACAATACGGATACCTGCGACACATTCAATTCCAGCCGCCCCGCCTCGATCTTGGAAAGGTCAAGAATATCGTTGATGAGTTCCAGCAGATGCTTTCCGCTTTCTCGAATGGTGCCGATGTACTTCAGCTGCTTTTCGTTGAGTGGGCCGGCGATCTGCTCTTCCAGGCTTTCCGACATGCCCAGAACAGCGTTCAACGGCGTGCGCAGTTCATGGCTCATATTGGCGAGGAATTCATCTTTCATCCGCAGGGCGCGTTCCATTTCCATATTTGCCGCACGCAGAGATTCCTCCGCCTTTTTGTGCAGGGTGATATCGCGGCTGGTGCTTAAGACCAGCTGACGGCCTTTTACCTCGATGGGGTAGGAGTGCATTTCAAGAGTGTGCGAGCCTCCGCCGGGGGGATAAAAATCCAATTCAACCGGGGGAACTTGCTTTCCTTCGACAATGGCGGCAATATAATCCCCCGCCTTTTTAAGTTGCTCTTCAGGAAAGATTTTTAATTCTGAAATATGCCTGCCTTGTACATCCTTGCGTTGAATTTGATGCTGCTGTTCGAACAGCCTGTTGACGTCCACCATGATCCCGTCCACCTCGGCAACAGAGACCGGGTCCGGCGCGGCATCGAAGAGCAGGCGTGCGTACGCTTCGCTTTCATGCAAATCCTGTTCCGCTTGTTTTTGCGGGGTGATGTCATTCGCAATCCCAACGATGCTCTCAATCGACCCGCTCTGGCCGAAGATCGCCACACCTTGCTCGAAGAGTGTGCGTATCGTGCCATCCTTGCGGAGGATGCGGTGTTCGATCTTGAAATTGTTTTCCTTGTTTTCCGTGATGGCTTTCGCCACCCCCGGCAAAATGGTCTTATCCTCGGGGTGGATGAACTTCAACTGGGTTTCTACCTTCCCGTCAAAAGATTGCGGGGAAAGGCCGTAAATGTTGAACATTTGTTTATCCCAGATCACGCTGCCGTTCGAAATATTCCATTCCCAAATGCCCAGTCCGGCTGCGTCAGTGGCAAGCTCCAACCTCTTGCGCGTCACTTCGATCTCGGCAGTGCGTTCCATGACGCGCTGTTCCAGTTGGTTGTTTAATTGGAGCAGTTCCTCAGCCTTTTTTTGCAAAGCAGCTTCTGCCTGCTCGCGTTCGATGATTTCCTTCTGGGTCATTAAGAACAGGTTGGCATTTTCAATCGCAATCGCGGCCTGACCAGCCAATGTTTCAAGCAGGCGCTGGTCTCTTTCCGTGAAGGCATCTTCAACTTCGCTTTCCACAGAAATTGACCCAATGACCTGCTCACCGGCTTTAAGCGGCACATATAACCCGGAGTGAATATCCGGGAAGAC
>JAEURI010000006.1 GCA_016789225.1 Anaerolineales bacterium
AGCAATTGCCTTTATTCTTTGAACATGACTTGACCCTAACCGCTTCATCCCTCGACTTGCTGCTGGCTGCTGACCAATTAGCTGCATCTACCCGAAAGCGACTCACCGTCCACCTCAAGATCGATACGGGCATGGAACGGGTCGGCGTCCGCGAATATGAAGCGGAAGAGTTCATTTTGAAAGCGTCTGCGTGTAGTCACTTGAAGGTAGAGGGGATTTATACCCATCTCGCAAACTCAGAGGTGGTTGAGTTGACTGAGGTGCATTCGCATGTTGTTACGGCTCAAGAACAACTTGAACGTTTTCATGAAGTGCTTCACTTATATGAGAAACACTCTTTGCCTGTCCCATCGATTCGACATGTCTGCAACTCTGGCGGGATTCTGAATCTACCTGATGGGCATTTAGACATGGTTCGTCCTGGTGTCTTGTTTTATGGAGTTTATCCGGGGCGTGATATTCCACGGACAATTGATGTAAAGCCTGCGCTCACTTGGAAATCACGAGTTGCTTATAGTAAGGTCACACAGCCCGGGCGTGCTGTCAGCTATGGGTCGTTGTGGCAAGTCGAAGGGAGTCCGAGGCGCGTGGTCACCATCCCATGCGGATATGCCGATGGATACTTCCGTCGCATGACCAATCAAGGACGAGTCATCATCAATGGAAAATCGTATTCACAAGTTGGGCGCATTTGCATGGATCAATTCATGGCGGATGCAGGCGGGGACGACGTGAAGGTGGGGGATGAGGTGATGCTGCTTGGTGGCGGCATTGCGCCGGAGGAGCTGGCAGACTGGGCGGGCACGAATGAATATGAAGTGATGACGAACATCAGCGCGCGCGTGCCGAGATTGTATATTTAATATCACGCTCCCTGCGCCGAGGATGGCGGCTTGAGCAAACCTGGTGGGGTACAATAGGCGCACTTTTCGTTTTTGAGGTGTGTGTTGAATTCCAAAGTGAAAGATTATTTGATTTTGTTCGGCGTGGCAGGTATTTCCATCACACTTGATCAGTGGACAAAGTGGTGGGTACGCGAGAATGTTGAGTTTGGGGGGCAATGGCTGCCGGAGTGGTTGAACTGGCTCAGCCCATACGCGCGCTTGGTGCATTGGTATAACAGTGGTGCCGCCTTTGGCATTTTCCAGAATGGAAACTTGGTCTTTACGATCCTGGCCTTCGTGGTCATTGGTGCCATCGTTTATTACTTTCCGCGTGTAGAAGACGAAGGGTGGGTCCTTAAATTTGCGATGGGCTTGCAATTGGGCGGCGCGGTTGGCAATCTGATTGATCGTTTGATCATGCAAAAAGTAACCGACTTTATTTCGGTGTGGAATTTCCCCGTATTCAACATTGCCGATGCATCCATCTCTGTGGGTGTAGCGGTGCTCTTGTTGGATGTCTGGCTGAAGGAACGGGCAGAGAAGTTAAGGGCGGCAAGTGGTGAACCTTCCTCCGAGCCGATCAACAATACGAACCAGGAATCTGTTAAGGAAGGCTAGTGGATTGATGAGTGAAGAGTTGATTTTGCAGGAAAACAAGCAGCCTCGCAGCAGGCGCTTTTTGATCCTTTTTCTTATTGCGGATGTGATCATCGCCCTGGACCAATGGACGAAGTGGCTGGTTATTAAGTACATTCCATTGAACACCTCATGGCTGCCCGAGTCGCTGGAGCGGTTTTCGCCGTATGCGCGTTTGTTGCATATCAAAAATACCGGCGCGTCCTTTGGGATGTTTCAGAATGGGAATATCATTTTTATTCCGCTGACGATTTTGATCGTTGGGGGGATTATTTATTATGTTTCCACTCTTGAACATTCCAATGATTGGATGTGGGTGGCGGCAGGATTGTACTTGGGCGGTGCCGTAGGTAATTTGATCGACCGCCTCACCATCGGTGCGGTAACTGATTTTATTTCTGTGGGCTCGTTCTACATTTTCAACATTGCCGATGCGAGCATTAACGTCAGCGTGGCGATGCTGATCCTTTTGTGGATTATCGAACATCGAAATTCACAGTCAGAGCCGCCTGTCGGGCCGGAGGAAAGCCATGAGTGACCGTGTAGAACGATTTCATTTTGATGAGCAAAGCCCGGACCGGTTGGATAAATATCTCGTTTCAAGCCTGCCAGAATTTTCCCGTGCACGCATTCAAGGCTTGATTGCAGACGGGTTTGTACTGGTTAACAGCGTTCCTGCGAAAAAGTCGGGGCAGCTTATCGAAGATGGCGATGATATTGAAGTGCATATTCCTCCGCCCGTGCCGAGCAGTTTGGTGGCAGAAGATATTCCGCTTGATATCATCTTTGAAAATGACGACTTGATCGTAGTCAATAAACCGGCGGGAATGGTCGTCCACCCGGCGGCGGGGCATTATTCTGGCACATTGGTCAATGCCGTACTTGGTTACGACCCAGATTTGGAAGGCATTGGCGGCGAGGAACGCCCCGGTTTGGTGCATCGGCTCGATAAGGAAACTTCCGGTTTGATCATCCTTGCAAAGAATGAGCGCGCGCATAACTGGCTGCAAGATCAATTTCGCTTGCGCCAAGTTGAGAAGACCTATCTCGCCTTGGTGGATGGCAAGCCGCCTACACCCGCCGGACGAGTGGAAGCTCCCATTGGGCGTGACCCAAGTCATCGCAAGAAGATGGCGATCGTTTCGCCAGGCAAAGGTCGCGAAGCCGTCAG
This sequence comes from Anaerolineales bacterium, assembly GCA_016789225.1. GTDB lineage: Bacteria > Chloroflexota > Anaerolineae > Anaerolineales > Villigracilaceae > Villigracilis. Next base: position 2,692 of record JAEURI010000006.1, read on the forward strand.
CGAATACAAGACACTTGAGTCTTTCAAGAAACATACACTATTGGAGTTCCATCCACATACCGGGCGGACGCATCAGATTCGTCTGCATTGTCAGTTTTTAGGTTGCCCGATCGTTGGTGATCCGATATATGGGAAGCGAACATCAACAGTGACAATTGATCGTCATTTTTTGCATGCGTTTCGGTTGAAGATTGTCTTGCCAGGTGAAAAGAGTCCGCGAACATTTGAAGCCGGACTGCCGGAAGAGTTGAAAAATGTTCTTGAAGAGGTAAAACGTTATGAATAATGAATACGTCGATCTACGTTCCGATACCGTCACCAAACCTACGCCGGAGATGCGTGAAGCGATGGCGGAGGCAGAAGTGGGGGATGACGTCTATGGCGATGACCCAACGGTGAATAAACTGCAAGAGAAAGCCGCAGATATGCTTGGCAAGGAAGCGGCGCTGTTCGTCCCTTCGGGTACGATGGGTAATTTGCTTGCGATCATGGCACATTGCGCGCGCGGTGAGGAAGTGATCTGCGGTGATAAGTCGCATATTTATGTGAATGAGGCGGGCGGAATGGCGGTGTTGGGCGGGGTGTATCCACACCCCGTGGCGAATCAAAAAGATGGGACATTGCGACTGGAAGATATCCGCGCCTCGATTCAGCCGGATGACTCGCATCGCACCATTACGCGTTTGGTCTGCATCGAGAACACGCAGAACATGTGCGGTGGTGTAGTGTTAAGCGTGGATTATACAAAGCAGGTTGGTCAACTGGCAAAAGAGAATGGCTTGAAATTCCACATCGATGGTGCGCGTATTTTCAATGCGGCGGCGGCTTTGGATGTGGATATCAAGGAACTTGTTGCACCTGCAGATTCAGTGATGTTCTGTTTGAGCAAGGGATTGGCTGCGCCGATCGGGTCGATGTTGGTGGGAACAAAGGATTTTATTGCGAAGGCGTTCCGTGGACGGAAGATGCTGGGCGGTGGGATGCGTCAGGTCGGTGTGATCGCGGCGGCGGGATTGATTTCACTGGAGAAGATGACGGGGCGGCTTAAGCAGGACCATGCCCGGGCGAGGAATCTGTATGAAGGTTTGAAGCAAGTTTCGGGCTTAAGACTCGAGGCGGAGCCTTCTTCCAATATGGTGTATTTCACGCTGGCAGACCGCATTACGCTGAGCGAGAATCAGATCATTGATGAAATGAAAAAATATGATGTGATGGTGGACTGGTCTGCGCCGCGGCAGTTTCGTTTGGTGACGCATTATTGGGTGGATGATGCGGGGGTGGAAAAAACGATAAAAGCCTTTGCAGAAGTGTTGAAATAATGAAATCGCCGGGTGAGTGCCCGGCGATTTTTTATTCGATGACAAGGATGACAGACGGGTCTTTGCGGATCAACGTCGCGAAAGAGTCTACGATGACTGGGTCGAAAAGAATGCCAGCTTGTTCTTGCAGATAGTTCAGGGCTTCTTCAACTGTAATCTTTGTGCGATACGGACGGTTGCTGGTTAATGCATCGAAGGCATCGATGACGGAGAACAAGCGCGCAAGGGCCGGAATGTTTTCGCCTGCCAGGCCGCCGGGATACCCCGTTCCGTCCCAGCGTTCCTGATGGTGACGGATGAGGGGGATGGTATCTTGCAGAAATGGAATGCCTTCGACGATGCGTGCGCCGATATCGGGATGGAGGCGCATGATCTTCCATTCGTCCTCGCTGAGGGGACCCGGTTTGTGCAGAATGGTATCGCTGATGCCGATCTTGCCGATATCATGAAGGAGTGAGCCTCGTTCAAGGATCTTAAGTTGTTCGGGGGTATACCCGAGGGTCTCGCCAAGTTTGACAGCAAGGTGGGTGACGCGCAGGCTGTGCCCTTCCGTCTCCCGGTCGCGTGCATCGAGTGCGGAGGTGAGTGACGCCAGGGTTTGGTCGTACGTGGCTTCGAGGGTATTGTAGGCAGCTTTGATCTCTGCCGCCTGTCGGCGTGATTCAACGAGGAGCAGTGAACGTTCGAGCGCGATGGCCGCCTGGTTGACGATGGCTTGCAATTCGTTCGGGTTCGTCACCGGTTTATGGGCTGGTTCGTCGGGGGTGTCCATCCAGATTGCGCCATATTTTCGAATCGGGGTTTGAATGGGGAGGCAGGTTCGGAGGATGGACGTTCCCTGGGAGAAGTAGATCATCTGTCCCGAACTCATGGCATCCTGAACAAGCTGCATGGGGTGTTCATATTGAAGATGTTTGCCTGTGTCGTCGATCATGACTTCCGATGCGACACTACCATCTGTATTTAATAGAACGATTCCAGTGTTGGAACCTCTTGTAAGTTTGTGAGCAGTTTGGGCGATGTCTGATGCGGCGTCATCCAGATTCTCGGCCAGGATGATCTGGTTGCTTAGGCGATACAGCAGAGAGGTGATCCGCAAGGAACTGCGCAGTTCCTGTTGCAGCCAGGCGCTTTCGAATGCGCCTGCCGCCTGAATGGAGAGTAGTTCTGCCAGCGACTCATCGTTCTCGGTGAAAAAGACCTCGTTTTGTTTCCCAAAGGCAAAGATCGCTCCGACGTTTACATGATGCCAGCGAATGGGAATGGTCAGCATACTGCGCAGCCCGGCGTTGTCTATGTTCAGATTGGATGTTTTTTCATATTTACGAATGTCTCGGATGCGGAACGGCTGGCTGGCATGCAATGCAAGCTGGATCACTTCATCAGAGAC
>JAEURI010000047.1 GCA_016789225.1 Anaerolineales bacterium
ATTGGTAAAACAATTCGCACACGGCGCGTCTTTTCAACTGGCAAATGGGAAGTGGCTCTTGTGTTCGTATCATCCCAGCCAGCAGAATACTTCGACCAAAAAATTGACCGCAGCGATGTTCGATGCGATTTGGCAGAAGGCAAAAGAACTTTTAGACAGGAATTAGAATGAAACGAAATGCTTGGAGAATTGCGGCAGCGGTGTTGATTGTTGCTGTGGTGATGTTTGCAACTGTTTTTGTTGTGTGGGCAAGCGATGCCTCTGCGCCGTCTGATGCGGCTTTGCAGGCCTTGAATTCGGACTCGCAGGTTTTTGTCAGCGCGGAGAACGGCTGGTTGGTCTTTTACCCGGCGGAGGACTCGCAGCCGGAGACGGGCTTTATCTTTTACCCCGGCGGCAAGGTGGACTACCGCGCCTATGCGCCGGTATTGAAATTGATCGCTGCAAAAGGAATTTTTGTGGCCGTTGTGCCGGTTCCACTAAATTTGGCGTTCTTCGATGTGAATGCGGCGGCGCGTGTTCAGGCGGCCTATCCCGAGATCAATAATTGGTTTGTGGGCGGACACTCACTGGGTGGCGTGGCGGCTTCGTCGTATGCAGCAGATCACCCTGAGATTCGCGGCGTGGTCTTTTGGGCGTCGTATCCCGCGGATGATTTGTTGAGAGTAAAAGACATCAAGGCGATCTCGATTTATGGCACGAACGATGGCCTTGCCACTGGTGATACGATCGATGCTTCGCGTGACCTGCTCCCGGAAGATACGCAATTCATTTCCATTGAAGGCGGCAATCATGCGCAGTTCGGCTCTTACGGATTGCAGGCTGGCGATAACGACGCGGATATTTCCCCCGAAGAGCAGTGGACTCAGGTGGCGGATGCAACCGCCGGTTTTTTCACACAGGTGCTGAAATAAAGAGACAATAGACGAAGGCCACTATCGTCTATTGTCTCTTGTCCAACTATGACACGCTGGAAAAAGATATCCCTTTCATTCATTCTCTTTGCCTGTCTCACCATGGCGGTGGGGCCGTTTGCAGTTCCCGTCCCAAAGCTCGATGATCTTGTTGCTGAGATGGAATTTGTGGACACCGATAGCAAATTCATTAAGATCAATGGTGTGAACATTCACTATAAAGAGGCAGGGTCAGGCGATAGAACATTCATCCTCCTGCATCCCTTCGGCGGAAGTACATATTCGTGGCGCGAGGTCATGGATGATTTTGCCGCGCTGGGCCATGTCCTTGCCTATGACCGCCCGGCCTTTGGCCTCACCGAACGCCCGATGCCCGAGGATTGGGAGTCGAATCCCTATGGCATGAAAGCCAACGTGGAAATTCTGCGTGAATTGCTGGATGCTTTCGGCGTGGATAAAGCCGTGCTTGTGGGCAACTCAGCCGGAGGCGGAGTTGCTGTGGCGTTTGCGCTTGAATATCCAGAACGCATCGATAAGCTGATCCTTGTCGATCCCGGCGTGGGCGGGGGGTATGGCCCGCAATTCCCAGCCTGGGCCCTGCCATTCATGTGGACTCCACAAATGCGGCATCTTGGTCCGTTGCTCGTGCGCGACTACCAGGAGACACTGCCGCGCACAATTGAGCGCGAATGGTTCGACCAAAGCAAACTGACGAATGAGATTCGTGAAACTCATTTGCGCGTTCTGAAGATTCAAAATTGGGATCGCGCCTTTTATGAATTGACCTTTGCGCCTGCCTACCCGGAACTTCGTCCGTTGTTGCCGCAGCTGACCGTCCCTGCGTTCATGATTGCCGGGCAGGAAGATCGCCTCATTCGTTCGTGGTATTTTGAGGCTGTCGTCACGGAAATCCCTGAGGCCACCCTGAAGCTCATCCCTGCTTGTGGGCATGTGCCGCAGGAGGAATGCCCCGACGAGTTTATGGAAGTTGTACTACAATACCTGGAATAATGAGTTCATTGTTGCTTCAATCAGGCGAACCAGCTCCAGATTTTTTGCTGAACGATATTCACGGAAACCCGGTGCGCCTTTCCAACTATCGCGGGCACAAACCCGTTCTGCTTTCCTTTTTGCGAGGCTTCATCTGACCGCACTGCCGCGCGCAGTTGGCGCGTTTTCGCGATGCCTATTCCGGGTTTGAGTCTCGCGGCGTGGAGCTTCTTGCAGTGGGGCCCGATGCGCTTGAGCCGTTCCAGCATTATTGGGAGCGTGAGAACATCCCCTTTATCGGTTTGCCCGACCCCGAAAACGCGGTCGCAAAAATGTACCGGCAGGAGGTCAATCTGTTCAAGTTTGGCCGCATGCCCATGAACTGCGTGGTCGACGTGAACGGCGTGATCCGCTACATTCATTACAGCCTCAGCCGCACCGATTACCCCGACACCGAAACCTTCTTCAGCGTAATAGATGAATTAAACAGAGCATCCAAGTAGCATGACACTTGGACGTATTGCCTTTCTCGGCTCCGGTGAAACTTCCCTTGCGGGCGGTCGGATCTTCGAGACTCTCGCCCGCCTCATGCCTGACCCATTGCGGGTTGCCATACTGGAAACGCCTGCTGGTTTTGAGCTTAACGCTTCCCTTGTCGCCGGTCGGGTTGCGGAGTTCTTAAAGACCCGTTTGCAAAACTACAAACCAGTGATCGACCTCATCCCAGCCCGCAAAAAAGGGACAGAGTTCAGCCCTGACAACCCAGACCTTCTCAAGCCACTGCTTCAAGCGAATATGATCTTCATGGGGCCGGGCAGTCCCAGTTATGTGGTGCGCCAGTTGAAAGGCACACTGGCCTGGGAAATCATCCGCGCACGGCACCGACAGGGGGCCACACTTGTCTTTGCCTCTGCCGCCACCATCTCGGTGGGGCAGTGGGTCCTGCCTGTTTATGAAATTTACAAGGTCGGCGAGGATGTGCATGTCAAGGACGGGCTTGGTTTTTTCTCTGATTTTGGAATGCATCTTTCTTTCATCCCGCATTGGAACAATGCTGAGGGCGGCTTGGACCTGGATACCAGCCGTTGTTTCGTCGGCATGGAACGCTTTGCCCAGTGGCACGGTCTCACCCCTGCGGAAAATGTCATTGTCGGCCTCGATGAACATTCTGGTGTCATCATCGATTTTGAAAAGAAGGCCTGTGATGTACATGGCGTCAGCTCTGTGACGGTGATGAAAGCGTCCGGCACCGAAATGTACCCCTCAGGTGCCAGTTTTTCTCTTAGCGAATTGGGACAGTTGAAGCTGCCCATGCCCCTCGAGCTCGGCATCCGCCCGGAAGTGTGGCAGATGACCCAGATCTCTCCTGAGGCGGAAGCGGAGAATCCCTCCGCTGAAGTCCTGTCTCTGCTCGAACAGCGCAAGGCCGCCCGTACAAACAAAGACTTCGCATCCTCAGACCGCCTGCGTGATCAGATCGCAGGACTGGGTTGGAAGGTAAAGGACACAAAAGTGGGACAGGAATTGGAGAAGTTGTCATAACGATTACTTGGATGCAGTCTTTTGTCTGACAAAATGAGATACAATACCCGCGTATTTTCTTCAAGGAGAACCTATGCGCGCGGTAGATATCATTATAAAAAAACGCGATAAAGGACAGCTCACTGCACAGGAGATCGAGTTCTTTGTGCGCGGTTTTACGAACGGGGAGATTCCAGATTACCAAGCCTCTGCATTTGCAATGGCGGTCATGCTCAACGGCATGACTCCTTTCGAGACCACCGATCTGACCCTCGCCATGGCGCGTTCCGGTCAGGTTCTCGATCTGTCCAAGATCGTCGATATTGCCGTGGATAAACACTCCTCCGGCGGTGTGGGGGATAAGACCAGCATTGCTGTCATGCCCATGGTGGCGGCTTGCGGACTTCCCGTGGGCAAAATGTCTGGCCGTGGGCTGGGATTCAGCGGCGGCACCCTGGACAAACTCGAATCCATTCCCGGCTACCGGGTGAACCTGACCACCGACGAATTCAAGGCGCAATTAAAAGAAAAAGGCATCGTCCTCACCGGGCAATCTCTCGACCTCGCCCCTGCAGATGGAAAGATGTATGCGCTTCGGGATGTGACCGGAACGGTTCCATCCATGCCCTTGATCGCTTCCTCCATCATGTGTAAGAAACTGGCTGCTGGTGCGCAGGCTATCGTGCTGGATGTCAAAGTGGGGCTGGGCGCCTTTATGGAAACCCTCGAAGATGGCCGCGAACTCGCCGAATTGATGGTGGATATCGGCCACCTCGCCGGACGCAAAACGGTTGCGCTGCTTTCAGATATGAATCAACCGCTCGGCTCTGCCGTTGGCAACACCCTCGAAATGGTGGAGGCGATTGAAACTTTACGCGGCGGCGGCCCTGCCGATTTTGTCGAACATTGCCTGCATGTGGCTGCACATGTCCTGTTACTGGGCGGACGTGCAAAGGACATAGATGAAGGTCGTGCCATGGCACAAAAATCCATTGCGGATGGCAGCGCATTTGAAATGCTGCGTGTGCTTGTCAAAGCCCAGGGCGGTGATGTCTCTTATGTGGACGACATCTCCAGGTTTACGCCTGCAAAATTCATCGAGGCGGTCAAAGCCCCTCGAACCGGATTCATTTCCCAGGTCCACGCACGGATCGTAGGCGAAGCCTCTGTCGCCCTGGGAGCCGGGCGTGCTAAAAAAGGCGATCCTATCGACCATGCTGTTGGCTTCCTTGTCCTTAAAAAAGTGGGCGACTCCGTGCAGGAGGGCGAGCCCATGTGTGAGATTCATGCCAATGACAAGGAAAAACTGCGGGAAGCGCATGAGGCGATCCTTTCCGCTTTTCAAATTAGTGAAGAACCTGTACCGCCATTACCCCTGTTTTACGAGTAAAATAGCGTATAGCCTTGCGATTTTTATCAGAATCAGGCATACTTAATTAGTCAACTTAAAAAACTTCTTTGCTCATATTTCAGTATATGACTGTAAAGTCACAGCTGATTTGGAGTAGGATATAAGTTGACACCACTTACTCACAGGAATCACTCGATGGCAAAAGTCTCTTTGAGAATTTACAACAGGGAAATCGAACGTCTTGTCGAACAGGGACAAACCGATGAGGCGATCGCCCATTGCCGTCACATCCTCAGGACATTTCCCAAACATCTCGAAACCTACCGTATGCTTGGCAAGGCCTATCTCGAAGCTCGCCGTTATGGTGAAGCCGTGGATATCTTTGGCCGACTGCTGATGGCTGTGCCGGATGATTTTGTGGCGCACGTTGGCTTGAGCATCATCCGCGACGAAGAAGGCAAACTCGACGATGCCATCTGGCATATGGAGCGTGCCTTTGAAGTGCAGTCGTCGAACTCTGCCATTCAGGGTGAATTGCAAAGGCTGTATGGAAGGCGTGATGGCATGGAACCGCCCAAGGTACGTATGACGCGCGGCGCTTTGGCCCGCATCTATGTGCAGGGTGAGTTGTATCCCCAGGCCATCGCCGAGATCCGCAGCCTTCTTGCCGAAGACCCGCAACGCACTGACATGCAGGTGTTACTTGCACATTCCTATTTTAAGAGCGGGCAAAAGTCCGATGCGACCGATATGTGCAACCAGCTGCTCAAACGCTATGCCTACACCTTCGATGCCAACCGCATCATGGTGGAGTTGCTGCCGGCCACGGTCGGTACCGTGGAAAGCACTCAGGTCTATCGCATGCACGTCGGCGAGATGGACCCGTATGCGAATTTTTCGACAGGCTCCATCTTCCAAACCAATGAAGTTCCCGATGCCTCGATCAGCCTCGAACGCTTTGAATATGCGGGTGAAGAGGTTCCGATGGGCCAGGACTGGAACGCCTCTTCGCTTGCGATGGGAGCGGCTGTTCCCTCGCTGGGTTCTTCTGGGGTCGATGAACAACCGGATTGGTTAAAGTCCACAACTTTCGACGATGCGCCTCAGACCTCGACCATGCCTGCTTCTGGTTCTGCAAGCTCGGAGGAAATCCCAGACTTTCTGCGGGCCGCCGGGTGGGGAGAATCCCAAACCCCCGAACAGCCCACCTCTATTTTCGACGAGGAGCCCGTGGAGGGCGGCATCGTTCAAGCTGACCTCCCGGATTGGCTCAAAGGTCAGGCCCCATCCGACGAACAATTGAAATCTGTCGAGCCTGCCGCTTCAGCACCCATCGAAACTCCAGACTGGCTCAACAGCCTTGACTCCTCCGGGCAATCCTTTGACCCGTTTGAAAATGCCTCTGTCCCTGCGGGTGAAACACCTGACTGGTTAAAGGGCACTGCCGAATCCCAACAATCTACTTCTGAGTCTGATGCGTCCTTTATCCCAGCCGCAGCCGCTGCAGCTTCTGCCGCCACAAGCGACATTCCAGATTGGATGCAAGGTTTGGAAGGCGACACTCCAACAGAAGTGGAAACCAATCCACTTTCAGAAGCCCAACCCATCAACATCCCTGAATGGTTGACAGGCGCCGAACCAAAGAATGAAGTTCCTGCTGCTCCCTCTGTTGAGAGCCTCGGCTCTTCAGCCCAGGAACAGGACGACGCCGTGGCCTGGCTCGAATCGCTTGCCGCAAAGCATGGTGCGAAACCCGAAGAACTCGTCACCGACCCGAACAAACGCAGCGAGACCCCGCCAGATTGGGTTTCACAGGCACAAACCATCGGACAGACTCCAGTCGCTGCCCCGTCTGTTGAAAGCCTTGGCTCCTCAGCTCAGGAACAGGACGATGCTGTGGCCTGGCTTGAATCGCTTGCCGCAAAGCATGGTGCGAAACCCGAAGAACTCGTCACTGACCCGAACAAGCGTAGTGAAACTCTGCCCGATTGGGTGGCCCAGGCGCAAACCATCGGCCAGACACCCGCACAACCCGAACCAGCAAAGACCGAATGGGTGGAGAACGCCCAGAATATTGGCGAGGAATTCTTCGCCGAGTTCGAGAAAGGTTCCGCCTCTGATTCTTCATCCGTCGATGCGACCGGTATGTGGCTGCGCGACCTCGGCGATGAAAAGGAAAAACAACCCGTTGCTGAAGACACCTCCGACCTGCCCGATTGGATGAAACCCGCCATCGAAGAACAACCACTCGAACGCGGCGATATCCCCGAATGGCTCAGTGAACCCGATGTCGCCTCTCAAGAGTCTTCAATTACGGCAGAACAAGTCGTCCAAAATCAGGACCTGTCTGATTGGCTGAGCGGCCTGGATGATGAACCCGGTTTGAACATCGACCCGGAAGTTTTGCGCGCCCCGGCCCAGCCGTCCGTTTCAGGCTCAACTTCAAAACCGGACCTGCCGGATTGGTTGAACGAAATGGAAGCAGACAAGGAAGCCGAGGACGAAGACTGGAAACAGCCTATCGCCTCCGCTCCAACAGAGGAGCCTGCTGAGGTCCCACAGGCTTCATCTGTCTCTTTGAGCGCGGACCTGCCAGAGTGGCTCCAAAGCCTGGAAGAAGATACAGACAAGGCGGAGAGTGCCGCCGGTGAAGAGCTCTCTCCTTGGGAACATCGCGAACAATGGGAGGCTGAGTCCCTTCCTCAAACGCCCAAGCCCACAGAGCCTTCAGACTGGCATCCCATCTCTGAAAAGGCTGTGGCAGAACAAAAGCCATCTGCTCCGCAGAAACAGCCGCTTGTTCAGAATCCGCCTTCACCCGAGCCTGTCGAAAAACCTGATGTGACAGCGGAGAAAAAGAAGGCTCCCGCCAAACCTCAACCGGCACGCCAACGCAAGCCCGATGGGCAGAGCAGTGTCGGGTTGCTGGGCCAGGCCAAGGCGGAGTTGGATCGGGGCGATATCCCCGAGGCGCTTTCGCATTATGGAAAGCTCATCAAGAAGGGCAAACATCTCGAAGAGATCATCCGCGACCTGACCGACTCCATTTACCGCTATCCGGTGGAGGTGAGCATATGGCAGGCGCTCGGGGATGCGTACATGCGGGCGAACCGTTTGAAAGAGGCACTCGATGCCTATAACAAAGCGGAAGAATTAATTCGGTAATAAAACAAACCTGACAGGTCCGAGTGACCTGTCAGGTTTTGTAGAAAACTTTTTGGAGGAACTCTGTGGAAAGATCTCTCGTACTCGTAAAACCAGATGGTGTTCAACGCGGCCTGATCGGCGAAGCCATTGCCCGCTTTGAACGCCGTGGTCTGCGGCTGGTTGCCGCCAAATTTATCTGGGTCAGCAAGGAACTTGCGGAAGCGCATTATGCCGAGCATAAGGGCAAGGGCTTTTATGACGGCTTGATCTCTTACATCACATCTGCGCCAGTGATGGCCATGGTGTGGGAAGGCCCCAACGCTGTAGCTGCCATCCGCCAGACGGTGGGCGCCACCAAGCCGTGGGAAGCCGCTCCTGGCACCATCCGCCATGATTTTGCGCTTGAAGTGGGACGCAACCTCATTCACGCCTCCGACAAGCCCGAAACCGGTGAACGTGAAACCGCGCTATGGTTCAAGAAAGAGGAACTTGTCGAGTGGTCGCGTGCCATCGACGCGTGGGTGTTCGAGAAGTAAGCGCTTCTTATCATTAAGCTGAATGAAAAAACAACGCCTGACGAAAAGCAGGCGTTGTTTTTATGCCAAACAAAAATTGTTTTACTGCAACCTCAGAAGGACTTTTCCATCTTCCCAGAGGTCCTCAAGCTGGTAATAGTCGCGCTGATCCGGCGAGAAGAGATGGACAACCACGTCGCCGTAATCCACCACCACCCAGCCGTCGCGTGAGTTGCCTTGTTTTTTGGCTTTCTTTTTGTGTTTTTTGCGCATCTCATCGATGGCGCTGTTGGCGAGGGCGTCGAGCATGCGGTCACTGGTTCCGGTGCAGATGATGAAATAATCAGTAAAGGAAACGACTTCCTTCAGGTCCAATAAAACGATGTCTTCGCCTTTTTTGTCTTCCAGGGCGTTTACAATTTCGCGAGCAAGGTCAAGCGTGTTCAGGGGTCACCTCAGGTTAGTATCCATGGTCTTTTTCAACGGAGCGGAAAATAGTTTTGTATAAACAGACCCGTCGGAATGCAGGTCGCTTTTATAAAGATGCACAGAGTTTACTCTGGCAGTGCCAATATTGCCAAGCTGAGTCCGGGTCAGCGAATCGCCGATCAGTTGCAGGGATTCTGTATCAACCGTCTGGCGGACGCGCCCCAGAGTGAGATGAGGCGAGAAGGGACGTTCGTCTTTCTCGTATCCAAGCCGGGTCACACCTGCTTCAATACTGCGCTGAAGGGAGGCCAGACCGGCAGGGGCGAGGATTCCAACCCAGAGAACACGGGGCCGCTTCAGGTTTGGGAAGGAGCCGATACCGCTGACCTGCAAGTCGAACGGCGAATGAACATCAGCAATTTGAGTAAGCATTTGCTTGAGGAAATCCACATGTGTTGCAGCAACATTCCCCAGGAATTTTAACGTCAGATGCATATTGCTGACAGGAACCCAGCGGACGAGTTCATCGCCCAGGGCCTGGCGCATGCGAGCAGTCTGTTTTTCGATCGACTCTTGGATTGGGACGGGGAGGTCAACGGCGATGAACGCGCGAAACTGGTTCATTCAGACGAGGGTTCGTTTAGTACTTTTCTAACAGCCTGTTTCAGATCCTGAAAACCCACTGGTTTGGTGAGATACATGGACGCGCCTGCTTCGATGCCGTTCTTGATATCGCTTGGCATGCTTTTGGCAGAGACGATGATGACAGGAATGGAGGCGAGCTCGGGTTCGCGGCGGATGAAACGGAGGACTTCAAGGCCGGAGATGTCCGGCATCATCACGTCGAGGAGAATGACATCCGGTTTTTCCTGACTGATGATCGGGATGGCCGGTGCGCTGGAGAACATTTTGATGACACGGTACCCATTGACCCTCATCATCTCCGCAAAAAGTTCGGCGGCATCGGGTTCATCTTCGATGATCATGACTGTTTTTTGCGTTGATGTCATTCGTTTTCCTCTTCTTATTCTAAAAATAGCATAAAGCAGTTGAATTGGCAAGGGCTTACCGATTTCGTGATGACTTTGTAAGAATTCCGGCGCTTTGCCTGTCTATGCAGCGTATGGATCCCCTGGAGGCAGAATGACAGAATTGGACGCTATTCGCGCAGAGAAGGATGAGTTTTTTGGCAGCCATCCGCAAAGCCCACTGACCCGGGAACAGCGTAAGGAGTTTCAGGGTCTGAGTTATTTCCCCGAAAACGAAGCCCTTCGGTTGGAAGTGAAAGTGGAGGAGTTTCCCATTAAAGTGGAATTCGATATGCAAACCTCCACCGGCGATGTGCAGCGCTATGAAAAGTTCGGCAGTTTTAAATTCCCTGTAGACGGAGTGGAGGCCCAACTGACCATCTACCGCGGTCAGCACGGATTTTTCCTACCCTTTGTGGATTCGCTTGCCGGGCAGGATACCTACCCCGCAGGCCGATACCTCGAACCGGAGCCACTCCCCGGCGGGCGCTTCTTTATTGACTTCAACCTGGCCTACAACCCATACTGTGCCTACAATGAGATGTGGTCCTGCCCGATCACCCCGGCAGAGAACCGGTTGAAGGTGGCCATCCGCGCAGGGGAAAAACTCTACCATTCGTAACAAAAAATGACGGGCCAGCCCGTCATTTTTTGTTTTCCAAATCCTGTGTATTTTCCACAACCGAGAGCAGCGCCTCGTATTCATCGCAGCATTCTGAGCACATATCCAAATGCTCGCGGATGAGTGGGGTGAGCTTCTCGGCATCCCCTTCATTCCCTTTAACCTCACTTTCGACGAATTCATCCAGGCGGGCGTAGATGTCGGTGCAAGACATTTCCTCAGCCCGTACTTCTTCGAGGATGTTGAGGAACTTAAGCACCACTTCGTCGGGTAGTTCCGGCTGGGAGCTGAATTGATTGCGAACGCGGTTAAGGAGATTTCTGATGTTCATTCTAAGGGTCAGACGATTAACCTAAAATTAATCTTACTTTACTTTTGTTCAAATGCGGTCAATACATCCTGTGGACTGAGTTCCTCAAGAGCCAGGCGCTTTTTCAGGCGCAGACGGGCATCATGCAGAAGTTTGTAAAGCGCATTCCGATTGGTCTTCATGCGCTTGGCGGCTTCCTCCATGGGGATGTCTTGCAGGCCAAGCATAACGAGGGCCTGACGTTGTTTTGGGGTGAGTTCCTCCTCCAAAATACGGCGGACACGCGAGATCATGTCCTTGCGTTCAGCCGAGGTTTCGGGGGAGGCATGGGGGTCAGCCAACAGGCCGGGGGGAGGGGGAGCGTCTTCGTTTTCAGTAAGTTCGTCCAGAGAGGCATCCCGCCAGCGTTTGCGGCGGAGCTCGGTCAGTGCGATGCGGATGGCGATCTTGTGGACCCAGGTGGTGAACAGGCTGCGACCCTCGAAGGTATCCAGCTGGTCCAGTACGCGCAAAAGGGTCTCCTGCGTTACCTCTTCCACAAGAGGTTGAAAAAGCGGATCATCGGAAGAGAGCCAGCGGGAAAGGGCGTACGGCAGGCCTTTTTGGACAATATCGCGAAGGTCGCTCAACGCGGCATCATGGCGATCGCCAGTGCTTCGCAGGTCATCCAGCCAGGTTTCGTTGGTGCGTGTGCTCATACAGGTTGATTATAAAAGAGTGCGGGGGATTTTTCCGCAACTTTGAGAGATTCTGATAGATTTATTATATGGGCATCCTACACTTTAGGTGTCTTTCCAAACTGGGCAATCATACTTGCTTACAGGACTTTATATCGATTCTGCACGAATCCGTTCTTGAACGACTGTGATTCCAACAATTCGAGTTGGATATCCCTGCCCAGGCTTGCGAACAGCGGCAGGCCTTCCCCGATCAAAATGGGAATGGTTGTGATGATCATTTCGCTTACCAGCCCCTCACGCAGAAACCGCTGAATGGTCACGCCGCCGTCGAGGTAAATGTGTCGGATGCCGCGCCGCTCCAGTTCGTGGAGCAGGTCTCGGGGTTGTAGGGGAAGCGCTTCTACCTTGTCGGTCAGGTTGGGAGTAAGGGTCAGGGCACGGCTGGTCAGTACGAGCACTTTTTTGGCGTAGGGCCATTCGCCAAAGCTTAAGACTTTTTCGAAAGTGTTTCTTCCCATCACGATCAGGTCGATGGATGCCATGAATTCAGCGTAGCCGAAGTCTCCATCACCAGATTCTCCGGCGGGTAGCCAGTCGATATCACCGTTCTGACGGGCGATGAAGCCATCAAGGCTGGTTGCAATGTAAACAGATACTTTTATGGTCATTCTGCCTCCTTTTGATTATCGGGACAATTTCCTAAAAAAATTCCGAAGCCACAAGCTTCGGAATTTTAAGAATATTCAATTGTAGCAGAGATGTTCAGTTGGGATGGATAAGCATCACCGGGATGTGAGCATAATGCACGACCCGGTCGGCCACGCTGCCCATCAACCAGCGCTTTACACCGGTGCGACCATGGGTGGACATGGCGATCATATCGGCATGGGTTTCCTCCGCCACGGCAAGGATGGTCTCTGGTACGGGGCCTTCCTGGACGACGCCGGTGACATGGAAGTTTTCCTTCTTCAAAATTTCCACGGTCTTGTTGATATAGTCCTTGGTTTCGGTTTCGATGTCCTCGCGGAGCGAGTTTGCGATGGCAGGGTCACGGGCGAATAACTCAGCCGCTGGGATGGCAGGCACCCTCAAAATAACGATCTCGGCCCCCTCGGCTTTTGCGATCGCTTCTGCATGAGGCAAGACGGCTTCAGCAAGTGTCGAGCCATCCAATGGCACAAGAATCTTTTTGTACATTTTCGTCTCCTTTCCTGAAACGATCCCCTTTCACCATTAACATAGCACGCGCTCCTGCCGTTTGCAAGTGGTGATAGACACATCTGAAGACAGGCATATAATTGCCCCATGGCACTATTTCTTGGCTGTCCGGTTTGGTCCTTCAAAGGGTGGGTGGGGAACTTTTACCCCAAAGGCACAAAATCTGCGGATTTTCTGCGGGAATACGCGCGCCGGTTGACGACCATCGAGGGCAACACCACGTTCTATGCCGTCCCCGCCCTCAAGACCATTCAATCCTGGATCGACCAGACTCCCGACTCCTTTCGGTTTTGCCTCAAGATTCCCAAGGCTATCAGCCATAACGGGAAGCTGGCAGATTATGTGGAGCGCGCCCGTGGATTTGTGGACACGATGCGCCCGCTCGCCTCGCGGCTTGGACCGATGTTCCTGCAACTTCCCCCCAGTTATTCGCCAAAGCTGATGCCTGATCTTGCCACTTTTTTGGATGCCTTTCCACAGGACATACGTCTTGGTGTGGAGGTACGCCACCTGGACTGGTTCGACGAGCAACATCGCAGCGCGCTTAATCAATTACTGGCAGAACGGAACATGGCGCGGGTGGTCATCGATACCCGCCCGATACGAAACCTGTCTGGCGATGAATCCATCAGGGGCAGCGCTTATGAAAGTTTGCTTGAGGCGCGGGAACGAAAGCCAAACGTCCCGGTCTTTGAAGAGCAGACCACGGACTTTACATTTCTCCGTTTTATCGGTCACCCGGAGATGGAACAGAATCAACCTTACATGAAGGAATGGGTTCGGAGGATCAGTGACCAGCTATCGGCGGGGAGTGATGCGTTCGTCTTTTGTCACTCGCCGGATAATTATCTCGCTCCTGAGATCTGCCGGGAATTTCATCACCGAATCGCCGCAGGGGTGACCATCCCGCCGCTGCCATGGGATGAGATCAAACCGGATGTTCCGGAGCAACCCAGTTTGTTCTAAGGGAGGTTATTTGTTTTCGAACAAGTCGGCAAAACGGCTCATAAAGGCATTCACGATCTGCGGGTCGAAATAGATTCCGCTGTTTTCACGAATGTAATCGAGAGCCTTTTCGGCGGGCCAGGCTGTGCGGTAGGGGCGGTCGTTGGTCAGCGCATCCCAAACATCGACCAGTGCAAACACCCGCGCCGAGAGCGGAATTTCCTCACCTTTCAACCCGCGTGGATATCCCGTGCCATCCCATTTTTCATGATGGCTGTACGGAATATCCAGCGCCTGTCGCAGGTAGCTGATGGGGGCAAGCAGGTCGAATGCATTTTGCGGGTGACGACGCATGATGCTCCACTCGTCTTCTGTCAGTGGGCCGGGTTTGAGCAGGATGCTGTCTGGTACACCCATCTTTCCAATGTCGTGCAATAATGCTCCGCGTTTTACATTGATCATGTGCTGTTCCTGCATGCCAATGATGCGCGCCAGTTTCAATGTCAATTCTGTCACACGCAGGCTGTGGCCCTCGGTTTCCTTGTCGCGCATGTCCAATGCGCGCGACCAGCCTTCAATGGTGGCGTTATATGCGGAGGCAAGGTCGAAATTCGAGCGTTGAAGATTTTCGAACAACAGGGCGTTATCCACGGCGATGGCGGTTTGCCGGCTGAGCGCATCCAAAAAGGTCAGCCAGTCGTTGTCTACGTTCAGAGGGGAGCGGTTGAAAATCTCCAGAACACCTTGCACCATGCCTTTTGCAATCAATGGCACGCCGATGTACGAGACGAATGCCTCTTCCTCGATCAATTTGGGCCGGGCAAAACGCTCACTGTTTTTTTTCAGGTCATTGACTTGGACGAGCTTTTTTTCCAGCGCGACCCGCCCGGCGTACCCTTCATCCAGGCCCAGGCTGGTGGTATTGATCCTATTTGTGCGGAAGCCTCTTCCGGCGGAGAATTCGAGGCGGTTTAATTCCGGTTTTATCAGCAAGACAGAGGCGGCATCTACTTTCAATTGCGAGGTGATCTGTTCCAGTACAACCCTCAAAGATATTCGCAGGTCAAGGCTGCTGCTGATGGCGAGGTCGATGGTTCGCAAGCCCTTCAATTGTTCCACCTGTTTCAGGGTCTGTTCCAGCAGGTACATACGGTGAATGGCATTTCCACCTATTTCTGCGAGCGCGTTTAGCATATTTACTTCGCCCGTGGAGATTTCTCTGGGCAGGGAGACATTGATGAAAATGACCCCAACGACCTCATCTTCTGAATAAAGAGGGATGCATGCGCCGCCTATTCCCTTGGGTATCCGTTCGCGATTGACCGGTAATACCCGTGGATCTGAATGGAACTCGCGGGTGATGATCCGCTCGCCGGTCTTTACGACCAGGCCGGGGATATCCTCGCCGGGTCGCAGGGATGTGGTAATGTTCAGATTATCCCAGCCGCGTTGGATGGAAAGGTTGACGGTATTGGAGGTTTTGTCATATAGCCAGATGCTGCCTGTTTTTGAGTAGATCAGGTCGAGCGCCTGGTCGAGTAATTCGGAGAGCATTTCTTTAAGGGTGTTGGTCTTGCGCAGGGTCATACTGATGGAGGCAATGGCCTCCAGCTCGCGTTCACGGTGGCGGTGCTCCTGGCGCACCTTTGCATCACGCAGTTCGCGTTGAACCGCAGTTGCGAGCCGGGCAGGGTTTCCTTTGATGATGAAATCGTGTGCTCCCGCCTTTAGCGATTCAACTGCGGATTCCTCCCCGATCGTCCCGGAAACGATGATGAAAGGAAGATCGGAACCAGTGGATTGTACAAGGGCCAGGGCCTGCGGCGCGTTGAAGTGAGGCAGTGAATAATCGCAGAGAATAATATCCCAGGGACGCCTCTTTAACGCATCCAGTAATTGACCGGCGGTTTCGATGCGCTCATGATCGACCTCATACCCATTACGCTTAAGTTCCCTGAGGATTAATAGAGAGTCATCCTCATTGTCTTCTATAAGTAGAAGCCTTAATGGTGTGCTCACTATCTTATTGCCTTGGCGGCACCTCATTTAGGATCAACCAATACAATCCAAGCTGGCGAACTGCATCTACGAACTGGTTGAAATCCACCGGTTTGCGTACATAGGAATTTGCTCCCAGGCTGTACCCGGTGAGCAGATCCTGTTCCTCCTTTGAAGAGGTAAGGATCACAACAGGCAACAGGCGCGTGTGTTCAGAGGCGCGGATGCGGCGCAGGACCTCCAGACCGTCCACCTTGGGGAGATTTAGGTCCAAGAGAACGATCTGGGGCAGGTCATGAATATCGCGGTCCGAATAGGCTCCTGTGCAGAATAGAAAATCCAGTGCTTCTGCACCATCCCGCACCACGACCAGATTGTTGCTAATATTATTCTTCTGTAAGGCGCGCACGGTCAGGGCTTCGTCGTCGGGGGTATCTTCCACCAGTAAGATCATTTTCTCGTTCATGGACATCCATTCTCCGTTATAAAGTAAAGTAAAAGGTTGCGCCTTTTCCCTCTTCACCCTCGGCCCAAATACGGCCACCATGAATTGTGATGATGCGTTGAACAGTAGCTAGCCCAACGCCTGTGCCGGGAAATTCGCTCACCGAGTGCAGGCGTTGAAATACCCCGAATAATTTTTTGACATAAGCCATGTCAAAGCCGGTTCCGTTATCGCGGACATAGAAGACGCGTTCTTTTGATTTATGCTGCTGACCGAATTCGATCACAGCCTGTTCCTTTTTCGAAGTGAACTTCCAGGCATTGCTAAGCAGATTTTCAAGGGCAATGTTCAACAGATGCGGATCGCCTTGCACCATCAGGTCGGGCACGATGGAAAGGGTGACACTACGTCCGATGTGCCGCTCCATCAGGATTGCTCCGACCTCCTCGACCAGTTTGCTTAGGTTGACCAGTTTGGGTTGAAGCGGTGACCTTGTAATGCGTGCAAGATTCAAAAGATCGTCGATCAACTCTGCCATTCGCTGGGCAGCGGAACGTATACGAGTCAGATAATTCCTTCCCTCCGGCGGGATCTGCTCGCCATAATCTTCAAGAAGGATCTGGCTGAATCCGTCTATGCTGCGGAGCGGCGCGCGCAGGTCGTGAGAGACGGAATAGCTGAACGACTCAAGCTCGCGGTTGGCCGCCTCCAATTGCGCGGTATGTTGTTTCAGTTCCAGATTGAGTTCATGGATATCTGCCTCGACCCGTTTTCGTTCGGTCACATCGCGAATGGCTGCGCTGACCAGCAGCCCTTCCTCCGATTCCAAAGGACTAAGGCTGATCTCGATTGGAAATTCACTCCCGTTCTTTCGCAAACCGAACAGGTCCAGGCCCACTCCCATGGGGCGTATGGGATGTTCGACATAATAACCCTCGCGGTTTTTGATATGTTTCTTTCGAAACCGCTTCGGCACCAGGATCTCGATGGTCTGGCCGACCATTTCGGTGCGGCTGTACCCGAATAGTGTTTCTGTTTGCGAATTGACCAGGTTGATGATCCCCAATTTATCCACGACCACCATGGCATCTGGTGCAGATTCAAGCAGGCCGCGGAATTTTTTCTCGGCGCGCTGGCGCTTGGTGACATCGCGAATAGCCGCCACGGTCAATACACCGTCCAGCGTTTGCAGCGGGCTGAGACTGATCTCAACCGGGAACTCGTGCCCGTCGGCTCGAAGCCCATGTAGCTCAAGCCCGGCTCCCATGGGACGCACCTGTGGGGCGGAGGAGAATCGCTGGCGGTGGCTGGGATGAATATTCTTAAAGCGATTTGGAATCTGCACCTCAACGGGTTGCCCGAGCAGGTCTTTTCTGTCGAATCCGAAAAGCCTTTCAGTCTGCGA
>JAEURI010000067.1 GCA_016789225.1 Anaerolineales bacterium
GGCGTGCTTGGCTTGAAACTCGAAGAGAAAAAAGGCTCCAGCGAAAAAGAAGCCGAAGTCAATGCCCTGATCGCCGAACGCACCCAGGCACGCAAAGACAAAAACTGGAAACGCTCCGATGAGATCCGCGACCAGTTGAAAGCAATGGGCGTCTCCATCGAAGACAGCAAAGACGGCACGACTTGGAAGTGGAGTTAGTTAGTCGAGTAGTTTAATAGTCAAATAGTTGAGTAGTCAATAACTTCCGAGAAAAATTCCTCGGAAGTTATGATTCATGACCAATTCCCAGTTTACTATTCAGAGTAACATAAGTTAACTTACAATGTGTCACCCTCCCGAAGGACATCGGGATGATGTGAGCGACAGCTACACTTGCGCCGCGCACCAGTGTAGTGAGGGTCTTTGGGATACTCGTAGAGATGCTTAAAGTGTAAAGTAATTATGGTTGCTCAGAATAATCTACCCTATTACCGTCTCATAAAATCCCGCCACCCTTTTCATAGTCGCCCCATACTCCGCTCGTGCAGAAATAATTTCAGAATTCAAATCTGCCGCTTCTCTGCGCAGGTCTTCGCGTTCCAGCCCTAATAAAATCGAATTGGCAATGGCTTGCGGATTATTCGCATCGAACAACAGACCATTCTGCCCTGGGGTAATCCACTCGCGGATGGATTCCAGATCGCCTGCTATAGGGAAACATCCGCAGGCCATGGCTTCGAGCAGGGTATTCGGCGTGCCGTCGTGAATGCTTGGGGAGACCACGACCTGCGCCCGGCGAAAGACATCGCCCATTTTTTCATGTGGGAAGGAAGGCAACAGCTCCACCGCTTTCTCTATTTTAAATTCTCGCACCCAGCCCATTGCTTGCGGCTCATTCTGCATGCCTGCGCAAAGGAACTTCGTTTCGGGGCGTTTTGCCAGCACCAACGGAAGAGCCTTGAAGAACGAATCATTACGCACATACGGCCTGACCCCACGCGGGTTGATTACCACTGGATTTTTCACAGGTTCTGCCGGGGGATAAAAAATATTCGTCTTAATCCCGCCGTTACCGGGAGCCACAAAGGCTGGTTTTTCCGCGCCAAGCCCCCATTCTCTTGCCAGCCGAACATCGCGTTCGACATCGGAATGCAAGCCGTCGACAGATTTCATTACTTTGCGCGTGTAATATCCCATCAACGGGGTGGACGACGCATGAAGAGTGAAGTCGTTGCCCCAAACAGAGACGAGAAACGAGGGGCGGGTAACGAGACCGTCTAATGCTGAGGCGGTTAGCATGCCTTCATAGGGGATGCGCATGGCGTGGATCAGATCAGGCTGAACCTCTTTGATAAAAGTTCGCAGTTTGCGCGCGGCAGCGGGAAGGGTCAAAGGACCGAGCCACTGCCGGATTCGAGTACGCAGGCCAAGGGTCCGTGAGGAGGCGCTGGATGGGGCGGAGGTGCGCTTTTTAACGGCGCTAAAGGCCACCGGGGTAAACTCCAGCCGCTTGACCGGGAAATCCAGTTCACATTCGAAGGTGGAGGCGATAAATATTTCGTCGCCGCGTTCGACAAAATAACGTATCCAGTTGCTGGAAATGGGAGAACGGGCATCTGTGACAAAAAGCATGCGCATTCCATGATTATACCCACGGGCACAGGGGAGCTCAAAATTTGCGAATTTAAGCCCCTCACTTTGTAGTATATTTAAGCCCATGAGCATAGGGCGCATCCTGATCGTTGAAGATAATATGGATACTTATGAACTGGTCCGCTTCATTTTGGAGAAGAACGGATATGAGACCTTCCTTGCCATGAACGGCCGCGACGGGGTCAATGCTGCCTTCAAACAGATGCCGGACCTCATCATCATGGACCTTGCGATGCCGGAAATGGACGGTTGGACGGCCACCCGCCTCATCAAAGGCAATACACAAACCACCGCCATTCCGTTGATTGCGCTCACAGCTCATGCTTTGCCCGGCGACCGCCAGCGAGCCTTCGATGCAGGCTGTGATGAATACATCACCAAGCCAATGGACCTGCTTGAACTGCTCGAATCTGTGAACGGTTGGATCAATAAACGCTAAAATCAGCCGGGACTATCTTAATACCCCTGGCTCTTTAATCCGCAAATGACGCATACCAGGACATCCCTGCGCGGTCATTAATCGTGGACAAATTCATCAAGAGCCAAATCTTTCAATCAAGAGGAAACATATGAAACAAATTTGTGTCGTTGGCGTGGGCTACGTCGGTCTGGTGACCGCCGCATGCTTTGCCGACCTGGGGAACCGCGTCGTGGCGCTGGATGTGAACGAGCAGCGCGTGGAAAATCTCAAAAAGGGTATCATGCCCATTTACGAACCAGGGCTGGATGAACTTGTCAAACGCAATGTAAGAGCCGGTCGCATTACCTTCACAACCTCATATCAAGAAGCATTGAAGGGCGCAGAATATGCCTTCATCGCCGTGGGGACTCCCTCTGGCTCGGATGGCTCGGCGGACTTGCAATATGTGGCTGCTGCCGCCAAATCCATTGCGGAGAATATGACCGCTCCGCTCATCCTCATCAACAAATCCACGGTTCCGATCGGGACCGGGGACTGGGTGGCTGATATTGTGCAGGGTGCCCAGCCGAATCCGGTCGAGTTTGCCGTAGTCTCCTGCCCGGAATTTTTGCGTGAAGGGTCGGCCATCGGTGATTTCATGAATCCGCATCGCACCGTCATTGGTTCTTTGGACAGAGACGCCGCGAATAAAGTTGCCCAGCTCCACCTGGCCTTACGCGCGCCCATTGTCATCACAGATTTGCGCACAGCAGAGATGATCAAGTACGCCAGCAATGCCTTCCTTGCCACGAAGATCTCCTTCATCAATGAACTGGCCGACCTGTGCGAACGTGTCGGCGCGGATGTGAAGGAAGTGGCCGCCGGCATGGGCTACGATGCACGCATCGGCCGTCACTTTTTGGATGCGGGTCTGGGCTGGGGCGGCTCCTGTTTCCCCAAGGATGTGGAGGCGCTGGCCTTCATGGCAAAGGAAAGCGGGCTTGACCCCAAGATTCTCAACAGCGTCATGGATGTCAACTATGACCGCCGCAAGGAAGCGGTGAAAAGCGTGGAGAAAATGATCGGGGGCAGTCTCAAAGGCAAGACCATCGGTCTGCTGGGGCTGGCCTTCAAACCTAATACTGACGACATGCGCGATGCGCCGTCCATCGATATTTCCGAGTCGCTGATCGAGGCGGGCGCAAAGGTGCGCGCTTATGACCCGGTGGCGATGGAGGTGGCACGGCCCATCCTCCCCGCCGTGGACATGTTCGATGAGCCATACAAAATGGCCGAAGGCTGTGATGCGCTGATGGTCATCACCGAATGGAACGAGTTCAAACAGCTAGACCTCGACAAGGTCAAAAACCTGCTCAAAGCTCCGGTCATTTATGACGGGCGCAACATCTACGAACCCAAACGCATGGCGGAAATGGGCTTCGTCTATCGCGCGGTGGGGCGTTAGTCTACATAGTCTAATAGTCTGATGGTTGGGTAGTCTTGTAGTCAGACCAAATGATCACAAGACTACCCGACTACTTGACCAAGAGACCAATTGACCACATGACTAACACTCCTCCCGTTTGTAATTACGAAGGCTCCGACTACCAACAATCCTTTTGGGAACAGGGCGGGCGCGCCTACGAAGACAAGACGGAAGCCATCGCCCTGAGACGTCTGCTGCCAAAGGGTGGCAAATTGATGCTCGAACTCGGTGCAGGAGCCGGGCGCAATACTCCGCGCTATGCCGGTTTCGAGCGCATCGTTATCCTCGATTATTCGACCACCCAATTGGAGCAGGCCCAGCAAAGGCTCGGACGCTCCGACAAGTACATCTATGTTGCGGCAGATGTATACCGCCTCCCCTTCCGGACCGGGTTGTTTGATGCCGCCACGATGATCCGTGTGTTGCACCACATGGCCGACGCCCCAAAAGCGATTGGCCAAATACGGAACGTTTTGCAACCCAACGCCGTCTTTATCCTTGAATATGCAAACAAGCAAAACCTCAAGGCCATTCTTCGCTACTGGCTTGGCAGGCAGAAGTGGAGTCCCTTTACCCTGGAGCCGGTGGAATTC
>JAEURI010000086.1 GCA_016789225.1 Anaerolineales bacterium
TTAGCGCGGTTGCCGAATAAGCGCCGTGATTAAAGGTGTAATACGTCATGATGATGCCTGCCAGAATATTCATACCCTGATAGGTGAACGAGTCGCTGGTAACTTTTTTAGCAGAGTTCAATGCAAAAGCGATCAAGTACGTTGCCGAGCCGACCCAGCCGAGAATGTCGATAAAATTCATTATTCCAAGATCTCCACGGTCATACCAGTTTCAATTTTTCCTTCGTTCAGGGGAATCGTGTTCATCCCAAAGATCGCGCCGAGTTCGTGATTGCGATAGCCGCTCAAGGTCTTGAGCGGTTCTTTATTTTTCGCCAGCGTTTCTTTATCAATGGTCGTCACCACACAGCGCGGACATGGCTTGACCAATGCCATCTCCACATCCCCAATGCGGATGCGCTTCCATGTATCTTCCGCGAACGGTTCACAGCCTTTAACCACAAGGTTCGGGCGGAATCGATTCATCGGCAGCGCTGAATCAAGCCTTGAGTTTAAGTCCTGAAGCGATTCTTCCGAGATGATCAGAATCGGATAGCCGTCTGCAAATCCGGTGTGGTCATCCGCGCTGACCGCATAATTCGGATTCAATTTGCGCTTGAACCCATCTGCCATGTGAACGAGCCGCACCGAGGTGCCGAGCCAATCGGAGAACCATATCGCGGCTTCATCGCCCTGGTCGATGGCATCCACGCCGCTGCTTGACCAGATATTGACAGGCGAGGGCGTGCCGGAAGATTGAACCGTGAACTGAATGGATTCAAAATTGGGTGCAGATAAAGTGACCGCCTCATTCTTAAGGGTGGGCGTGACCAGCGCCAAACGCGGATACTCACGCTGAGTCAGAAACTCGCCATCCGGCGTGACGACCATCATGCGGCGATCATGTTCAAGCCCCATGCGTTGGATATTGCTCGCAAGCACGTCGAATCCGTGGCAGGCTTTGATGGGATAGTATGTAAGAGTGGAGACTGTGATCATACGATACTTTCGTAAATTAATTTTGAAATTTGAGCCATGCACCCATGTGTCTGATTTTCATCGTCTTCAGGGAAGCCACGCGTGAACAGCGAAATGGCGTACGGCTTGCGATTGGGTGGAAAGACGATGCCCGTGTCGTGGAAGAAGTCGCCCGTCCAACCGGTTTTGTGAGCGACCTTTACATCGGCGGGTAGCAGGGCGGGGATACTCTCATTGAACTCCTGCCCGAACATGACCGCGATCATCTCGTCGCAAACATTGCGCGAAACGACCCTGCCTTCGGCGATCAACTTCATCATCTGTGTGGAACTACGCGCGCTGGCGGCATTGTTCATGCCAAGTCGATACGCCTTTTTATATTCCAATCCGCGAATGACGGTCATGTTATCGATACTAAGTTCCTTGATGAAAGTATCCACTTTGGCACAGGTGACCCGCTCCATCAGCAGATTCGTAGCAAGGTTCGACGAGCGAATGATCATCAGTCGATTCAATTCGCGGATGGTTTCACTTTCGCCTATTCTTGCGTACAGCGTTTTGTCTGAGTCGTCTGCTTCTTCCAATGAAAACTCACTGCCATCTACGATGCTTTTGAACGAGTTGAAGATTTTCAGCGGTTCATCCAGCGAAAGCAAACCTGCCTCCGCCTGACGGAATACTTCCATCATCACCGGAACTTTCATCGTGCTGGCGGGATGCATGCTCACATCGGCGTTGATAAGAATCTCTTTGCTGGTTTCAAGGTCTTGAACTGCCACACTGATAGTCTTGCCTTCGAATTGCCGAATAAAATGTTCGATTGGCTCCAACTTACACCCCTTCGATCACAACCATTTGAGACCTGGCGTATTTATGGCGCAAGGCGCGTGCTTCACTATACTCTTCCGAGTCGACCCACGCCTTCGCGCGCTCCACACTGTCGAATTGCAAAATCACCAGACGCTTGGGCGACCAGTCGCCTTCGAGCGTTTCAGTATGTCCGCCGCGTGCCACATATTTGCCGCCATACAATGCCACCGCAGGCGGGGCGAGGCGTTTATAGTCTTCGTATCCTTGCGGGTCGGTCACTTCAATATCCACGATCACAAATGCTGTCATGCTATGCTCCTTTGAATTTAATTCTCACATCCACTGCCAAAGCACCTTTTGCCAGCACGCACAACGGATTGATCTCAATTTCCTCGATCTCTTCATGTTCTGCGGCAAGGCGTGAGAGCCTGACCAAAACATCCCTGACCGCTCCCTCATCTACAGGCGGGATGCTGCGAAAGCCTTTCAGCTTTTTCCCGGCCCAGGTTTTACGCATCATCGACTCCGCCTCGGCCTGGTTCAACGTTCCCAGGCAGAAGGCCACATCCTTGAGCCCTTCCACTTCCACGCCGCCCGATCCGAACATCATCAGCGGACCGAATTGCGGGTCGCGCACCATGCCAACGATGACTTCCTGCCCCTCGTTGATCTGACGTTGAATATGCACTCCGTCAATTCGCGGCGGCGGGATGAGCTTATTGATCCGCTCCATCAGCTGGGCATGGCTGTTTCGCAGCGAAGCAGCGTCTTGAATGTTCATCAGGACCCCGCCCACATTCGACTTGTGCAGAATATCGGGCGAGGCGATCTTCATCACGATGGGATACCCAAGCTTGTCTGCGATTGCAACGGCTTCATCCTCGTTGCGCGCAAGTTTGATCGGCGCGGTGGGAATGCCGTAGGAAGCAATGAGTTCATCTGGAGATAAACCGACGGCAGACCGATGACCACTGACCGCTTGGCCTTCCGTCGGCGGTCTGCGGTCGAGGAATTTTTCCCGCCTTACCAACGCCGCCAGCGCAGATGCCGCCCGTTCAGGGAAGGGATAAGTGACAACCTTTGAACTTGCAAACGTTTTAACCGCCTCTTCCACAAGAGTTGACCCCATCAATGTCACCACCACTGGTTTATCCCAATGACCAATTACCTCATTTACTGCCTTTGCCACTTCCTCAGCTTTGAACATCGGCGGGGGAGGGAGGATGACTATGACGGAGTCCACGTTTTTATCTTGCAATAGGATCTTCAAGCAGGCCGCGTACTGCTCCGGTGATGCCGAGGCGAGCATATCCACCGGGTTGTGGATGTTGGCAGCGGATGGGAGAGTGGCCGATAAATGTTTCAGCGTGGAGTCGCTCAGTTGGGTAAGCACCAGGCCGTGATGCTCGAGCGAGTCGGCGGCGATGACGCCGGGTCCGCCTGCGTTGGTCAGAATCCCGACCCGGCTTCCCTTCGGCAGCGGACAATTCTCCAGCGCCCGTGCCCAATCGAACATCTGCTCGGCGGTTTCGGCGCGCAGGACGCCCGCTTTTTCGAAGGCGGCATTGAATGCGGTATCTGACGCGGCCAGCGCGCCCGTATGGGATGCGGCGGCTTTTTGCCCCGCCTCGAAGCGGCCGACCTTTAGGGCAATGATGGGTTTGTTTTTGCTGATCTCACTGGCCGCCTGGATGAACCTTCTTCCATCCGAGACGCTTTCCATGTACATGGTGATGACCTTGGTGGCGTCATCTTTTGCGAGCATGGGCAGCACGTCGGTCTCGTTGACATCGGCCTGGTTGCCGAGGCTGGCGATGCGTGAGAAGCCGAAGCCCTGGCCGCGCGCCCAGTCGATGATGGCGGCGGCGAATGCGCCGGAGTGTGAGATGAAACCGATATGACCCGGCGCGGGCATGGGTGGTTGCAGGAAGGTGGTGTTGAGCGGCAGGTGCGTATCGATGGTGCCGATGCAATTGGGGCCCAATAAACGTACGTCATGTGCGCGCGCAACTTCGACGCATTGCTGCTCCAGCGCCGCTCCCTCCGCGCCGATCTCACGAAAGCCTGCCGAGACGATGATCGCCGCTTTAATGCCGCGTTTGGCGCAATCTTCAATGCTCTGCGGAGTCGCTTGCGTTGGCACGATCAGGATCGCCAGGTCAACCGGGTCGGGCACGTCCTGCAAATTTGTGTAGAGTGGATAACCAAATAATTCCCCGCTTTTCTGCCCCACGAAATGGACCGTACCCGTGTAGCCGCTTTCGATCAAATTGCGCGCCACACCGTAGCCGAGTTTTTCCGGCGATGCCGATGCGCCGATGACGACGACGCCTTTCGGCTGAAAGAATGGGCTGAGGGCCTTTTCCATTAGGGGATTAAACCACAAATAAAAAAAGTAGGGGCGGCCCATTTGTGAGATGGGTCACCCCTACGCCGGCAGAGAATCAAACTTAATAACTGATGTTAATAATTACTGTCCCGAAGGATTGACCTGAAAATAGGCATGATTTTCGAGAGCCTTCGGGACGTTTTGCGCAAGGTCAGTTAATAATGATTGTTGAGAAAGGCCTGCCATCCCACGTTCTCGGCGACATCGGCAAGTTTGATGACCCTCTTCACATCCCCTTTTGATTCATCGAGGATCTTTCCGAACAGACCATCCAACTCTTTGGCCTTCAAATGCTTGTAGACCTCCAACACCTGCGGCCGCGACTCGGCAGGATACTCCGCCCGTATCCTGCGCGTGATGTCCTCTTCGCTGACGCCTTCCATCTGTTTCAGGTACACAAAGGCCCAGCCTGCCAGCATCAGGATCATGAAGGCCAAAAGCCCCGAACTTTGCAGAAACAGGGATGCCACCAGGGCCGCCGCCAAAACCCAGCCCACCACTTTTAACCGATCAACGTTTGTGTACATCGTTCACCTCACAGTCTCTGCCTGATTTCATTGTAGCAAAATTGAGGCGTGATATATAGATGGGCATGTAATAAAAGACCTCGGGTGGGATTATCCTCGAAAACCTCCATCATTCAATACC
>JAEURI010000154.1 GCA_016789225.1 Anaerolineales bacterium
GATCTCCGCGCTGAAAGTACGCGCTGAAAACCTGGGGATTAAAATTTGAAAGAAACGAAAAGAAAATCTCATTTACAATTACTCGTGAAAAGTGAGGTTTTCTACATGCGATTAAATCCAAAACTCCCGATCCTTTTCCTGATAGCGATCGTCATCCTCTCCGCCTGCGGAGCGTCTCCCGCCGAAGAACAGGCGAGCGCCGATGCCGCCATGACCCAGGTTGTGGGTACCATGGTAGCTGGTTTCTTTGCCACACAGACCGCCTTATTTACACCGCCACCACCCAGCACGAACACACCACTGCCGACCAATACCTTCCTGCCGACGCCCACACCTGCGCCAGCTAACACGTTGCCTCCTCCGCCTACATGGACACCCGGCTTTGTATTCTTCACCAACACACCCAGCCTGCTCCTCACTCCAACTGTGACCGGCACACTCCCAACAGCGACTGCCAACTCGGGTGCATTGGCTTATGGCTGTAACAACCTTGCCTTTGTGCGCGATGTCAACTATCCCAGCGGTACCGAGGTTGCACCCGAAGAGAGCTTTGTGAAAACATGGAAGGTAGAGAATACGGGCACCTGCGAGTGGGTATTCAACTACACCCTTAGCATCGTTGTCGATGAATATTTTGACTCTTCCTGGAACACGCTGGGGAAAATTGTCCAGCCTGGTGAATGGACCGAACTTTCCGTCATTGTGGATGCTCCCAAACAGGCCGGAACCTACACCTCCTACTGGCGCTTCACCGACGGTGCCCACCCCTTCGGCGCAACGCTTGGGTTGACGGTTGTTGTAAAGGAATAAAAAAATGCGTCGCTCTTCTTAACAAAGTGCGACGCACACCTGCCAATTCTATAATCTCTAATTCCCACTCACCACTTTCTACTTCCCCGCTCTTTCCTTCGCCGCCTTCAACAACCCCACAAACAGCGGATGCGGTTTCATCGGGCGCGATAAAAACTCAGGGTGGAATTGACTTGCCACCATATAAGGATGATCCTTCAATTCCACGATCTCCACCAATCGGCCATCGGGGGAGAGGCCGGAGAATACCATGCCATGTTTTTCGAATTGTTCACGATAGGAATTGTTGAACTCAAAGCGGTGACGATGTCGCTCTTCCACATTGGGAACGGCATAGGCGGCGGCGGCCTTCGTCTCTGGTTGGAGCAGGCACGGGTAGAGTCCGAGGCGCATCGTCCCGCCCATGTCGGTGATCGAGCGCTGGTCGTGCATCAAATCAATGACCGGGTGTTCTGTCGCGCGGTCGAATTCTGAGGAGTTGGCGTCTTCGAGGTCGAGGGCATTGCGCGCGAACTCGATGCACATGGTCTGCATCCCAAGGCATAAACCTAAATATGGAACCTTGTTCTCGCGCGCATAGCGAGCGGAGAGAATTTTGCCTTCCACGCCGCGTGAACCAAAACCGCCAGGCACGAGTACCGCGTCGGCGTTTCGGACCACCTCCCAACCCTTATCCTTTTCAAGGTCTGCTGAATGCACCCAACTGATGGATACTTCCACGTCGTTGGCGAGCGCAGCATGTTTTAAGGCTTCACGCACCGACATGTAGGCATCCTGCAATTCCACGTACTTGCCGACCAGTGCCACGTTAACCACAGGCTTTTCTTTTTTGACGCTTTCCACCAGTTTTTTCCAGGGACGCATATCCGGTTTGCGCGAGGCTTTCAGACCCAGTTTGTTGAGCATCAATTCGCCCACGCCAAGTTCCTCTAAAAGCAAAGGCACTTCATACAAAACGCTGGCGGTCTTCATCGGAATGACGGCATTCTTTTCCACGTCACAAAACAACGCGATCTTGTCGCACAAACCCTGGTCGACGTCCTGGTCGGCGCGCGCGATGATGATGTTGGGCGAAATACCAATGGAACGTAAAGCCGCTACTGAGTGTTGGGTGGGCTTGGTCTTGATCTCACCCGTCGCGCCGATGGTGGGCAGCCAGGTCACATGGATGAAGAGACAGTTCTCGCGCCCCACTTCATTGCGAAGCTGGCGCAATGCTTCGAGGAAGGGCTGGGATTCGATATCGCCCACCGTCCCGCCTACTTCGAGAATGACGATCTCCGCGCCGGTTTCCTTTTCCACCAGGCCGATGCGGCGTTTGATCTCGTTGGTAATGTGAGGGATTACCTGAATCGTCCCGCCGAGATAATCACCGCGGCGTTCCTTCGAGATGATCTCTGCATAGACCTGCCCTGTGGTGAAGTTGCTGACCCGACTCAGGCGAATGTCAATGAACCGTTCGTAGTGACCAAGATCCAGGTCCGTTTCTGCGCCGTCATCCAGCACATACACTTCACCGTGTTGATACGGCGACATCGTGCCCGGGTCCACGTTGATGTACGGGTCCAGCTTTTGCACTGCCACCTTGAAGCCGCGTTCTTTCAACAGCAGACCTGTCGCAGCCGCCGTCACCCCTTTCCCAACCGATGACACCACACCACCGGTAAAGAATAAATACTTTGTTGTCATACTTCTTCTCCTTGGATTTCTCCCCGCCCTTGTGCCACGAAGTGCTAGCGGGGATGGTTAATAAACAAAAAGAATGGGGAGGGTGTTTAGCCCTCCCCATTCCGGGGTTGCCTTATCTGAGTGTCAGGGGTTGCCTGTGGATCATCCGACCAGCTTCAACAAATCTTCGGCAGCGCGCCTCATTTCGAGGAAGACCATGCCGAGTTTCGCTTCCTGCCGCGCCATCGCGGTGAGAACCGCTTCCTCACCGATGGCCGTCAGCACAATGGAGCCCTTGTCACCTTTGATATAAACCTGCTCCAGACTGCCGCGCCCCAATTCGCCTGAAATGCGTTCACCGAGGCTGAGCATTGCCGCAGACATGGCGGAAACACGATCTTCTTCGACGCCCTGTTGCAGGGCCGAGGCCATGATCAACCCGTCCACCGACACAACAGCAGAGGCTTCAATGTCAGGTGCGGCGGCTTGCATATTGCGAAGTCGTTCCACGATTTGGTCAGCGCGGGATGGTGCCATAACAGGGTCTCCTAAATTCGTTACTATCTATGTTGAACGGCTAGAGTTTACCAGAAAAACGGGTATTCGAGAATTGCCCGCACATTTCAATTCGTTTTCAACTCTGAAACAAAGCCGCAATTTGACCCTCTTTCGCCTTCATGTTAAACTTACCGATTGCCATGCTCAAGTTTTTTTTGATTCTTGCCCTTCTTTTTCAAGACTCGACCATCGCCCTTACCTCCCCGACCTCCGGCGAAATTTTGCGTGGAATGGTCGAAATTCAGGGCCGGATGGACGCCCCGAACTTCACCTCTGCCGAGCTGGCTTTTACCTACTCAACCGCCGCTTCGGATCCCGCCGCGGCCTGGTTCACCCTCCAAACCTTCTCCCAGCCGACGGCTGGCCCCGTCCTCACCGCCTGGGACACAACAACTGTCACCGACGGCGACTATGATCTGCGTCTGCGGGTTAATTTTCAAGATGGCACAATTCAAGATATCCTTATCACCGACTTGAAGATACGAAATGATGAGCCGCTGCCCACTCCAACGCCCACCGCCACACTCACAGCCACGCCAACCCTGCCATCCTTTTCGCAATTCAATGCCACCCTTGCCCCGCCTTCATTTTCCCAGGAGACGCCTACTCCAATTACGACTTTTCCAACCGCCACACCTCTCCCAACCAATCCGGCCACTCTAACCGTCTCTTCCATCTTTACCATTTTTTGGCAAAGCGCCGCTCTGATCCTCAGCATGTTTGCCTTTTTCTCCCTCATCCTTCGCCTCCGCAAAAATATCTGATAACTGCTCACTGATAAATGACTACTGCTTACTGACCACTGATACCTGGAATTTGAAACATGACACAAGATATATACCTCATCATCGGTCTCGGCAACCCGGGACGCGAATACAAAGACACCCGCCACAACATCGGCTTCATGCTCATTGACCACCTCGCGGAAAAGATCGGCGCGCGCGGCATGAAAGTGCAATCGAAAGCCATTGTCATCTCAGGTTTGTACGAGGAGCGCAAACTCATACTCGCCAAACCGCAGACGTATATGAACCTTTCCGGCCAATCGGTGCAGGGACTTTTGCATTTCTATAAGATACCGCTCGATAACCTGATCGTCGCCCATGATGACCTGGACATTCCCTATGGCACGATCCGCATCCGTCCCACCGGCGGACCGGGCGGTCAGCGTGGCATGGCGAATACGATTGAATTGCTCGGCACCAAGGATTTCCCACGCCTGCGCCTCGGCATAGGGCGCCCCCCCGGACGCATGGACCCAAAGGATTATGTATTGCAAAACTTCTCAAAGGATGAGTTAAAGCTCATGCCCGATCTCCTCTCTCGTGCCACCGACGCTGCCCTTGAATTTGTGATGAAGGGACTGAATGCAGCGATGAATAAATACAACGGAGATATTCAGAAATAGATCATGGAACGACTCCTCGGTCATCTCCGTACTCTTCCGCCGTATCAGCATTTGCTGAGCGAACTCAATGCCGGTAAACCGGCTTCCGGGCTGGGCTTGCCGCGTTCTGTGCGTTTGCCCATCCTCGCCTCCCTGCACGCGGATATCCATCAGCCCATCCTGCTCATCACCGACCGCGCCGACCATGCGCTGGCGATGTTCGATGAGTTGGGATTCTGGGTCAAGTCGCCGCGTTATCTTTTTGCAGAACCGAACCCGCTCTTCTATGAAGATGCTGCCTGGGGCGTGACGACCCGCCGTGAGCGACTGCAAACGCTCACCGCACTATCCAATTACCACTTACCATTTACCAGGAAACCCGAAACTTCGCCCATCATCGTTGCCTCGGTCCGCTCGTTGATGACGCGCACCCTGCCGCGGCGGGACTTTCTCAAGGCGTGCAAGAAACTGTCAGTCAACCAGAACAGCCAACCTGATGGCTTGATGCGTGAGTGGGCGCGGATCGGTTACCAGCGTGTCAACACCGTCCTCGAACCGGGACAATTCTCCGGGCGTGGCGGTATCCTCGATGTATGGGCTCCCACGGAATTGAATCCTGTGCGCCTCGATTTCTTTGGCGATGAAATTGAAACCATTCGCAGTTTTGACCCGGCCACCCAGCGCACGCTCGAAAAACTTGAATCGATCCTCATTACACCTTCACGTGAGTTTTTAGCAGATACCACCGAATCCGAATCACAGCTCTCCGAGTTCCATATTCCGCTGCTGCATGGCCAGCCCGCCTCGCTTCTGGATTATCTTCCGCAAAAGACATTGATCCTTGTTGACGACTTGAGTTTGATCGATGTTATGGCGAACGAGGTGGAGGAACAGGCGGTTAAGTTTCGGGAGGAGAGCATCAAAGAAGGCACGCTGGCGTCAAGTTTCCCTGTGCCGTATATTCCGTGGTCTGAGTTGAACGACAACCTGACAGAGTTTGTTTATTTGGAGTTGGGACATTCCACCGAAGCCGAGGATGGTATTCAACTTGCCTCCCACTTTGGTCACGATGAACGTTTTGGCGGGCGGCTCAAACCGTTCATTGATTACCTCGCGCCGATCGTGGAGAATGGCGAGCAGGTTTTTATCGTTTCGCGCCAGGCCCAACGCTTGCACGAACTATGGAATGAGTATTACCCAACATCCGAACACCCTAACCTTGAATTCACAGAAGCCTCGCTTTCTGAAGGCTTCACACTAAAAAATGACTCGTTATCTACCATTCACTTAATCACTGATTCAGAAGTCTTCGGCTGGGAACGTCCGCAGCCGCGTACGCGCCAACGTCAAATGGCGGATACGCCTGAATCGTTATATGCTGATTTGCAAGTGGGGGATTACGTCGTCCATGTGGATCATGGCATTGGGCGCTTTGCGGGTCTGATTCAGCGACAGTTGGACGGACACGAACGAGAGTATCTCACGGTGGAGTATGAACGTGGTGACATCCTCTACGTCCCTGTCCATCAGGCAGATCGTCTCACGCGCTACCTCGGCGCGGATGGCGGCAAGCCGTCGCTGGATAATCTTGGCGGGCAGGCATGGGGGGAGACCAAGGCGCGAGTTAAGGAAGCGGTGCAGAAGGTTGCAGAAGACTTGCTTGACCTGTATGCACGCCGTCAGGTGGTGGAAGGCTATTCCTTCTCGGAAGATACACAATGGCAGAAGGAACTCGAAGATAGTTTCCCCTACGTTGAGACCGAGGATCAGAAGCGTGCCATCGTCGATATCAAACGCGATATGGAACGTGCCCGCCCGATGGATCGCTTGTTATGTGGTGATGTGGGCTATGGCAAGACTGAAGTTGCCTTGCGCGCTGCCTTCAAGGCCGTGATGAGCGGCAAGCAGGTTGCAGTACTTGTGCCAACGACGGTTTTGGCTCAGCAGCATTTTGAAACATTCTCCCAGCGTCTTGCCGCCTTTCCCGTCAAAGTGGAAATGCTTTCACGCTTCCGCACCCCGCGCGAACAGACGGAGATTCTGCATCAACTCTCCATCGGTGAAGTGGATATCATCGTCGGCACGCATCGCCTCATTTCGTCAGATGTTATGTTCAAAGATTTAGGTCTGGTGGTCATTGACGAGGAACAGCGATTCGGTGTGACACACAAGGAGCATCTCAAGAAACTGCGCACCGAAGTGGACGTGTTGACGCTCACAGCTACGCCGATTCCGCGTACGCTTTACATGGCGCTGACCGGCGTCCGTGACATCTCCAACCTCAATACGCCGCCGGAAGAACGCCTGCCCATCATCACACATGTGGGACCGTATTCGCCGCGCCTGGTGCGTCAGGCCATCCTGCGCGAGCTGGAACGCGGCGGACAGATTTTTT
This sequence comes from Anaerolineales bacterium, assembly GCA_016789225.1. Lineage (GTDB taxonomy): Bacteria > Chloroflexota > Anaerolineae > Anaerolineales > Villigracilaceae > Villigracilis. Next base: position 6,819 of record JAEURI010000154.1, read on the forward strand.
TCGTCCACAATCGTGTACAAACGATAGATGCGATGAAGGCTCATTTGGAGAAACTCGTTCCCGAAGCGCGCATTGACATCGGTCATGGGCAGATGGCGGAGAATCAACTTTCGGCGGTCATGCATCGATTCACCAATGCAGAGATCGATATTCTACTTTCCACCACCATTATCGAATCCGGCCTGGACATCCCCAATGCCAACACGCTTATTGTCGACCGCGCCGATACTTTTGGGTTGGCACAACTCTATCAACTTCGCGGTCGTGTTGGGCGCGGCGCCATGCGCGCGTATGCGTATTTCTTCCGGCATAACAAAATGTCGCCGACGCAGGAAGGGCAGCAGCGGCTTGAGGTCATTGCCGAGAATACTCAGCTTGGCGCGGGGTACTCGATCGCCATGCGCGATCTTGAGATACGCGGCGCGGGCGAATTGCTCGGCACACGTCAGCACGGTTTCATTCAATCGGTCGGTTTTCATCTTTACACGCGTATGCTGGCGGATGCGGTTCGACGATTAAGAAGAATTGCCACGGATGTTTTGAAAGTAGAAAATGGAAAGTTGGATGCCGCCTTCTCGTCATTCAACCTGCCGCTTTCCATCCCTGTTAATGTAGACCTCCCTCTCGCTGTTGGTATCCCCGCCCCTTACATCACGGACCAGGATTTACGCCTACGCTTGTATCGCCGCATTGCCGATCTGCGCGATGAGACCGAGCTCGATGCGCTCGGCTCTGAATTCCGTGACCGCTTCGGTCAACTGCCGGAGATGGTGCAGAATCTTTTCTATCAGATCCGCGTAAAACTGCGGGCGGAAAGGATCGGCTTGTCTTCGGTTGGATGGGAGGCGGGGCAGATCCTGCTCAAGTATCCCGCACCAGCCGAGGGCGTGGAGGCGAAGCGCCTGTCTGATCTTCCGAACGGCGTGAGAGGCGGAAAAGGTCAATATTGGGTGATGCTCACTAAAGAGGAAGTCTGGACGGTGAAACTGTTGGATGTGTTGACCTTTCTTGAAAATACAGCAACCTTTTCGAAGGCTTAGGCGCAACAAATATTACTAAAGGAGAGTGCGATGAAGAAAAAACTTGTTTTTGTTTTACTATCCCTTGTATTAACTTTGTCGGCCTGCCTGCCCGACCAGGCACAGATCGACCAGATCGTGCAGGCTACTTTTCAGGCATTAACGGCGCAGGCCCCGGCGGCTCCGGCCACAGCGATCCCAACTGCGGCGGGCATGACCGGCTCGATCTCGGGAGAATTATCGTTCCCATCGAGTGGCGTTCCGCCGTTGTTGGTTGTAGCCTTCAATACAACGACCGGTCAATATTATTGGGTGCAAACCGTTCAAGATCAAACCACCTATCAGATCGATGATTTGCCGGTTGGCAAGTATACGGTGTTTGCGTATGCGCTTCCTGATGGAAAGTTGGTTGGGGCCTACGACCAATATTATGTTTGCGGGATGCATCAGGGCTGTACGGATGTATCTTTGATCGAAGTCGATGTGCAGGCGGGTGTGGTCACGCCGAACATCAACCCGGGCGATTGGTACGGAGACTCAACCCAATGGCCTTCCATGCCGAATGACCCGAGTATTCCCAATCTCGGTGTTGGCGGCGAAAACGCTGAGACTGAGTTGGGTGGCATTGCCGGGCAGTTGAACTACCCGTCCAATTTCATTCCTTCGCTGGTTGTGACGGCCTTCGCCGCAGACGGCAGTGGAGATTATTCCTACATCATCACCAACGAAAATTCAAGTACCTATCAGATCGAGAATCTTCCGGCGGGGAATTATTATGTGGTGGCGTATGTGTCGGGCGGCGGGCTTCAAGCCGGATACACCCAGGCCGTACTCTGCGGTCTTTCAGCGGAATGCACCGATCATTTGCTGCTTCCTGTTCCCGTGAAAGCCGGGCAGGTGACCAACGGAGTCAACCCGATCGATTGGTATGCACCGGAGGGAACCTTCCCGCCTTATCCGATCCCATAGTTGGGATTTCCCGCCTCGTACGACCTTTGAGCTGATTCAGCTTTCTCAAAAATTTTCGCCCCGTGAGTTTTGACTCATGGGGCGAATTTGTTTTATTGCTTTTCGAATTCCCAGCCGCGTTTTGTGTTTGGGCTGAAGGTCACCTTGTACACTGCCCCATCCTCCAGTTGCTGATAGGCATCGAAGCGGATGTTAACCTTGCCGATCTGCTCGAACTCTGCAACGTACCGGCGCGACTTGCGGCTGCTGGAGCGATACTTGCGTGTTAATTTTGCCGTGTGTGCCCGTGTCACTCCGCCGATCAGGTCCATCAGGTTTTGATACAAACTAATTCCAACAGCAATGGCGGCAACGGCGATGAAGACCCACCAGAGGATGGAGAATTGACCAAAGCTGGAATTGTTTCCAAAACCGGAAGCGACCTGATTGAAGGTTTGGATCATAAAGAAAAAGATGCCCACGCCCACCAACGGCACAAAGGCGTTGACGATGTGCCATGCCCGTTGTTCCGAGGTGAAGGGCAGCTTGTTCAAGGACTTTCCACAACCGAGGCAGACTTCATCTTCGGCGTGATTTTTGGTGTTGCAGTAAAGACAGATCATGAGCTCTCTCCTTGGGTTATTGATAAGAAGTACAGTCCAAATCTTCCTTTAAATCTTTGAGCGTCTCATCCTTTTCCTGCGATGCGGGCGCGGATTGGGCAAGTCTATCCATCGCGCTGCAGAGACTGGGTTCCAACCCGGCTGTGATGCGTTTTGCGAACCTGGTCATTTCTTTCACCTGTTCCCAATCGCCGGTATGGCCGAGCCCTTCGATGATGGGAATGTACTCAAAGCCGTTATCCGGTCTTTCGCCGATGTCTTGGGCTTCATTCCACAGGCGGACGATCTCGTCCCATTGCGCGTACTGGCGTGCCAGGTCCGCTTTTTGGAAGTAGTAGCACCAGGTTTGGGTATTGGTCTTCCCATAGATCGCTTCAGGCGGATTGGGCGCTTCGCCATCCGCTTGTTGGATCAATTCAATGTCCGAGCCTGCCGCAAGTTTGCGCATGTCATCGCTGACGAGGCGCAGATTGGTGTCTTGTGGTTGGAGAATCCACAAACAACGCTGCATTTCGGGGTTGAAATCAAGCAGCAGTATTTGGTTGCTGTTTCCATTGAACTGCATACTCAACTTGGTGTATTCCAGCGGTGCGCCTTGCAGAAGATCGTCAATGTTGGGGTTGGTGTAATAGAACGGAAAATACCAATAGGGCGGTGTGTTTTCAATGCCCTGGGCTTGGTAGCTCGTGTTGATGGAGAATGAAAGGGCATAATCGCCCATCACTCCCATAATCTCCTGGTCGGTCAACAGGGAGGTTCCCGGCTCGATGGCCGGTGCGCGCCAGACCAATTGCTGGGCGAAACGTTCCTGTTTTTCCCAGGAATATTGGAATTCTTTTGTATTGTCCAAATGGAAATTGACGGCCAGCATCAGCAAAAATGCGAGGAAGAGATTCTTTTTGTTTTTTTCGGTGATGAAATTGTCGACGAGCAGAAAGGTCAGTAGCGCTGCACCAAACATCGCCGGAATCCCGAAGCGCGAGGCGGAAAGCAGATTCTTGCTCTCGACGATGGAACGTCCAATAAACCAGATCGGGAGTCCGCCCGTCATCAAGGCAAAAATGGCAAGCGATATGGAACCTTTGCCCCAATCTTTTGGGTCTGTCTCTTTGGGATGGGGGAGCAGGTTGCGCAGATAAAAGTAGGCCAATGCCAGCGTGAGCGCACAGACGAAAATTTTGAACAACACGAAAGGCGAAGATGGATCGAGCAAACTCGCGTCGGTGGCTTTGCCCCAGCCGATGGTAAGTACGGAGATGGTATCGGTGAGGAAGGCAGTAATGAGAAAACTGATTGCCTTGAATGGTTCGCTGAAAAGTTGATTCAAGATCAGGGGTTCGTTGCGTGTCACGCCTTCCGGATTTTGGTAGATCACGATGCGCCAGTAAAAGAATGCGCCGAGGATGAGCAGATATGGCAGCCAGTTGAGAAATGTTCGGCCGATTTTTTTGGACAAGCTCGAATCGCTGCGTGAGATCAGAATCCACAGGATAAGGATGCGGATCAATTCGAGCCCGGCAAAATATTCGCTGGTGAAGAGATGTGCGGCTTCGAGGAGGAGCGCGCCGCTGGCATACAGCCACCTTCGCGGCGTTGACTCTTGAACTGTCAGCACCATCAAAATAAGCGATAGATTGAAAGCCAGGAATCCAAACCAGTGATGGCTGGAGCCGACGGCAAACGGCTGTAACATGAAAAATGGGAAGATGACGAACAAGAGTGAAATCGCGATGCCTTCCTGTTTTTGCTCAGGCCACATCCGCCTTAGAAACAGCCAAAAGGCAGTCACCGTGGCGAAGCGCATCAACAGAGATGCAGCGTGCCAGGCAATCGGGCTGAAGCCGAGCAGGCGAAAACCAAGCATGTACAGCCAGGCGGCATTCGGACGGCTGTCATAGATCAGCATTTCGCGCAGGCTGTCGATGCCTTTCAACTTTGCATAAAACACGTAAGGCCAGTCATCCATGTAAAAGCCGAGGTTGGGGATGAGCAGTCCGAAGCTGAGGAAGCTTAAGATAAAAAACGCGAATGGCGCGTTGGTTTCGTTTTGGAAAAAGGCCTTGACCCGGTTCATTATCCGTGATTATACCCTCGACGAATCACCATCTCTCTGCGAGCCGTCACAGCGAGATGTCTGGTTGTGAGGCTTTGAGCCTGTCTACAGTTCTGTCAGTTGGCGGGTACACATGATTTTTTCTTGTACAATGAAAACATGACTTTGAAAGAGTATCGGAATAAAGGATCGATCATGAAAACAAAAAGTTATATCTCCATTTTTCGAAGTGCTAGCATATTTGGCGTTATATTCATGCTTTGCGCATCGGGCATATCGTCTGCAAATGCGCGGGAGACGGTATCAGCCTCACAATCCCGAATCGTTGTTGATTATCTGATTTCCAATGTAGATCTCCTGCCGCAGGAGGCAAAGGATGCAGTCACATCTGCCCTTGCCGACTGGCCGTATGCCTCACCCAGCGATGGAAGATTTTCGGTTCTGTCTTTAAGATGGGAAGAAGATTGGGCGCTGGCAACCGTTACTTCTGTAGATTTGAAAAGCCTTTCTGCTCCAAACCAGGAACCCTCAACACGTAGCGAGAGCCTTGTGCCGCTTTTGATCGTCTTTGATAAAAACGAATGGAAAGCTGCACTTAAAGGGGATGCAGAAATAAAAGCACTGCTTGAATTGATTCCCGAAGGTGAATTGAGTCAGGATGCTAAAAATGCCATCTTTGAGTTGGGAGATATCCGAAGCCAAGCCTACACCAACTATAAATTTCCATGGGCACCAGGGAATCCCTGGATCGTCCGTGGTGTGTGGCACGGTTCTGGCAACCGAGCATTGGATTTCCGCCCTTCCAACAATGTGAATACGGATGTGCTTGCCTCTGCCCCCGGCTATGTTACAGCGCTGGCCGAATGTAGTCCCTCCGATCACTACATTATGAATATCACCACTGAAAACACTGGTGAATACCTCGGGTACACTCATCTCAATGGTGCATCGGTTCGAGCAGAGGGGATTAAGCTAGGAGACTATATTCCGCAGGGTAAAGAGCTAGGGCTTATGGCGGGCGCATTCAGCGGTTCGGACTCGTGTAACATTTCCTCGACCGGCATGCATCTTCATATATTGCTTGCGACGAAACCTTTTACGATCGACGGCAAGACCTTCTCCGATAGTTACATATACGATGGTGTGGATCTATATTCCACCCAGGCAGGCAGTCAAACTCTCTTCGCGGATGTGGCAGAGAGTTATTGGGCCTGGAGTTATATCAAAAGCCTGTACGACGCAGGTATCACCGGTGGATGTGGGTCGTTGCCCCTTGTCTATTGTCCCGAAAATACTGTCACAAGGTCACAAATGGCAGTCTTTCTTTTGCGTGGCGAACATGGTTCCACTTATGTGCCGCCGGTTGCAGGTGGAAATATTTTCACCGACGTGTCAGCCGCCTATTGGGCCGCCAATTGGATCGAACAGCTTGCATCTGAAGGCATTACCGGCGGTTGTGGAACTCAAGCCTATTGCCCGGATTCGCCTGTTTCGCGCGCGCAGATGGCGATATTCCTATTGCGAACCAAACATGGCGCTTCCTACTCCCCGCCGCCTGCCTCTGGAACCTTTGCAGATGTCAACGCTGGTTACTGGGCTGCAGCCTGGATCGAACAGCTTGCCGCAGAAGGAGTCACCAGCGGCTGCGGCAGCGGAAACTACTGCCCCGACCAGGGCGTCACTCGCGCACAGATGGCAGTCTTCCTGGTAAAAACCTTTAATTTGCCATAAACGTTTTCCATTCCAAACGCTTTATAAAGAAAACCGGCAGGTAAGTAACTGCCGGTTTTTGTCCCCCCAGCTTATCTGTGTTGGTGTAAAATAGAACACGCGTTCCCCTAATCAACGAAAAGACAAAATATGGAATTCAAACTCAAAGCCCCCTTTCAACCGATGGGCGACCAGCCCGAAGCCATCCGCGGACTTGTGGATGGCGTGAACCGTGGCCTCAAGCATCAGGTGCTTCTTGGTGCAACAGGCACAGGCAAGACCTTTACCATTGCGTCTGTGATCCAGCAATTGCAGAAACCGGCGTTGATCATGGCGCACAATAAAACGCTGGCAGCGCAGTTATATGCCGAGTTCAAGGAGTTCTTTCCGGAAAACGCCGTTTCCTACTTCGTCTCGTACTACGATTACTATCAGCCGGAAGCCTACGTTCCGCGCCATGACCTGTTCATCGAGAAGGAAACCCAGATTAACGAAGAGATCGAACGCCTGCGCCTTGCGGCGACGACGGCACTGATCTCGCGGCGGGATGTCATCATAGTCGCTTCGGTGTCGTGCATCTATGGTTTGGGCTCGCCGGAGGAATTTGGCAAAGGGACCGTGACCCTCAAGGTGGGGGAGATCTACCGCCGCAATGCCCTGCTGCGTCAGTTGATCGAGAGTCAATATCAGCGCAACGATATGGAACTGCGCCCTGGCACCTTCCGTGTGCGCGGCGATACGCTCGAGATCATTCCAGCCTATGAGGAGAAGCGTGGTTTCAAGATCACCTTCTTCGGCGATGAAGTGGAACGCATCATGCAGTTCAGCCCGTTGACGGGTGAAATTTTTGAGGAGCCGCAGGAAATTTCCATTTACCCTGCCAAGCAATTTCTGACCGATGCCGACCGCTTGAAAGAATCGATTGTCAAAATCGAAAAGGAACTTGAGGAGCGGCTTGCTTTATATAAAAGTGAAGGCAAGTTCCTCGAAGCTCAGCGTATTGAGCAGCGCACCCGCTACGACCTGGAAATGCTCAAGGAAGTGGGCTATTGCTCCGGCATCGAGAACTATTCGCGTCACCTCGATGGCCGTCCGGCAGGTTCGCATCCATGGACGATGATCGACTTTCTGCCGAGCGATTACCTGTTGGTGCTGGACGAGAGTCACATGACCGTGCCGCAGATTCGCGGCATGTACAACGGCGACCGTGCGCGTAAAGAGACGCTGGTCGAATACGGCTTCCGGCTGCCATCTGCGCTGGATAATCGTCCGTTGAAGTTCGATGAGTTCGAGCAGGTGATGGGCTCGACCATCTACACGTCTGCGACACCGGCAGAATATGAGATGAAACACGCCGAGCAGATCGTCGAGCAGATCATCCGCCCGACCGGTTTAGTGGACCCCGAGGTTGTGGTGCGACCGGTCAAGGGGCAGGTCGATGACCTGGTCGGAGAGATCAAGCAGCGGGTAGAGAGAGGCGAGCGTATCCTCGTCACGACTCTTACCAAGCGCATGGCGGAAGACCTGACCAAGTATATGAAAGAGTTGGGAATCAAGGTCAATTACTTGCACTCTGAGGTTGAGACGTTGGAGCGTGTTGGCATCCTGCGTGATCTGCGCCTCGGCAACTTCGATGTGCTGGTGGGCATCAATCTTTTGCGCGAAGGCTTGGACCTGCCCGAGGTGTCGTTGGTGGCGATCCTCGATGCGGATAAAGAGGGCTTCCTGCGCTCGGACACGGCGCTGATCCAGACCATTGGGCGTGCGGCCCGTAACCTGAACGGACGCGTCATCATGTATGCCGACCGGATGACCGACTCGATGAAGCGCGCGATCGATGAAACGAATCGCCGTCGTGCAAAGCAGGTCAAGTACAACGAAGAGAAGGGCATCGTGCCGTTCAGTGTCACCAAGGCGATCCACGACCTGACGGAGGAGATGTCTGCGAAGGCACTCGGTGAGATGAAGGGTGAATATAAAGTTAAGGGTAAGAACGAAATGCCGCGTAATGAACTGCGTCAGATCATACACGAGATGGAAAAGCAAATGAAGGAAGCTGCAAAGAATTTGGAGTTCGAGAAGGCAGCTGCCCTGCGTGATGAGTTGTATGAGATGAAGAGCCTGCTGGCGGAGGATGAAAGTTTGAAACCGTGGGAGCGCATCAAGCTGCTATCGGGTGAAGAGGAATAGATAAGAATAAGACCCTAAAGGTTTCTGAGACCTTTAGGGTCTTCGTTATTAAGGAGAAGACTCATGCAAACCGACCCTGCATCCCTTGACCCTGAAGAACGGATGAACAAGTTCTATGCGATCATGTCCGCGGCGTGCGGCGTTTTGAGTTTGTGCGTGGGGTTGATTCCCATTGCCGGGACGGTTTTTGGCATTGCTGGAATCGTTTTGGGAATTTTGGGACGGCGTTCAGAGAACAAAAAGGCCGCCATTGCCGGGATTATTTTATCCATTATCGGGATATTGACGACCGTGATCTTTTCCGTTTTGGTTTACATGGACACGTTCTCCTAAGCAAGACATTTACGAGCCTGTTCCTGTATAGCTGTTGACACCGAGAGTCCAGACCCAATAGGTGAGCGCGAAAAGCCCGATACCGACAAGCGGTGAAAAATACACCAGCGGGGAAACGTCTTGCGGCTGGAGAAAAAGCTGTGAGGGATAGAACGCCACAAAGCCCAGCGGGATGATGAAGGTAAACGTGAAGCGGAATGCGCCATCAAAGATGTTCATCGGGTAGGGGGCGAATTCACGTAACTTCCAGGCCAACCCCAAAACGGGATATGAATCCAAGACCCAGAATGCGGCACAGCCTGCCATGAGGGTGATGGAAATCTGAACCAGGGAGGCGCTGAACAACGTCAGCAGGAGAAGTGCTATCCGTAACAGAGTCCAGTCGATTCCCAGTTGAATGGAGGCGTAGATCAAGATCGCAACCCCGGCTGCCAGTTGGGTCAATCCCTTAATATCGAACATTTCAGACATGTAATAGAACATCATGTTTAGCGGGCGGAAATAATATTTCAGAAATGTTCCCTGCTGCACATGAAAGCGGATCTGCCAGATATGGTCGAACAAAATTTGCATAGGCGAGATGGCGATCATATAGAAGCCATAAATGAAGACCAGTTGCATGAACGTCCAACCGGCGAGTTCGGGAATGGAATTGAAGATGATCCAGAAAATGCCGAGGGTGGCCAGGCTCGAAAAGAACATGCCGAACGAGCTAATGATAAAGTCGGCGCGATATTGCATGCGCGCTTTGATGTATTGAGTCTCAATGATGAAGTACAACCGGATATAGTCCAGAAATGAATGCATGGTTACCCTCCGCTGATGCGCAGGACTTTGATCGCCTGGTCATAAAATAAACGCGTCAGCCCGAACAAGGCGATGACCCAGAACAGCTGCACGCCCAACATGGGCAGGAATGTTTCCCATCCTAAGGTCGGCTGCGCGACCATGGTGAGCGGTGTGTAATAGATGGCTTGAAATGGGAGCCACATCAATACATTCTGGATGACATCCGGGAAAAATTGCAAAGGGATGAGCGCGCCCGACAGCACGGTGACAATGATATCTTTTGTGATACTGAGGCCCCAGATGGACTCCGTATAAAAGCAAAGCAGGCCAACGAAGTAATCGAAGCAAAAGCTGAGCAGGTATGCCAGCACCAGGCTGAACGGGAATATCAGCAACCCGACTCCGAGTGGGATTTCGATGTGGAAGACAAAGATCAGCAATAGAAAGGTAGGGATGGTAATGGCGCTGAGACTCATCAGACAATATCCCAGGCTGGTGAACAAAATATAAAGCTGTAGATCGATCGGCTTGATGAGATAGGTTGCGATCATACCCTCGCGGATGTCAAAGGACAGCTGCCAGTCTACATAGGTTTTGAGCAGGATGAAGACCGCGCTTCCCAGGGCGACGTAGATATAGGTCTGGTCGAAGGTCAGACCGTTCAAGGTTTCTCGTCCCTGGTATATACTGCGCCACAAAAAATAGGTCACTGACATGTAGAGGACATTACCGGCGATGTTGAACAGAAATCCATACCGGTAAACCAGCCCGACCATGTACGACCCACGCAGGAGAGCCAGATATGATTTCATCTTAACGCTCCATCATAGACCTGTTGAACCACGCTTTCCATCGAGATTTCAACGATGCGCACATCGCTGACCCTGAAGTTGGCCATGACCTGTCCCAGCACATCCGATAGGGGAGTGCGGGCCTGGTCGAATGTGACGTCCGTCCAAAATTCCTCGGTCTGGGCGATGGTACATCCATTATCCGCGCCGAAATGTTCGGTCAGTTTTTCCTGCAGCGATTGCAAGGTGGAGTCCGCATAATTGTCAATTTGTAATTTCAGCGTGCGATACGCGCCAAACAGCGCTGTGACTCGTTTAATGTCACCATCGTAAAGGATTTTGCCCTTGTCAATGATGATGATGCGCTGACACAACGCCTCGACATCGCCGAGGTCATGGGTGGTCAGGATGATGGTCGTATTTCGCTCGGCATTGAGTGTCTTTATCAGGGAGCGTATCTTCGCTTTGACGGAAATATCCAACCCGATGGTCGGTTCATCCAGAAAGACCACCTGCGGGTTATGCAGGAAGGACGCTGCAATGTCACACAACATGCGTTGACCCAGTGAGAGCGTGCGCACCTGCTGCGAATAAAGCGTCTTAAGCCCGACCAATTCGTCAAACATGCCCATGTGCCTGTCGAACATTTTCTGATCGACTTTATAGATCTCTCTCAAGATCTTGAAGGACTCGATCACGGGCAAGTCCCACCACAACTGTGTGCGTTGACCGAACACCACACCCATGATCTGGGCCTGTTTGATGCGATTGTTATAGGGCATCAGTCCATTGACCTGCAGCGTGCCCCCCGACGGCTTGAGGATACCGGTCATCATTTTGATGGTGGTAGATTTTCCCGCCCCATTCGGGCCGATATATCCGACAATCTCCCCCGCTTCAATATCGAACGAGATATCGTCCACTGCCTTGACGGTGCGATAACTCCCCGAGAACAGATCACGGAACGCGCCGCCGATTCCTTCGCGGCGGTTAAGGACTTTAAAGTGTTTGTTGAGGTTTTGGATGTGAATGAGACTCATGGAAATAACCCTGTGCGATTTCGAAACTGGTCGACTTTTGTAAATTAGCACATATATTCTAGCATGAAAAAGATGGATTTTCCCCGGCCACCCAGCTAGGATTTCCCTCGCCAGGTGGATATAAAATGCCGTGAATCAAAAGGCCCAGCGAAGGAGACCTTCCTTGCCGGGCCTTTTGATTTGGTGGATCAGCTTCTAACTGCTTAAACTTGGTTTGGGTCGGTGATGAATGCAGGGATACAATTCACCATCCACCACCAGGATGTGGTTGACGATCCAGTCCGAAATTTCCTCGTGGATCTTGAGGGCAAGTTCGTTCGAGCCGCCGCTGCGATTAAATTCGGTGTGGTATATATCGAACTTGTCGACAAATACAGCGTGGGCCTTTTTGTTCTTTTCAGCGGCTGAACAGTGATAAGCTTCGAAACAGTTTTCCTCCTTGCCAAAGTGCCAGCCTGCGTAAAACCGGAGCGTGCCGAGGATGCGGGCGAGACTGTCTATACCGTGTCCTTCATTGATCGCATCCCCCAGTTTATTGAGCGTATCCACCAGATACTTATGCTGGATGTCGAGCGCTTCATCCCCGGTGCTGAGAGCAACCGTCCATTCGAGAGGCTTGGGTTTATACATATGAATCTCCTAAAGTATATGTACAAGCTAAACATCTAAAGCCTTAAAAATTATACCCCTCTTCCAGGTTGGAAAATATTTATATTGCTTCATCGAGAAAGTATGGCGGTTTCTGTTTGACATCCGGCATGTTCCCATAAATGTTGACGTGAACGCCTCTTTCCGCCCTGTGGCTTGATTCAGCTTCGATGCTGTTCAACAACTCCCGAGATATGTTTGCCTATATGGCTTCTTGTCCAAGATAATTGGATTCTATAGCTTAATCAACTTCCCAACCTTCAAACTTTCCAACTTATCCGCTCCCGCGGCAAACATCGTCACCTCGATCTGTCTCTTTGTCAACTTCATCATCTCAACGGCTTGCTCTGTTGAGATGGCCGCGGCTTTCAAGAAATTTCCTGCCATGCCGCCCAATGTTGCACCGAGGGCGATGCATTTGGCGATGTCGAGCCCGTCTTTGATGCCGCCGCTGGCGAAGATCGTCATATCGGGCACGGCTTTCTTGACATTCAAAATGGAATCAGAGGTTGGGATGCCCCAGCCGACGAAGGTTGCGGCGAGTTGACGGGTGAATTCGTCGGGGGCGCGGTGCATTTCCACTTGCGACCAGCTTGTGCCGCCTGCGCCTGCCACGTCTATGGCTTGGACGCCGCAATCGGCGAGTAGTTTGGCTGTCTTTTCAGAGACGCCCCAGCCGACTTCCTTGGCGATGACGGGCACTTCTAGTTTTTTGCAAACCTCTTCGATCTTTTTGGCGATGCCGATCCAGTTCGTGTCGCCTGCGTCTTGAACGGCTTCCTGCAAGGGATTGAGGTGCAGATATAAGGCATCGGCCTGGATCATGTCCACGGCTTTGCGGCATTGGTCGATGCCATAGCCGTAGTTGAATTGAACTGCTCCCAGGTTGGCGAAGAGCAGAATATCGGGTGCAACCCGGCGGACTTGAAAGGTGCGTGCCTGTTCAGGGTGTTCGATGGCGGCACGCTGGGAGCCGACTCCCATGGCCACTCCGCATGACTGGGCGGCCTCAGCCAGGCGCAGGTTGATCGTCTCTGCTTCGGAAGTTCCGCCGGTCATCGAGCTGACGAGGATGGGGGAGGCCAGGGGTTTGCCGAACAGGCTCAGGCTTGTGTCGAGGCGGTTTAGGTCCAGTTCGGGCAGAGCTTCGTGGATGAAGTGGTAGTTTTCGAGGCCGGTGGTCAGTGTAGAGCGAACATCCTGCTCTAAGTTGATTTTAATGTGGTCGGCTTTCCTTTGGTCGATGGGCGCAACTTTTGTCATGAGGGGGTGTTCCTGTGATTGATAATGCTGGCTTGACAGTGCAAGCCGGACGGTTACAATATTTACAAATCCAACTGGAGGATGTTATGTCAGACACATTCAATGAAGTAAAGACGATTATCAAGGACTTGCTCGGTGCTGATGAGGAAAAGATTACGATGGAAGCCCGCTTCCGTGAGGAACTTGAGGCTGACTCACTCGATCTCGTCGAGTTGATCATGGCCTTCGAAGATAAGTTCGGCGCTGAGATCTCCGATGAAGCTGCGCAAAAGATCACGACTGTGGGTGAAGCGGTTTCGTATATCGACAGCAACAAGAAGTAATTGATCGTTTGGGATTATAACCGTAGAGCCGCCTGTGAAGGCGGCTCTATGTGATTCTTGATAGGTTTTGTTTGTTGAAACAAAGCGGTTGAAAGACCCGCCCCTACGCGTTATTGCAAAAGGGTTGGGATTTCTTCCGGGTGTTTGGCAACTTTTACGCCAGCGGCTTCGAGGGCTTTGACCTTGTCGGCAGCGGTTCCAGCTCCGCCTTCGATGATCGCTCCGGCATGGCCCATGCGTTTTCCGGGAGGGGCCGTCTGACCGGCGATGAAGGAAGCGACGGGTTTCGTCATTCTGGTTCGGATGAATTCCGCGGCTTTTTCTTCTTCATTGCCGCCGATCTCGCCGATCATGATGACCTTTTCAGTCTTTGGATCGTGTTCGAACATTTCGAGCACATCGGTGAAGTTGGTGCCGTTGACGGGGTCGCCTCCGATGCCGACGCAGGTGGATGCGCCCATCCCAAGGTTTTTCATCGCGTAAAGCACTTCATAGGTCAACGTGCCGGAGCGGGAGACCACGCCGACATTGCCGGGAATGGCGATGTTGCCGGGAATGATGCCGACCTTGGCTTCACCGGGGGTGAGCAGACCGGGGCAGTTCGGGCCGATGAGGCGGACTTTTTTCTGGTCGAGGTAATTGCGCACACGCATCATATCGTGAATGACAACGCCTTCGGTGATGCAGATGATGAGCGGAATGCCTGCATCGGCAGCTTCGAACATGGCATCCGGCGCAAAGCGGGCTGGGACGAAGATGATGGTGGCGTTGGCGTCGGTTGCATCCTTGGCAGATTTGACCGAGTCGAAGACGGGGATTTTTCCTTCCAGGACCCATTCGCCGCCTTTACCGGGAGTGATGCCGCCGACGATGTTCGTGCCATAGGCAGCCATTTGCGTGGTATGGAACAAGCCTTCATTGCCAGTGATGCCTTGTACGAGAAGGCGGGTGTTTTTATCTACAAGTATGCTCATAATTTTTCCTTCGTAATGGGATTTGTGTAGGGGCAGGGTTTACCTCTGCCCGGTATCCCATAGGGCGACCATGAAGGCCACCCCTACGATTTTATCCTTTCGCCGCAGCAACGGCCTTCTTAGCCGCGTCGGCAAGAGTTTCAGCGGTGATCATGTTGGCGTTTTCCAACAGGCGGCGGCCTTCTTCGGCGTTCGTTCCCACGAGGCGGACGACCATCGGAACCTTTGGCTTGACTTCATCCATGGCCACCAAGATACCCTTGGCAACTTCGTCACAGCGGGTGATGCCGCCGAAGATATTGAAGAGCACAGCCTTGACGTTCGGGTCGGTCAGGATGATGCGCATGGCAGCCGCGACCTTTTCGGACCCGGCTCCGCCTCCCACATCCAGGAAGTTGGCTGGTTCGCCTCCGAAGAGTTTGATCACATCCATGCTGGTCATGGCCAGACCAGCGCCGTTGACCATGCAGCCGATGTCCCCATCCAATTTGATGAAGGACAGACCATACTTGCGTGCTTCGATCTCGGCAGGAGCGTCTTCATCGGTATCGCGCATTTCCGCCAGGTCGGGCTGGCGGAAGAGCGCATTGTCGTCGATCATCATCTTGCCGTCCAGCGCGATCATCTTTTTGTCCTTGGTGATGACCAGCGGGTTGATCTCGGCCAATGAAGCATCTGTATTTTGATAGACTTGCCACAAGCCCATGGCGATCTTTGTAAAATCCTTCCAGTAATCGCGCGGCAGGTCGATGGCAACGGCGACATCACGCGCCTGATATTCGCGCAGGCCGAGCAGCGGGTCGATATTAACTTTAATGATCTTCTCTGGTGTTTTGGCGGCCACTTCTTCGATGTCAACGCCACCGGCAGCAGAGGCGATTAGCACCGGTTTCTTGGCGGCGCGGTCGTCGGTGATGGCGAAGTAGATTTCCTGGTCGATGGCCGAGGCTTCATCCACCAGTACTTTGCGGACGGGGAGACCTTTAATCTCCATGCCAAGGATCTGGGTGGCGAGCTGTTCAGCTTCGGCTGGGTCTTTAGCGAGTTTTACGCCGCCTGCCTTGCCGCGGCCGCCGACCAGCACCTGCGACTTAATAACAACGCGACCACCGAGCTCTTCTGCGATCTGCTTCGCCTCCTGAGCGGTAGTCGCTACGCGTCCCTTTGGAATTGGGATGTTGTACTTCGAGAAAATGTTCTTGGATTGGTATTCGTGGAGTTTCATTATTCTCCCTCGAGGGATGATTTTTTGCTTGAAAGCATCGGCATTATACCACCATAGAAATACGGAACAGTTACAAAAAAGACAGGGTGCTCCATGGGACATCCTGCTTTTTGCTTGTATTAGGAACTGATGTTACGCAGTGTCGCTCTGAGTGGAGCGAAGAATCTCTACGATTATCTCAGAGACCCTTCGCTTCCGCTCAGGGTGACACGACGTTGGGTGCGTAAAATCAGTTACGCAGTAGGGGCGACCCGTCAATGTCCGTGAATGCCTTGTTGCGCGAAGAGAGGGTCACCCTGCTACCAGGGCACCCTCTCTTCAAGGATGAGCGCATTGGAAAACGTGGACGGGTTGCCCCTACGGAAGCGTAAATCTCATTACGCGATTGAATACGCTGTCCGTCACCCAGATATGACCGGAGGGGTCTACTGCAATACCGGAAGTCAGGCCAAAGCCGGTAGTTGTATTTCCATAATCCCCCCACACGCGCACGATCTCACCGTTCTGGTTGAGCTGCATGACGCGGTAGCCTTCGGGGTCGGTGATGAATACGTTCAGATCATCATCCACAGCAATGAATGGCTTGTTGTCGAGCGACTGGCCGAACCAGCCGTACACATCCCATTGTTTGTCCGGCACAAAGGTCAGCAAGCCGTCGGTTTCGTTTCGCATGAAGGTCTGGATGCGTTGATTCCAGGTATCGGTGACGTAGACGGTCCCATTTCGGTCGATGGCGACAGCTACCGGTTCATCGAACAAACCGGGATCGAATCCTGCGCCGCCGAACTCAGTCAGGAAGTTTCCATCCGCATCGAATACAACGATACGTTTGTTCCCGGTATCTGTGACATAAACCCGCCCCTCGGCGTCAACAGCCAGGCCGCGTGGTCCATAGAAGGATTCTGGGGTTTCACCCTGCCCGAACGTGCCCCATTCCTTGAGGAAGGTTCCATCCGCCCGGAATTTCTCAATGCGATGATTCCAGGTATCGGTGACGTACACCGAGCCGTCAGGTCCCACGGCGATGCCCCAGGGTTCGTTAAAGGTACCAGGTCCGACCGGAGTGTTTACCCCGTCTGCAAAGGAGCCCCAGGCGTGCAGGGTGTTGCCTTCTAAATCAAGATGCACAATGCGGTGATTGCGTGAATCGGCAACATAGACAGTCCCATCCGGTGCGAAAGCCAGGGAACGCGGTGTGTTAAGCACCACTGGGTTGGCTTGTGTGGCATCGAACATCAGGTCTGAGGTAAGCAGTTCATATTTCCCTTCAGTCGGGTCTTCTGTGACCTCACTGACAGTGGGCGCAACGCCATAGTTCCATATCTGCGAAGCGACGTCCTTGCGGATGTAAAGGCGCATCTGGTCGGCGGGTTGCCAGTTCGAGATGTCGAGGTCCGTACGTCCCTTGGCCTGGGCATATGCAGAATAATCGCGGTTGAGCCATATCTGAAGGATGCCCGCACGAACGGCCGGGTCAGTGAAACCTTCACAGAAGCGTGAATAATCCTTCGTTTTATATAGCTTTAGGAAACCAAGCACTCCTTTGCATGAATAATCATCTGAGAAGGGAATGTTGGGGTCACGGTCCGTGACGAGGCCGAAGTAATCCTGCATGGGCCACCACATGCGGATGTAATCCACACGGTAGTAGCCGGGGCCAATGGCGGGATCGATCTTATCGAAGTTCTTCTCGTCGACGATGATAACGACCGACTCGCGCAGGGAGCGGGTGGGGGCGTCGAAGGAACGTTGGTTAGTGTAATCACGCAAATACCAGACGAAGGGCCAGGAAACGCCTGTATCTGGCGCAGAGGCATCGTAGGCAATGGCCACGCCCATGCCGCCGGTGGTACGCCGCGAGATCTCCTCGGCCTGATCCATGATCTCCTTGATGCCGGTCGCACCGTGGGCATAGACGAGAAATTCAGTGGCCTGATCATAAGTGATATAGGAAGCGCGGAAGGCGGCGCGGGCGGTGAAGAGGGCCAGGAAGCCAAACAGTACCAGCGCGAATACGTGTCGGAAATTTCGGAACGTCCATGTCCGCAGGAAATACACCGATGCCACTGCGCTCAGAACGGCGACGATCATCGGCAGGAGGAAGGCGTTGGTAGCCTGTAACTGTTCCAAGCTTTGGCCTTGGAAGGGGCGCATGGAACTATTCCACATGTAAAGCGCCCTGCCAGTGCTGGCAACGAAGATCGCCAGGGAGCCGATGGTCAACGGGATGTTTTGCTCTTTTGTCAGTGACCAGTCAGTGGTGTCGATGAAGCGGCCAAGCACCCAACCCGTGATGAGGATCATGGGCAGTGTGATGTGCAGGGTAAGCCAGGGCATACGTTCGCCTGCATAAGAAAAGGCCGCAAGACTGCTGATGCTCCACCAGGCCAACAGACTGAAGGTATTGATGAAGTTCATACCTTCGGTTCGGGCGGCTTGTTCTTCCGGGGTCAGTGTACGGACAGGGGCCGGGACGATCTCCAACGATTCATCCAGCGGTGCTTCACATGAGATGCAGGAAGAGGCGTTGGAACGATTCGTCGTCCCGCAATGTTTGCATTTGACGTAAGTGGCTGCTTCGAAAGAGCCATCTTCGAGAATCTCTGCATCCTCCGCTTCGGGCAGGTTTACTTTGCGACGCAGGCCGACGATCAGAGCCAGGATAAAACCGAGCGAGGGAAGGAATTCATAAACGGGAAGTTGAACCAACAGGTAGTAATACCAGGGCTGGCTGCCACGTTCCACGTCCTGTTGGACGATCCAGTAGCCGAGTGAGCCGATGGTGCCGGTGAAGAAGCCATTGCTGTTGGTAAAGACAGTGGTGTAAAGAATGGTGAAAGGAATCCAGAAGATCAGGGCGGTTTTCCACCAATGTTTTGGATTCCAGATAAGCCCGGCCACGATGGCCAGGATGAATGTTAATAAAAGACAGGCCCCAATGATCATGATGGAACGCGGGTCGCTGGCGAGGGCTTGTACTTCCGGCGCAGTGGTGGGGATGGTCACACCGGTGATCTCAATCAGGAAAGGGGAGAGTTGAGGCAGGACGATGGTGCCTGTGACCATCAGCAGTTCAAAGGAACGGTTGGTGCGGATGCGTTCCCATGTGTAGCCGCGAATCAGATAGTAAGCTGTGCCGATCAACGCGAGTAGGGCGGCCACAGCGAAGATGATGGTCAGGGGAGACATCCCAGTTTCCGGCGCGGCAAGAGGCGATGCCTCCGTCGGGTTGGCAGGGAGTGCAGTTTCGGTTCCGGTCAGGGTCTCTGTGTTGTTGGTAAATACTCCAAAGCCAAAGGCAACTCCTGCGAGCAGGATGGTTGCGCACAACATGATAATGAATGTGCGATAATCGTTTTGTGCGTTTTTCCAGGGACGCCTTGTGACTTGAATGATGAAATAGAAGGCAAGGTATAAGAGGGCCTGGGCGGCATAAATGAAGGAGGTCTCTTTGGACGTAAAGTGAAGCGCGAGTGCCCCTGCCAGAATGTAAAGATATTTCCTGCCACCGACTTCAAAATGGCGAAGCATGGCATACAACATGACGATGCCGGAGAAACCCACAAAGGACTCGTTGCGCACATAACGCCCGTAGTACAACATGTAGGGGGAGATGACAAGAAGAAGCCCGGCGATGAGCGCCCCCCATTTGCCGAGATAACGGCGCCAGTACCAGACCATCCACACGATGGCAATGCTGAACATGACGGCAGGGATGCGGGAGGTGAAGTCGTTTGCGCCGAAGAGGAAGTAAGTAAGCGCAACAATGTGAAACTGGAAGGGGCCGTGCATCATAGGGGTGTGTTCGTAGCCCTGCCCGCGATAAAGAAGCCAGGAGAAGTAAGTATGCAGGCTTTCATCGTGACTCATCACGCGCGATTCGAGGTCATAAAAACGGGTGGCGATGGCAAATAAAATGACCAACGCAAAGATGATGACCTCATTTGTGATCGCAGGCAGTAGGGGATGAACGGGTCTGTCGAGCCAGTTTTGTTTCGATTCCATATTTGGGGGCACCTATGTTAAAAAAATATCGGTCAGATCAGGCCTTTATGATAGCCTTCCTAGTTTAAGCGGACGTGAGAGCGTATTATATCAGGGCGTTTTGTAATCATTGCGTAAGGAATTGCGGGCAGAGTCTATTGCATTACCCGGATTCTGCTCCGGCCAGTTGACCGCAACCTGCGGCGATGTCGATGCCGCGACGCATACGGATCGTGCATGGAATTCCGGCCTGCTCCAGCGTTTGCTGGAAGAGAGTTGCACGCTGACGGTCGGTCGCTTCGCCGCTGAAGCCTTTGGTGGGGTTGAGCGGAATCGCATTGACGTGACACAGTAAACCTTTGAGCCGCGCCGCGAGTTTTCTGGCCACTTCCGGCGTGTCGTTGACCCCGCTGATGAGCGCCCACTCAAAGGTCACACGGCGATGCGTTTTCTCGATGTAATACCTGCAGGCGTCGATGACTTCCGCGATCTTATAGCGTTTATTGACCGGCATGATGGCAAGTCGTTCATCATCATCTGCGGCGTGGAGCGAGATGGCCAGGTTGACCTGCCGTCCTTCGTCGGCAAAGCGCCGTATCTGCGGGGCCAGGCCCACGGTCGAAATGGTGAAGCGGCGTGCGCCGAAGTGATAGCCATCTGAGTCGTTGAGTCTATCAATGGCCGCCAGAGTGTTGTCGTAATTGTGAAAGGGTTCGCCCATGCCCATGAAAACGATATTGCTGACAGCCTCATCGCTTTCCTTCAACATTTGCGCGTAATACATCACTTGCGCCACGATCTCGCCGCTGGTGAGATGACGTTTGTATCCCATTTGGCCTGTGGCGCAGAATACACATCCCATGGCACAACCCGCCTGTGTGGAGATGCATAGGGTGCGTCGATTCTTCGCGCCGCGCCGATTCGTGGCAGAGGTTGCCATTTGCGGATCATCGGCCGGGTCGCCGTAGCGCATTAGTACGGCTTCGATCAAATTCCCGTCTGGCAATTCAAAAAGAGTCTTGCGCGTAAATCCATCCGATGAGTCCAGATAGGTCTTTACACGGAAAGCATTGAAGGATAATTCCTCCGCGAGTTTGCTGCGCAGGGAGGTTGGTAAATTGGTAAATTGGTCTGGGGTGGAATATAAATGCTGGTATAAACCCTGCCATATTTGTTTTGCACGGTAGGTGGGTTCATTCCAATTTTTTAGGAGAGTTTCAAGAGAGGGGAGGTCGAGGTCGTAAATGAGCATGGGATTTGGCTGAAGGTGGTATAACTAATCAGGTAATCAGAGATGCATTTCAAGGGTGGGATGTCATTGGAGGTTTGCGCGCATACAGACGATTGAGTCTGTTTCTCCAAAAACCGTTGGTCAACTGAAGAATAAATTGTCCGTTCCATTTTACCCCACCAACTCTTAACCTTTGAAATCCAGCTACTTTCCTTCATCTCTATATTATGGAAAGTAGGGGACATCCAGCTTCATTTGAGAGTCTGGATAAGTATCAAATCTACAAAGAATTGTGCCAAATTGGGGATAAGTAGGATGTTCGTAGGGAAATCGTCAGATTTTTGTTTCATCTTCCTACTATAATTTACGGCCTTGTAAAGGAGTATTGAATGTTGAATACCAGAAAACCCATACCAAGAAATGTGATCCTTTGGGGGGGCGTCGCCCTCCTCGTGATCGCAGGCATTATTGTCCTTGCCATTTCCTTCAATCGCAGTTCGGAGGAAGGCGGGCCGGATGACGTTAATGCCATTTATACCAATGCGGCCATCACCCTCACCGCACAGCAAATGACTCTTGAGGCTTCCCAGCCTTCGGCAACACCCACGTTGGCGGTTACATCCACGCTTACATCGACCCCCACGCCTGCAACACCCACGCTGGCTATTTCTTCTCCATTACCCACGAGCACCACCGGCGTGACCACAGGTGGCTGTGACAATTCCGTTTACGTTGCCGATGTGACGATCCCGGATAATACCGTTGTCACACCGGGCCAATCCATTACCAAGACCTGGCGCGTGCAAAACACCGGGACTTGTACCTGGTCGACAACCTACAAGATTATCTATGCTTACGGCGATGCCATGGGTGGACAGACCACAGCGCTTACTGCGTCTGTCGCTCCTGGCGCAACCAGCGATGTCTCCGTGATCATGACCGCGCCCACTAAGGCCGGGAAAGCCGAAGGAACCTGGCGTCTTGCAAACGACAAGGGACAACCCTTTGGAACTGTGTTGACCATCGTTGTCAATGTCAGTGGCAGCGCTACCACTGGAACCGCTGTCTTTACAGCGACGGCAGGTCCCAGCCCCACAGGAACCATCACGTCTGGGACTGCCACCATCACCCCAACGGGAACAAGTTCCATTCCGCTTCCCAACCCGGCCAATAATCCTGATATCACTCTCAGTTGCGCTCTTGGCGGAACTGGCGGAACTCAATACGAATACGCCGGAAAACTCACCTGGGAAGATAAATCCAACAATGAAAACGGGTTTAATATTTATATCAATGGAGCGCTCGTAGCAATTGCGCCTGCGGATACGACATCATATAAAGTGGATAGTGTTTTCTACGACGCAGGAACATCCATTACATATGGCATTGAAGCCTTCAACGCCGGTGGAAAAGCCGCCCAGGCGATTGTGACAAAGCAATGCCCGTAGCGTGAACAAAAAAGATGCCTGTGTCAAACCATAGGCATCTTTTTTGTTTATTCAGATTAACATAAGTTGCCTTACAGCGTGTCACCCTGAGCGACAGCGACACTTGCGCCGCGCGCCAGTGCGGTGAGGGTCTCTGGGATAATCGTAGAGATGCTTCGCTTCGCTCAGCATGACACACTCAAGTGTGCAGAAACTTCATTCCACCAATTTCCACAAATCATCTGCGATGATGCTCGGTTTCCACGCCGCAGCTTCCTCCAATTTGGAAACTCCGCTCAACACGAAGGCTGTTGGGCATCCCACCGCCTGCCCCGCCGCAATGTCAGTTTCGAGGCGGTCACCAACCACTAGAGTCTCTTCCTTTGTAGTACCCAATCTTTCGAGGGCAAGTTCCATTAAGTAGGGGAAGGGTTTCCCCGCGACATTCGGTTGCACACCGGTAGCGGTTGTCACCACCGAAAGCCATGCGCCCGAGCCGGGGATCTCTCCGCGCGGGGTGGGGAAGGTGCGGTCGGTGTTCGTGGTGTAAAACGGAATTCCCGCTCGCACGAGTAATGTCGCCTCAGCGATCTTCTGAAAGCTGATACCACGGTCGATACCCATTACCACCGCCTGAGCCTGGGGGGCATTCTCCACGCTGAGAACTTCGAATCCTTTTTCCTCCAATGCCACACGGATGCCATCTTCACCGATCATAAAGACCTTCGTTCCGCGCGGAAAAGTTTGAGAAAGCATGAACGCAATCCCCAGAGCAGAAGTGACGACCTGTGAGGTTTCCACTTCCACACCAAGGTCACGTAATTTTTCCTGATACTCTTCAGGAGTCTTGGTTCCATTATTCGTGGCAAAGACAAATTTCAACCCGCGCTCGCGGATTCGATTAAAGGTTGCAGGCAGGTCACCGATGGGCGCATCCGATTTCCAGATCACGCCGTCCATATCTAAAATGAGAGCTTTTATATTTGAAGGAATCATACAATTTACATTTTGCGATTTTGGATTTTCGATTTCACGAATAACGCGTCCGCATTATACCCATAAAAAAGACCTCGAAGATTTCTCCTCAAGGTCTCAACTGCTTACTTATTCCTGCCTACTTTCCAATCTTCTCCGGCATGTCGATGATCTGGTCAACCAGGCCGTAATCCACAGCCTGTTTTGCATCCAGGTAGGCATCACGGTCGGCATCGCGTTCGATCACTTCCATCGGCTGGCCTGTGTGTTTGGCGAGCACGCCAGTCAGCAGGCTCTTCAGGCGCAAAATTTCCTTTGCCTGAATTTCAATATCCGTCGCCTGACCCTGAGCGCCGCCGAGGGGCTGGTGCATATGCACGGTCGCATGTGGCAGGGCGTAGCGTCGACCCTTGGTCCCGGCGGTCAACAGCACGGTCCCGAAAGAGGCGGTCACACCAACGGCCACCGTGCTGATCGGATTCGAAATGATCTGCATCGTGTCGTAGATCGCCAAGCCCGCATAGATCTGCCCGCCGGGCGAGTTGATGTACATGCGGATTTCCTTCTCCGGGTCTTCATGGTTCAGGAACAGCAATTGCGCCACGATCACATTGGCAACCTGGTCATCAATCGGTGTGCCGAGAAAAATGATGTTATTGCGCAGCAGCAACGAGTAAATATCATACGCGCGTTCACCCCGGCCTGTATTTTCAACGACCATCGGAACTACATTCTTGAAATCTGGAATCATGTTGTCTCCTTCTTTGATTGGGACAATGCTACCGAATCCGTATTGGATTTTCATTAGAGTTTGATTGACGTTTCCAATACATTCGCCTCAAACCGGGCCGGAACCTGCCAGCCCGAAATGGGCCTTGGTTACTCTGCGGCTTTTTCTTCACCAGCTTCCGCCGGGGTAGATTCCTCAACTTGAGGGGGTTCTTCAGCCTTGGCGGCTTCAGCGGCTTTTTGTACTTCAGCCTCACGTTCTTCGAAGGTCTTGTAATTGCCCGTCGCGATCGACTTGAGCATATCCAGCGCCTTACGGGTCATCACCCGGCTCGCTGAGTCCATCGCAATGGCTTCGCTGAATTGACGTTGACCTTTCTTTCCGCCGCTGATCTTGCTCAAGTCCATGCCTTGCATGGCGAGGTTGTTCAGCGCATTCATATATTCAGCATTCAACGACTCATCATCGATCTGCAATTTTTCCCGGCGCACGATCTCATCCAGGATCAAGCCGCGCTCAAGGCGTTTCTTCGCCACCGGCTTGACTTCCTGTTCGATGAACTCCTCACGCGTGGTGTTGCGCACCTTGAAATAGGTTTCCAGGTCCATGCTTTGCTGTGAGAGGCGGTTGGCCAGGTCGGAAAGCACATGTTCGCCCTCGTGTTCGAGCGTATGCTCGTGATACTTGAGCGTGGCGCCTTCCTTTACCTTCTCGATCAATTCAACAAAGTATTTATCGTCGTACTCAGCCTGCGAGCGGGATTCGACATCCTTCTTCACGGCTTCCAGTAATTGATCCACTGATTCTCCCGCGCCCGTCATCTTGGCAAAGTCATCATTCACTTCGGGCAGGGTCACTCCGCGCACGGTCTTGATGGTGGCTTCGATCTCCACGCTTTTGCCGCGCAGGTCTTCCACTTCCCAATCTTCGGGGAAGGTGTATTGAACAGTCTTGGATTCACCGGCTGTCAACCCTGTCAGTTCTTTTGCGAAACCGTTGTAAGGCCATTCGGTGTCGCGCTCTTCCTTGCGGACGAAGGTCGCAAAGCCGGTGCGATTCAATTCAGGGGTTTCGGATTTTACATCCAGCAGCACATAATCTCCGGGTTCAATGGCCCGTTCCACGGTTTCGGTGGAGGCGTACATCTGGCGCAAATCTTCGAGCGCTGCATCTACATCCTTTTGTTCCGGTGACTGCCATTCGTAAGGCAGGCGGACGGAGGTGTAATCGCCAAGGTCCACATCTGGGGCCAGCGGCACGCGAAAGACGAACTTGGGCGGATCCATGCTCTCGATGTTCTCCAGCGAGCCGGATGCACCAGGATTGACATCTGCTTCCTTTAAAATGTTTGAATACTCTTTGTCAATGAAAAGGTCAACGGCCTGCTCTGTGATCGCCGCTTCACCGTACATGCGGGCAATGACGTGATAGGGAGCCTTTCCGGGGCGAAAACCGGGCACATTACCACGCTGGGAGATTTTTGTGGCCGCGCGTTTTTTGTAGCTGGTCATCTTATCCTGGTCCACTTCCACGACCAGCTTGACAGAGTGATCTTCCTGAAACTGTTTTTCGATGTTCAAAGTAAATTCCTTTTTACGTCATGGCATGGAGACGATTTTCCCGCGGGACAATTTCGGTCAGGGAATTGTTTCGCGGGATATCCTGCGACGACGGAGTATAGTGGGGATGGAGGGGGTCGAACCCTCACGCCTTGCGGCACATGATCCTAAGTCATGCCTGTCTGCCAGTTCCAGCACATCCCCTTGCACTGCTACGTCTGCACAGGCGGCGCAATTATACCGTAAGGTATGCGCGTTCGGCCGATTTTTAGGCTTTTTTGAGAAAGCCAGGCTTTCGTCACAAAACTCAACCCTGTGATTTTAAGCGAAGCGCATGGTCTCATGGATAAAGGTGTAAGTTCTTCGTTCAGAACAATGCAAACCAGATATTGTTTTGAGGCTGGCATTACCTTCCATAATTTTTATGTACAAAAAATAACAAACCTCTGGATGATTGCAGGTATAATAGCGCACATTAAACCTCCAGAAAAGAAAACATTCATGCCTATTCCATCCGGTATTCCCGCTCCAGAATTTGAATTGTTGGACGACACAAATGTATTGCGAAAACTTTCCGATTATCGCGGCAGGAATATTGTTTTATATTTTTATCCCAAGGACGATACAGCCGGGTGTATAAAAGAAGCATGTAGTTTTCGTGATGATTATTCTGCCTACGAAAAGGCCGGGGTGGTCATTCTCGGCGTTAGCCCTGATTCAGTTGCCTCTCACATCAAATTCAAAAAGAAGTACCAACTTCCCTTTCCACTGCTTGCCGATGATGGGCATAAAGTTTGTGACCTTTACGGCGTATGGGGACCGAAAAAATTCATGGGCAAGTCTTACGAAGGTGTATTGCGCACCACCTTTTTGATCGACCCGGAAGGCAATATAAGGAAGGTTTATGAGGGTGTTCGTCCGGCGGAACATAGTGCTGAGTTACTGAACGAATTGGGATTGTCCTGATACAGTCCGCACCATGTGAATGGGTGACGGGTTTTATTGGTTGTTGTGCGGTCTGTTGAGTCAATTTCTTCTCTTTGTTATTTCATGAGTATTCCTTTATAAAAGCCAGTACATTTATAGTGACAAGAAAAAAAGACTTTGATATAATACTAACTTGTGAAAATTGAGACAAATTCTACGGAATTTGTCCATTTTTAGTCATAATCGGGGCTAGTCCCCGCTTCAATCTTTTTAGGAGAGAGAGTCTATGATCCATTTTGTGATTGTGGGGCTTCTGGTCGTTGTCATGACCGTCCTCACATACTTCGGCCTCGATGCCGCCGGGCTTGCAGACCAAATGCATCCCGTTGCAGCCAGTGCGCAATCTGCCTCTATTGACCAGTTGTGGCATTGGGAGGTGATGGTTGTTTCCTTCCTGTTTTCCCTCATCGTTGCGCCGATCATCTACAGCCTGATCGTCTTCCGTCAGAAGAAAGGGGAGATGAAGGACGGCGAGCATATGGAAGGCAATACCAATCTTGAGATCGGGTGGACGGTTGGCCCGCTTATCATTGTCGTTGTCTTTGCCTACCTTGGTGCATATTCCCTGGGAGAGGTTCGCCGGGTGGACCCCGAAGCTCTGGTGATCAATGTTAAGGCCCGGCAGTTTACCTGGACATTTGAATATCCCGAGTATGGGATCGTCAGCGAAGAATTGCACCTTCCTGTAGATAAGCAGGTTGTTCTCAAGATGGAATCGGCGGATGTCATCCACTCCTTCTGGGTTCCCGAATTTCGCCTCAAACAAGACATTGTGCCTGGTCGTGTGACCGAATATCGCGTCACGCCGACGCTTGAAGGCAATTACAAAGTGCGTTGCACCGAGTTGTGCGGTATGTCACATTACAGCATGGAGGGCCCCATCGTTGTATCCAGCCAGGCGGATTATGATGCCTGGATCATGGAACAACAGGCCCTTGCGGCAGCCGCCCAGACCCCTGAAGGTCAGGGCAAGTTGCTGACTGTGCGGAACGGCTGCATAGGCTGCCACTCTGTGGATGGCACCCCAATGACCGGTCCCACTTGGTTCAACCTGGCAGGCTCCGAAGTAGCTCTTGCAGACGGCACTACTGTGATTGCGGATGATGCCTTCCTTGCCGAGTCCATCCTTGACCCCAACGCCAAGATCGTGGCAGGCTTCCAATCTCCTTCTGTTATGCCTCCTTATGCGCTAACGGATGAAGAAATTGCGAATCTCATCGCATACATCAAAACTTTGAAATAAATCGAGAAGGATTAACACTATGAAGGGATTCTTTTCCAGTGCTCTTGCGCGCGGTTTATTCTGGCAGTTGATCGGCACCCTTGTGGGAGCCGGACTGGTGACAGGTATTCGTGCGTTGATGGGCTTAACAGCCACAGACACGTTCTTCTTCACAGAACCTGCCTGGGTTCTGGGTGGGTTTTTAGGCGTTCTCTTCTTTCTGGTCGGCTCCGGGGTCACCAGCGATTGGATCAAATGGGCGCGTGGCATCGATACCCCGGACCACCATGAAGATCATCATACCGGGTGGGATAAATACGCCAACGTTTCGCTCGACCATAAAGTGATCGGCATTCAATATACACTTGTGGCGTTGGCGCTGATCAGCATTGGCGGTTTGTTCGCCCTGATCTTCCGTGCCGAGTTGGCCGCGTCCCAACTGCAGTTTCTGACCCTGGATATAAAGCTCTTTGGTCAGAACGGCCCTCAACTTTACAATACCCTGATGTCCCTGCACGGCATGATCATGATCGTTTCGATCTTGTTGGGTATCTCCGGCATCATTAACTATGTGGTTCCGCTTCTGCTGGGTGCCCAGGATATGGCTTTCCCGCGCCTGAACGCTTTCTCCTATTGGATCGCTGTTCCTGCGGCTGTGCTCCTGCTCATGAGCCTTGTCCTTGGCGGTTTCGACACCGGCTGGACGGGTTATCCGCCCCTCTCTGCTCGTGCTCCTGTCGGTATGCAGATGTTCTTCCTCGGCGTGTTCACGGCGGGATGGTCCTCCATCCTTGGATCGCTGAATGTACTGGTGACCGTGGTACGAATGCGTTCCAAAGGCATGACCGCCATGCGTATGCCCATTCTCGTTTGGGCCGCCATTGCAACCTCGCTCATTGCCCTGACCGCCACCCAGTTGATTGGTCTCTCCTTCCAGTCGGTCATGTTCCAGCGTTTGTTCGGTATGGGTTTCTATGACGCTGCGAAGGGTGGCAATCCCGTGCTCTTCCAGCATCTATTCTGGTTCTATTCACACCCTGCGGTATATGTATTCATTCTCCCCGGCTTGGGTGTGATCTCCGAACTGTTGCCGGTCTTCGTTCGTAAACCGCTCTTCGGTTACCGTTGGATCGCCATGTCTTCTCTTGGCATCGCCCTTGTAGGTTTTGTGGTCTGGGCGCATCACATGTTCACCTCCGGTATGAACGAATATTTGCGCGTTCCATTCATGTACAGCACCCTGCTTGTGGCGGTGCCAACGGGCGTCAAGTTCTTCTCATGGGTTGCCACGCTTTGGAAGGGCAAGATATCCACGCCCACCCCCATGCTTTTCGTGTTGGGCGGTATTATCGTCTTCCTGATGGGTGGCCTCTCTGGCCCTCCAAATGCGACTGTGTCTACCGACCTGCACCTGCATGACACCTACTTCATCGTCGGTCACTTCCACGATACCATCTTCGGTGGATTCGTCTTCCCGTTCTTTGCGGCCATCTACTACTGGTTCCCCAAGGCGACCGGACGCCGCATGAACGAGACGCTCGGCAAGATCCATTTCTGGCTGATGACCCCCTCGTTCTTTGTGTTGACCTTTGGCATGATGTATGTTGGCTTGCTTGGTATGCGCCGCCGCATCGCGGACTATGATCCTGCGCTCGGCATAGACAGTGCTCATCTCGTGTTGACCATTGCTGGTTTCCTCATTGCTCTTTCGGTGCTGATCTTCTTCTATAACTTTTTCAAAAGCATCAAGAGCGGTGAAAAAGCCGAGGGAAATGTGTGGAACTCGCGCTCGCCCGAGTGGCAGGTTCCCTCTCCCATGCCCGTTCACAACTACGAGCAGCCCTTTGAAGTGGTGGGTGAGCCCTACGACTATGGTTTGAAAGACGCCGGGTATGTGAAATTCATCGAGCCTGACAAAGGCACACATAAATAAAGGCGAGGAGAAAATTAATGTCTCATTCTCAGGATAAATCCTCCGCCCTTGGTCAGGGTGTTGTGATTTTTGTATATCTGGCTGTATTGACCGTTCTTGAATTTTTTGTAGCCGTTTCCTTCGAGGCTGTTCCCCTGTTGTTGGTGGTGGCAGTCATCAAAGCCGCGCTTGTGATGTACTATTACATGCACATCTACAAGCTGAACCAGGAAGATGGCACCGACGAACATTCTTATGAATACAAGACGGGCAGCAACCGGCTCGGTTTGTGGTTGTTCCTGCTTTCGGATGCCTTCGTCTTCGGCGGTTTGATGGTGATGCGCGTGAACCTGTTGGGCAATACCCGCCCCGAAGCGTTGAATCAGGTTCTGGGTCTGTTGGTGACCGCCGTACTGCTGGTTTCCTCCTTTTTCATGAACCGCGGCGAGACCGCCATGGCTCACGGCGATACCAAGTCCTTCATGAATAATACCCTGATCACTTTTGTGTTGGGGTTGGGCTTCTTCCTCGGCGTGATCTTTGTAGAATGGCCCGAAGCGGCTCACGAAGGGCTGACGGTCTTTTCTGGCACCCCGGCCACGGGTCCGATGGGAGGCGTGTTCTACTTCATGACCGGCATGCATGCCTTCCACGTCCTTACCGGCTTGATCTTCCTGGCTGTGGTGTGGAACAATGCCCGCAAAGGCATTTACACGGCTGAGAAACATTGGGGTGTGGAAGCCGCTGCTGTCTACTGGCACTTTGTGGACCTGGTCTGGATCTTCTTCTACCCGGCACTGTATTTGATCGGCACGGCTGTGGCTCTAAAATAAAATGGTAAATCCGCCGCCGTTGAGGCGGCGGATTTTTTTTAGTATCGGAGTTTATGATGGATAGAAAATTAATGTGGACGGGATTCGGCATCCTCCTTATTACTGGTTTTGCCGCCGTAGCATCCTTCTTGCTTGCACAGCCGCCTTCCTATCGTGGTACAAGTTATGGGACTCCCTACCCTTATGCTGCGGAGATCGAATTGACAAAAGCGGACGGCGGGACATTCCGTTTGAGCGAACAGCGCGGAAAGGTCGTGTTACTCTTTTTTGGATACAC
>JAEURI010000211.1 GCA_016789225.1 Anaerolineales bacterium
GATCTATGTCGTTGACTCGCGCCAGGCATTGCACTTGCAACAAGCATTTGCCATTCTCAAGTTGTGGGGCTTTCCGCAATCGGAGAAGTGTTATCACCTCGGCTATGGCTTCGTGAGCCTGCCCGAAGGCGCCATGTCTTCCCGCAAGGGACGTGTGGTTTTGTTCAAAGAAGTGTATGACGAAGCTGTGAAACGCGTGCTTTCGGTGAATGCCGAAAAGAGTGTGGATATTCCCGCTGAAGAACGCGAGCAGATCGCCCAGCAGATCGGTTTGGGTGCGTTGGTCTATTCGATGCTTTCGGTGGATAACAACAAAGACATTGTCTTCGACATCAACGAAGCGCTGTCATTCGACGGGCGTACCGGTCCATATATCCAGAACGCGCATGTTCGCGCCAACTCCATTTTGAAAAAGGCTGGCAACGTGACGAGTGCCACCTTTGATTATGAGCTTACAAAGCAGGAAATCGAGCTGATCGAGCAGATGTCGCAGTTCCCGCAGAAAGTGCAGCAGGCGGCAGAGGAATATCGTCCGTTGATCATGGCAACTTACGCCTACGATCTGGCGAACGCCTTCCATTCGTTCTATCATGCTGTGCCTGTCTTACAGAACGATGACGAGAAGGTGAAGAATGCTCGTCTGCGGTTGGTAGCGGCTTCGAAACAGGTTATTTCGAATGCGCTGAGGTTGCTTGATATTCAATCGCCGGACGTGATGTAGGTTGAGGCATATAGGCAATCCATAAATAACGAAACAGACTGAACGTTTACAAATGTTTGGTCTGTTTTTTTATCGGTATCTATGAAACCCAATTTATTTGACGAGACACACCGGCTTGAAGAGGTATTGGTCTGGGGGGAACCGGGCATCGAGGCACTGCTTGGACAGTTATTGCCCAAGTCGAAGAGCCTTTTTTTCAGTTACTACGATGTCCAGGAGGCGCGGCAGGAATTCCGTCACATGCAGGAGCTGATCGAAGCGGAGGGAATTCTCTTTACACGTGCAAAAGATGCGCTGGCAAAGGCGTTGTCAAAAACGGAGGTCTCTGATGCGCCCAAAACCGCGGCAGAGATCGAACAGGCATTATTGCGAAGAGCAAGTGAGTACTACGAAACCTACCGTGAACGAAAAATAGCGGACTTTTCCCATGAGGGCATTCACGGGGATATCGACGAAGTCTATTTGCAGGTTCAACAAGAAATTAAAAAGGTCCTGCAGGAGGATGTAAATGCCTACGGAGAGACGGGGGCGGTCAGACTGAATCATCTGCTTAGCCTCTCGTATGAACTGCCCCTCGCCAACATCTTTTACGGCAGAGATCAATCGCAGGCGCTGACTGACCGCATTGCCCTTTCGGCGTTGAAATGGGAAATCCGCAAGCCCGAAGTACAGGTCTTCAAACAGGCGTTGATCGAGCTCGGATACAGTAATGGATTCATCGAACTTGACCACGGCACTCTGGAAGGCGGCGATGTAGCCGTACTGGGCGATACCTGTTACATTGGCGTCGGCGCACGAACTTCCCTTTCTGCAGTTAAAAATCTAAGCAAGAAGATCGGGGTGCATTTGGAGAGGCAGGGCATCCAGATCGTGGCCGCGGTCAACAAACGACATGTGGAAGAAGCCTCTTTGTATGGCGCTCCCACCGATGAGCACATGCACCTGATGCATCTCGACATGTTCTGGATTCCGCTCGCGCCGGATCTGGTCATGGCTTACGGGCATGAGCTTGACCAACGCGAGGTGATTCGCATTTCGCGCAACATGGATATTCCTGTCATTGAGGAACTGGGCAGCTTTCGCGAGTTCCTCTCGGGGAAAAATATCGACATTATTGAAGTGGATGAAAAGGAGCAGGCCAACTTCGCCACCAACCTGCTTAACCTGGGAAACAAGACCGTCATTATGGCGCTTTCCACCAATACGCGCGTCATTCAGGAATTGGAGCGGCGCGGCTTTCGTGTGCTGAGCGCAGAGTTGAATAAATTAGTGAACGGATATGGAGCCATCCATTGTCTGACAGCTCCGGTGAGAAGAACAAAAAAGTAGGTCACGCCTGTGCGTGACCTACTTTTTATTTTACGGCTTCCACTCAACTTTCAGATCATCTTCCAGTGTGATGGACATCTCACGGATGGTGATTGAGACTTGCCCGGTCGGATAGCCGCCTTTACACAACTGAGTGTAAAGTAAAGGAGAAGGCTCGATCTTCTTGACATCTGTTATCCAGCATTGGTCAGCACGGATGTCCATTTCAATGCTCAAGCCAAGAGATGGATCCGCCTCCACGATGAACTGATAGCCGTAGTCGTATCCTTGTGAACCATCGATATAGTTGGGTGTTTCGATGTCCGAGAAGGTAACGGCCTGTACAGAGATGATATCAAAGTCATAACCAGCGATGGTGAAAGCCTTGTTCAGTGCCCATAATTGTCCATATTGTGGGTCTTCGCCCGCATCGAAGGTAAAGGTCATTTCTTCGGCAGTTGCCTGTGGCGGTTCGGTGTAGAGCGGCATGTAGTAGGCAATAACCTCGTCCACCACCACGGTCAAGGGACCGGGCGCAGGCTTGCCTTCACTGACAAACTCAAAGGAAGTTCCAACTTTGTGTTCAAAAGGCTGCCAGACGAATGAACCAATCATGCGGAATTGCTGCCCCTGCGAGTCGACGATATAAACACTGCGCGGCATGATGGAGATCAAAGACGGGTCAGCGTTCTCCATGTTGAGGTGGAAATAGATAACTGTGTTGGCGTCGGTCGGAATGATTCGCTCGAGGGCCACTGTCACTTGGGGAACAGGGAAAGCAGCTTCAGGTGAAGGTGAGGCGGGCGCTTCCTCCGTCACCGCGGGCTGGGTCACTTCGATCACAGGTTCACCCACGACGGTTCCGGCAGGAATGCTGATCAAGTCAAACGAGATCTCCCAATTTTCGGGCACGGCTCCGAGGCGAGCCTGCGGGACGCAATCAAGTACAAAAGCCAGCGTATTCACATCCGCAGGGATGGCGGCCTCGTACACAGGCTGCATTACAAACACGTTCTGCGGATATTTGCCCGTGTAATCGCGTTCAAGGGTTGTGCCATCAGGCAGACGCAAACGCGCGTCACCAGCTTTGTTGTACGTGCCGCCAGGGTTCACACCGCCGCAAAATACAGTTGGGTTGGATGCGGATTCTTCCGATTGCCAACCATCATTTTCGGGCGCAATACCACTCACCGCATATTGCAATTCCACACGGTCCGGGTAAACGAACACATGCGAAATGGTCAACGTAACTCCGTCGCGGGTCGTTGAAACAGGTTCCGCCAACATGCGCAAACCATTCGTGCTTTCGACCAAACCGACCTCAGGCACGTAACCAAAGATTTTTCCAACAGCCGCAGCAAGGGTTGGGGCATTGATCGCAAAAGCCATCAGCACCAGGGCGAATGCCACAGCCCAGGCGGGTTTAAAGATTTTCGTTTTCATTTGGACTGGTCTCCTTACCAGTTCGTTGCGTAATCGGGTTGCAAATTCAGGAGACGCATCGGGCGCCTTCATCGCTTTGCGAACCTTCTCTTCAAATTCAGGGGATGGATTCTGATCGTTCATGCTCACTCCATCTGGCTCTTCAACCGCGCCAGCAGTCGGTACATGGTTTTCTTCACGGCGTCTTCGCGCTTGCCAAGCAAGTCTGCTATTTCCACGAAGGTCAGGTCCGCCACATAACGCAACCGGATGAGATCCTGTTCTTCGGGGTTCAAATTCTTGATGACAGATCGGAGCCTGACCAGCTCTTCATCGTGGATGAGCGCACTGAGCGCATCCTCCCCAGCGGACATTCTTTCTGCCGCATCCAACTCGACCTCATACCTGTTCCTGCGAAAATGATCGTTCATCTTGCTGCGAGCAATTTGAAACAACCACGCCGTGAATTGACCCTGCTCCCGATACTTGGGCAGCGCCTCATAGGCAGTGATGAATGTCTGAGACGTGACATCCTCCGCTTCATGGGCATTGCCAAGGCGGCTGTATAGGTAGCGATAGACAGGCTGGAGATACAGGTCGTACAGCCTGCCGAACGCGGCGGGATTGCCTTTGGCGGCGGTAATCAGGTCTGGAAGTTCGTTCGGATTCATCTGTCTTGTCTTTACTGCTTCATATCCTAACATGCAGTTCCTTTCTCTCGCGAGGGTACCTATATAAATGCATTCACAGAGAAAACGCGCAGAACTTCAAAAGGGGACAAATCTGTCATGCCAAAATCAGGCTAAACGTTACTTCACCAGCGAGGCAATTTCTTTTAGATTAGATATTAACTATCGTAAATGTCATCGTGGGTAAAAACGGAGGGCTCAAATCCCACCCCGGGTCTCTTCGGACTACGCCCCGTTTTGCGGGACAAGTTCCTCAGGATGACATGCACAGGAGTTTCCTATGCCGATCAAAACCATCATCATGGGCGCCGCAGGGCGCGATTTTCACAACTTCAACACCTTCTTTAGAGGGAATAAGGATTACGAAGTTGTAGCCTTTACCGCCACCCAGATCCCCGACATTGAAGGACGCGTCTACCCGAAAGAGTTGGCTGGTGACTTGTACCCAAGCGGAATCCCCATCCGAGCCGAGGAAGAACTGCTCGACCTCATCAAGAAATATGGCGCAGAACAGGTCGTCTTCTCGTATAGTGATGTGCCGCATGAATATGTGATGCACAAAGCCAGCATGGTCAACGCTGCCGGTGCGGACTTCCGTATTATGGGCACGAAGAACACGCAGATCAAGTCGAACAAGCCTGTCGTGTCGATCAGTGCCGTTCGGACGGGATCAGGCAAAAGTCAGACCACGAGGCGCGTGGCAGCCGTCTTGCAAGAGATGGGCTACAAAGTCGCCGCCATCCGTCACCCGATGCCGTATGGAAATCTCGTCGCGCAGGAAGTGCAGCGCTATGCTTCGTATGATGACCTCGATGAATACGAATGCACCATCGAAGAACGCGAGGAATACGAACCGCACATTGATAGCGGCGTGATCATTTATGCAGGCGTGGATTACGAGAAGATCATCCGCAAAGCCGAAGCTGAAGCGGACATTGTGTTGTGGGATGGCGGGAACAACGACTTCCCATTTTATGTGCCCGATTATCAGATCGTGGTTGCAGACCCGCATCGCCCCGGACATGAATCGACATACTATCCCGGCGAGACCAATGTCCGCATGGCGGATTGTTTCGTGATCAATAAGGTCGATACTGCCGATGCAGAGAATGTCATTAAACTGCGCGAGTCGCTCCGCAAGTTGAACCCGAATGCCACCCAGATCGAAGCAGCCTCTCCGCTCTTCGTCGATGATCCTGATACCATCTTCGGCAAGCGTGTGTTGGTCGTGGAAGATGGTCCGACCCTTACACACGGTGAAATGGCCTATGGCGCTGGTTATGTTGCTGCCCGCCGCTTCGGTGCAAAAGAGATCGTGGATCCGCGTCCGTTCGCTGTCGGTTCGATTGCCAAGACCTTCGAGAAATATCCGAAGACGGGTGCAATCCTCCCGGCGATGGGCTACGGCGAAAAGCAAACCCGTGAACTCGAAGAGACCATCAACAAGTCTGATGTGGATATGGTCATCATTGGTACGCCGATTGATTTGAGCCGTGTCATCAAGATCAATAAGCCGAGTCAGCGAGTCCGCTATGAGTTGCAGGAGATCGGTCAGCCAACTCTGAAGGATGTTTTGATGAAGAAATTTGGTGTGAAGAAGTAAGAGGTTAGAGATTGGGAAGCCGGGTGATAAAATTCATCCGGCTTCTTTTTGTAAGAATGCCAAACCCATAAAGAAGAGGAGAATACATGGAATATTGGAACGAAGGTGACCGCGTTTATGCATATTGGGATGAGGATGATTATTTTTATCCTGCCACCATATTAAACATTTCAGAAGAGGATATTTACATCCGCTTTGATACGGGCGAGGAGGAATGGACTCAAGAAGAATACCTTGAAGAATATGCTGTATCAGCAGATGAAGAAGTGGAATGTAAATCCGCAAGAGATGACCAGTACTATGACGTAACTGTGCGAAGCGCAGACGGTGACCGGTTGGAAGTGGAATTCGACGATGGAACCACCGAATGGACAACGCTGAATCGCATCCGCTTCTATATTGAAGCTTAGATAAAAACAGACTTGCCGAAAGCAAGTCTGTTTTTTTACTCCACTGACAACACACGCATCAGCACATTCCGTCTATGCGGACAGGCACGATGCTCGAAAACATAAATTCCCTGCCAGGTGCCGAGCGAGAGATCGCCATTATCCACAGGGATGGTAAGGCTGGTATCGGTCAACATTGAGCGGATGTGAGAGGTGGCGTCGTCGGGTCCTTCCAGATCGTGGGTGTACCAGGTATCCCGTTCAGGGACGAGGCGTTCCATGAAGGTTTCCAAGTCAGCGCGGGCAGTTGGGTCCCAATTCTCGCTGATGACCAGAGATGCGCTGGTATGTTGTAGGAATAAGAAACACATCCCTTCTCGCACGTCCCATTCCTTCAATTGCGCACGGATGACTGATGTAATGTCATGAAGTCCCTTGCCTGAGGTGGAAATTTCGAGGGTGATTTTGTGCCAGTTCATAACGATATGATTATAGCAGGAGCGTCAGTGCAGAGAGACAGGTGATAGAATTCATCTGCCTCTTTTTGTTCCACTGCGCATTATCGATTCTAGACGGCTGCATTACAACATGCTTGGGGAAATCGATCGCGCCAATTCATTGCTCTTATAATCCTGGCTTGTTGAACAAAAAGCACCACTTTAATTAAAACCTCCGGATAAGGAAATATGAAGAATAGTCAGGATAAAAGCAAGTTATTCAGGCTGGCTGATGTTCTGGAGCCACAGGATATCCGAACGATCCTCATCCAAGCTGCCACTTTCATGGTGGTTCTTGTTCTGTTCAGCGGGGTTATTTACCTGATCAACCGGGAAGAGATATGGGCAAATTTCCTTCGCAATTCGATCGTAGCTCTGGGCATTTGCCTGATCCTTATCCAACTCATCAAGGCCAATCAAACCATTCTTGCTGCCTACCTTACATTGAGCTTGTTCGGCACGTGGTTGCTCAGCGTAGCTTGGGGCGGAGCGGGGGTACAGGGCCCTGCATATACCCTGCTCGTGCTTGTCGTTATCGGGTCTGGTCTGTTCATCGGCAGGCATGCCGGGTACATGGCTGCCCTGCTATTTTCGCTGGCCGGGGTTGGCCTGGTCATTGCGGGACGTGCAGGTCTCCTTACGAATATCGATCGCCCCATAACGGATATCTCCGTTTTGTTGATCACCACTCTCGTCTTTTTTATTTCCGCTTACATGATCCGTATCTCGGTTGATCAGGTGGAACGAGCGCTGGCCAAGGCACAAAAACAGGTGGAAGAACGGATAGCTGCCGAAGACGAAACCCGCCGCCTCAACCAGGACCTCGAAAAGCGCGTCCTCGAACGGACCCGGGAACTGACCGCCAGCCAGGAAAAGTACCGCTCTCGGGCCGATGAAATGTCGCTTCTGTATAAACTTAGTAATTCCCTTGCCGCAGGTCAGGACCTATACAGCACCCTGCATGCTCTTCAGGACGAGATCATTCATCTCTTCGCAGTAGATGCCTTCTATGTCGCCATCTACAATCATGAGACCGATATCGTCAACTATCCGATCTTCTTTTACGAGGGTGCGCCCTTGGAATCCGCCTCACGCCGCCTCAGCACAAGGCCCGGCCTGACGGGCGCCGTGATCTTCGAGGGAAAGACAATTTACCTGCCAGACATGACTCTGCAGGAAAGCGGCGACAAATACGCGGCCGTCAATGATAACAACCTGATCCTCCGCACATTTTTGGGCGTACCTCTTATATCCAAAGAACGTATCATTGGGATCCTTTCTGTACAAAGCAAGCAGGTGAATGCCTTCTCGTCAGACCAGATCCAATTGATGGAAAACATTGCCGTACAAGCCGCACTGACAATCGATAAAGCGACCCTTTTCGACCAATTGCAATTCGAACTGGCGGAACGAAAAAGGCTCATTACCGAACTTGAGAACAAAAACGCCGAATTGGAACGATTTACCTACACCGTCTCCCACGAATTAAAAAGCCCCATTGTCACGATCAAGGCATTTTTAGGCAGTGTTGAAAGGGATATTCGCGAAAATAAATTGGAAACGGTGTATAAGGATTTCCGGCGCATCTCGAAGGCGACAGACAATCTTTATAAGACCCTGTCAGACCTGTTGGAGTTATCCCGCCTCGGACATACCGTCAACCCGCTCGAACCCGTTGACCTGGGCGTTATCGCCCGGGAAGCCGCAGAAGTCATCAATGCACGCATCCAGGCGAAGAATGTGGAGATTCATATTTCACCGTCCCTTCCCACGGTACATGGAGACCGGCTACGCCTGAGAGAAGTGTTCGAAAATCTTATTGACAATGCCTCAAAATATACCGGCAGCCAAAGCTCTCCTCGCATTGAGATCGGTGTTCATGAAGGGGTCCAACCCACTGTCTTCGTTAGAGATAACGGATTGGGAATCGACCCAAAATACCGTGAAACCATTTTTGGCCTGTTCAACAAGTTGGATAATCAAAGCGAAGGTACGGGGGTTGGCCTGGCAATTGTCAAGCGCATCATAGAAACCCACGGCGGCAAAATCTGGGTCGAATCAGAGGGCCCGGGCAAAGGCGCAACGTTTTTGTTCACGCTCCCAAGTGATAAAGGTTAACTCTGTCCATTCCTCAAACTTACAGTAAATGTCGTTCCCTCGTTCAGCCTGCTCTTCAGAGAGATCGAACCGCCCATTTCCCCCAAAATCGTTTTAACGATATACAGCCCAAGGCCGCTGCCGGGAATCTCCGCTGTGGTTGCATTTCGCGCGCGGTAGAAACGCCCAAAGAGATGCGGCATGGCATCGGGCGGAATCCCCAGCCCCAGGTCCATGACAGAGATGCGCGTTTCGGCTTCATCACGAGCCGCCAATATTTCCACCCTGCTGTCATCCGGAGAAAATTTGACCGCATTATTGATCAAGTTAATGAACACCTGCTGCAATCCATTCGCATCACCTCTGATGTAAAGCGGTTGAATCGGTGCGTTCAAAAGGATTTTAACCCCGCGCTTGTCTGCCATCGGCTTGACAGCCGAGATCGAATCATGTAACACGGGGATCAAATCCAGCACAACAGGTTCGATCGGCATCGTGCCGCGCTCCAACCTGCCCGCCGTCAACAATTGATTGATCAAATTCTTCTGGCGATTCAACTCACCCGAAAGAGCATCGATATACTGTTGCATCTCTTCAGGTGGCCCGCCCTGCCGCAGCAACTCGGTCATGAGAATCGAAGCTGTCAACGGCGTGCGCAATTCATGCGAAGCACGGTTGATAAAATCAGACTTCATCTGGTTGAGCCGTGCCTGCTCGGTAATGTCGCGCACAATGATCAACGCCTCCATCTTGCTCAAGGGGAATAGACGTGCTTCAAAAATATTATCCTGATGAGCCAGACGGAAATTCTCCACAGTACACGGTGAAGTAAAGAATGCATTTTCTGCATCCCCTGGAAGAAGCATTGCAGCCACTTCATCGTTCCACAAAGTATGCAGGTTCTTTCCGATCACAGACTCAGGATCAAGATGTAGAGAATGAGAAGGGTTTACATTGTAATCAAAGATCCGCCCCGAGCGGTCCACCCGCAGGAGCAGATCCGGCAGGGCATCCACAATAATGCGGTTTCTTCGCTCGCTCAAGCGCAGGGTCTCCTCATGATGAATGCGTTCGAATGCAGCCCCAAGCAGGTTGGCTGTCGTTTGCACAATATCAAAGATCGAAGGAAGCCATGCAAGCTGGTCTTCCTTATCGAACAACCCAAGAAATCCCCACGACCCCATCACCCCCTGGATCGGGATCGCCAACATGGAAACATGTGAAATATCTGGGAATTCAATGGGAATATCAGTAGCAGAAAAGACCCGGTCTGGAACTTCGATCAAAGAATTGAGCACGGGACCGATGACCATCCTCGCCTCGAACCCAGGGTGGGTTGGTTCTACCCATTGATTTTTGATTCGCAGCGTCGAGCCTCTTACACTGAAAACCGCACACCCGAAAACGCCCAGGGCATAACCAAGCGACTCCAACACCTGCGGCAGCACCGCCTCGATATTGGAGGAACGGAATAAAACCGCCGTTACCTCGCCGATGATGGACTGGGCGCGCATATTGCGCTTGAGAATGCGCTCGTTCTGCTTGCGTTCCGTGATGTCCCGCGCGATCAGTTGAATATAAATCGGCAGGTTGGCCTCGTTATGCACCACTGAAATGCTCAGCTCAACCGGCAGAGTAGAACCATCTTTCTTTCGAAGGGTATGCTCGGTAAGGTGAATGCGCCGGTCGAGGATCATCTCTCGCTCAGCCGAATCATCCAGAGAAAGAATATATTCCACCGGTGTCCCAAAAAGTTCCTCTTCAGTAAACCCCAACAAAAGAAGTGCCTGCGGATTTGCAGTGATAACTTTGAAATCCAGCCCGATAATGAACACGCATTCCCCGGTCTGCTCGAACAAGGCGCGATAGTCAAGGCCGGGGCCTGCCTTCTTTCCTGCACTCAACTGTACTTTCACATCCACTGGCAGCTTGTTTAACGGGATCGTTTTCTCATCCATAATAAATATCATCCGGCCTTAAACCAGGCAGGCTGGCTTGTACACTGCATCCCTTAATGCTATCCAGGATTCTCACCTCGCCGCCCAGGGATTGAAAGACGGCACGTGCGATAGTTAATCCTACCCCAAGTCCCTGCTGTTCGCGGGCATCGCCCTGGCTCAACTGGAAGAAACGCTCGAAGGCTTTTTCGCGAAGCTCTGCCGGAATCCCCTCCCCTGTATCCTCGATGGTAATGACCGTTCCATCATTCAAGCCGGAATGGACTTTGAGAAAGACCGTCCCGCCATCCGGGCTGAACTTGAATGCATTGTCTGCCAGATGCACAAGAGCCTGCATAAATTCCCTGCGAGGCGCCTTGATCTGTTCAGCCAGAGAAATTGCATGAATGAAATTTAGAGATTTGGATTCATAGCGCGCCAGCCTGCGTTTGATCGGCTGGAGGATATGCAGTTCAGGATCAATACTTTGGCGAACCCGGTTCAGTTCGTTCTGGTCGATATCCGTGAGCAGGATAATATCCGCAACCAGAGACTCAAGCCTATCCCCGCTGGAATGAGCGATACGGATGAATTCGCCCAGCTCGTCAGGATTCTCAAATTTATTATTGACCGCCATTTCCAGCGACATCATGACATTGCTCAGAGGGGTGCGCAGCTCATGACGGAAATTTTTCATTAGCTCGCTGCGTAGTTTTTCCATTTCCTCGTTGGCATCCTGCCTGGCGATCTCGCGTCCCCGTTCACGTTCCCGTTCGACACGCCGCAATACCGCCTCAATGCGGGCGATCAACTCTTCAGGGGTGAAAGGCTTGGTTACATAATCATCCGCCCCTTCGCGAAGGCCGCTCAAGCGGTCATCCAGAGATGTGCGTGCCGTCAAAAAAATAAAGGGAATGGAGGCAAGATCAGGCTCTTCCCCCATCTGCTTCTTCATATCAAACCCGTTCAAGACCGGCATCATGATATCGGAAACGATCAGGTCGGGATGATTGTCCTTGGCTTTAAGGATCGCATCACTGCCATTCTCGGCTGTAATCACCCGGTATCCATGGCGGCTAATAGTGGCGGAGAGCCCCATTCGTATGGAAGGCTCGTCATCCACGATCAGGATGATGGGTTTTATCCTTGTATCTTCCTCTTGTTCCATTTTTTCACCTGATTCTGATTATCCCTGCAATGACCTGTCTTATCATTGTAAAGCCATGACAAAAGTCTTATTTTTTTGAAAGGGCAGTCAAACGGAAACAGCCAAACTTTCAATTTCGCAGCACCATCTGGAAAAGGGATTTGGGTCCCCATCACCCGTTATAATGGAGGGACTATGTTCATAGATCAAGTCAACATTCATGTAAAATCCGGCAAAGGTGGCGATGGAATGGTCCATTTTCGTCGTGAAAAATACGAACCACGCGGCGGCCCCGACGGTGGCGATGGCGGTAAAGGCGGCGATCTGATTCTGGAAGTCAAGCCAACGCTTAATTCACTTTCACACTTTCGTCCCAAACAGTCATTTGGGGCAGATGACGGCGCCAATGGCGGCGCTTCGCAAATGAGCGGTCGCGGTGGAAAAAACCTCATCATCCACGTTCCGCCTGGAACCGTGATCTACGATGCCGAGACCGGTGACCTGCTGGGTGACCTGACCGACCCCGGCCAGCAATTGGTCATTTGCAAAGGCGGGCGCGGTGGACGCGGCAACCAGCATTTCGCCACCTCGCGCAATCAGGCTCCGCGAATGGCGGAACGCGGCGAACCTCACGAAGAGAAGATGCTGCGCCTCGAACTTAAACTGATCGCGGATATCGGCATCATCGGCCTGCCCAACGCCGGGAAATCTACCCTCCTCTCCGTGCTGACGAACGCCAAGCCGAAGATTGGTGATTATCCATTCACCACGCTTGAGCCCAACCTTGGCGTCGCAAAAATTGACGAGGAAACGACGGTTGTGATGGCAGACATTCCTGGCTTGATCGAAGGCGCACATGAAGGTGCCGGGTTAGGGCATGATTTTTTGCGGCACATCCAACGCACGCGCGTGCTCATTCACATGATCGACGGACTCTCCGATGATCCCCTTGCCGATTACAGCCAGATCAACACCGAACTATCGCTGTTCGACCCAAAGCTTGGGAAAAAGCCGCAGGTGGTGGTCATCAACAAGATCGACCAACCAGATGTGCAGGAACGGTTGAAGGAAATAAAAGCCAGCTTCAAAACGAAAAAAGTGGAGATCGTTACCGCCTCTGCAATGGCACGCACCAATACGCGCGACATTTTAGTGTCAGCGTATAAACTGCTCCAGGAACTGCCAGCAGAACAAATGGAGGAGGAGGCGCTGCCCGTCTACAAGCCGGAGGTGGATCCTAATCAATTCGATATCCATCGCGAAGATGGCGACAAATGGCGCATCACCGGGGTTGCCATTGAGCGCGCCGCCAAGATGACCTATTGGGAACATTACGGCTCTGTACGCCGCTTCCAACGCATGATGCAAAAACTCGGCGTAGACACGGCGTTGCGTGAAGCCGGAATTCAAGATGGCGACACGGTCTTCGTCGGCGATTTCGAACTGGAGTGGCAGG
Source organism: Anaerolineales bacterium (assembly GCA_016789225.1). Taxonomy (GTDB): domain Bacteria; phylum Chloroflexota; class Anaerolineae; order Anaerolineales; family Villigracilaceae; genus Villigracilis. Next base: position 13,267 of record JAEURI010000211.1, read on the forward strand.
AATAGTGTCTGAGCAACACAAGCGTATTCTCAACATCACCCTGAGCATTCTTGGGGTGATGTTGATTCTTATTTTTGGTCTAAGGGTGGTTCGAGCTTTCAAAAAACTCAACGGGCATCGTCCGCCTCCGCCTTTCTCGGGCGAGCTTGAAACCGATGTGGAAAACATTGAAGATTGGATGACCATCCCTTTCATTGCGCACAACTACGGCGTCACTCCCGAGATTCTTTTCGAAGCGCTGAACATCGACCCGGAAAAACATCACAAGCAAAGCCTTAAACAATTGAACGATGAGTTCTACCCAGAGCAGGATGGATATGTGCTTGAGACGGTCAAGCAACTGATTCTAGCGCATCAACCTCCGCCGACGCCTGCTCCTCCAGCCGCACCTCTCCCCCCACTGACACCGGTCCCGCCAGACACTCCCGTTCCGCCGCAAAGCGACCCATAAGCGTTTTCCTTCATGTCTGATTTTTTACTTACACAAATTATCAACTACGGCGCTCCCCTGCTGGGGGTTGTTGTATTCATAGGCGGACTGGGCATTCCACTTCCCTGTACAGTACTTGTAATTGCTGCAGGCGCGTTTGCCCGGCAGGGATATTTGCCATGGCATATCACAGCATTGATCGCGATCGTCAGCGTGATTCTGGGCGACAATCTCAGCTATTCGATCGGATACTATGCACGTGGATACGTTTTAAAACGTTTTAGTGGAACACCACAATGGCTGGAAGCAGAAAAATCATTTCAACGCTGGGGGCCGCTGTCCATCTTCTTCTCCCGTTTCCTAGTCACAGCCATAGCCCTGCCTGTAAACCTTCTATCAGGAACGACACAATACCCGTTTCGTAAATTTCTTCTCTATGATGTGCTGGGCGAAGTAGTATGGATCTTTGGGTATGGCGGGTTAGGTTATCTCTTTGGAAGTCAATGGGAAGTGGT
>JAEURI010000007.1 GCA_016789225.1 Anaerolineales bacterium
TTCTTTTGCGATGTCCAATGCCGCTGAACGAAACAGTCCGCAGGCTTGACGCAATACGTTGGCTTTATGAACGACGTGAACGATCTTGCGTTCTCTTCGTCTTGCGATATCAAATGCTTTGCGAATGATGCGTTCGGAGGCTTTGCGTGTGATGACGCGCTCTGTGATTGCTCGGTTACCGTCATCCTCGATCCGCTCGATGCCAGCGTAGAGTCCTTCCGTATTTTCGCGCACGATGACCATGTCTATGCCCTGCCGTGATGACTCATGAGGAATGGACTTGCATGGCCTCAGGTTGGCGTAGAGATCGAGTGATTGGCGCATCCGCACGATGGGGGAAAAATAATTTGGAATGTTGGGCGGCGTGGTGACAGCGCCGAGCAAAGCGGCGTCAGCGTTGCGAATGGCTTGGAGTGTTGAATCAGGCAGGGGTGAGCCTGAACGTTCGTATTCCCCAAAGCCGATTCCACATTCAACGAAGTCCCATTGAATTGAGAGCGAAGTCAAGACGTCACGCGCGGCGGCGATCACTTCAGGGCCGATGCCATCGCCGGGGAGGAGGCAGATGCGATAGGTCATGCAAGCAAATCCTGAATATCGTGGGTTTTGAGGAAGTTGACGATACCGCCTGCATCGGCGATCTTCAAAACGAAATCGGGAAGCGGCTGTGCCTGATAGCGATGTCCGTTGGTACGATTGAAGATTTCACCCGTGGAAAGATTGATATCAATATCATCTCCCTCGGCGATGTCCGCCGCCGCTTCGGGGCATTCCAAAATTGGCAGACCGATGTTGATGGCATTGCGGAAAAATATTCTCGCGAATGACGGTGCGATGACGCACTTCGCCTGCGAGCCTTTGATCGCAATCGGCGCATGTTCACGCGAGGAACCGCACCCAAAGTTTTGACCGCCGACGATGACGTCACCAGGACGGGCAGTTTTTGCATATTCCGGCTTGACCTCGCAAAATACATTCTTTGCAAGTTCAAGCGGATCGATCGTGATGTTATAACGACCAGGGATGATCTCATCCGTGTTCATGTTTTCGCCAAACATCCAGGCTTTGCTCATTGTGTTCTCCTTTTATATCTAACCGCTAAGAGCACTAAGTGCACAAAGAATTTTTAAAGATTTTTTCTTCGCGATCTTGGCGAGCTTTGCGGTTAATATATTAAATCAGTTCCAAAGTCTTGCGCGGATCGGTGATTTTGCCGGTCAGCGCAGTTGCCGCCGCGGTGGCAGGACTTGCAAGATAAATTTCCGAAAGCGGACTGCCCATGCGGCCAATGAAGTTGCGATTCATCGTAGTCAACGCGCGTTCCCCCGGTGCAAGGATTCCGCCATGACGGCCGATACATGCGCCGCATCCACTGCCTGTGACTGTGCAACCGGCATCCATCAAAATATCGATCAAGCCATTGGTTAGAGCTTTTCGATAGATGCGGTCACTGGCAGGCGTGACGATCACACGCACCAACGGGTTGACCTTTTTTCCTTTCAACATATTCGCCACGATCTCGATATCTTCATAGCGCGCATTGGTGCATGTGCCAATGTAGACTTCATGCACTTCCAAGCCTTCGATCTCGGTCAGTGGTTTGACATTGTCCACGTCGGGATGACAGGAAACCTGCGGCGCAAGAACCGAGACATCCACTTCGAGTACGCGTTCGTAGCGTGGCTTCACAGGAATGATTCTTTCAAACGGACCTTGCCCTTTAGCTGGTGTCTCGTTTTCGAGATATTCGATTGTTACATCATCTGCCGCAATCAATCCACACTTCGCGCCGATCTCTGTGGACATGTTCGGGAAGATGATGCGCTCGTGCATCGGCAGGTTGTCAATGTATTCACCGCCAAATTCCACCGAGCGATAGGTGCCGCCATCCATGCCGAGCAAACCAGCGATGTGAATCATCACATCCTTGGCGTACACGCCGGGTTGAGTGCGCCCACTTAATTCCACGCGGATGGTTTCAGGGACTTTGAACCAGCATTTGCCCGTGATCCAAGCTACACCGATCTCCGTCGAGCCGAGTCCTGTTCCGAACGCGCCCATCGCGCCGTAGGTGTTCGAATGCGAGTCCGCGCCGATGACGATAGCGCCGGGCGTGATGTATCCCTCTTCGATCATCACTTGATGGCAAACACCTTGATGTAAGAGATGGGGCAATCCTTGCTCTTTGACGAACTCGATGATCTTCTTATGATTCTCCGCCGCCAGAATATTCGGCGCGGGATAGGCATGGTCAAAGTGAATGACGATGCGATTCTTGTCGTGGATCGGTTTGCCGATGTCACGAAAGGCCTTGATCGCCAGTGGCGTGGTGTTGTCGTGGCTCATGATGTAATCCACGTCCAGCAGCAGGATCTCGCCCGCCTGCACAGGTCGGCCAGCTTTACGCGCAAAAATTTCTTCGATCAGTGTGCCCATAAAAATCTCCTTGTATTTTTTCAGTACGGTGGTCGAGGAGTGGCGCTGTTCTTCGCGCCGCGTATCGAGACCACCACGCTGTAAAGCAACTCTTATTACATAGATATCTTTGGTTACCTGTTGGTCTCGATACGGGCTTCGCCCTACCCGACCAATAGATTACTTGCCGTTCCCGTTATATTTTTTCAACACCATACGCGTCTCTGTTCGTTTTACGCCTTGCACTGTGCGAATCTCCTCGATCAAGTTGTTTAGCGCGGCAATATTTTCCACATTCACGAAGGCGCTGATGTCGTAATCACCTGTCACCTCGTATACGCTGGAGACATTTGTGAATCCTCGCATGCGGCGGACGACAGATGAGGTATACACATGCGATTCGACCTCGACCATCAACATGGCACTGATGTCATGAGGAATGACTTCGATCTCTCGCCCCGTAACCTGTTCGGCGATTTCGAGAATATCCGCGTCGAAAAGCTGTTTCCGTTGGTCGCCGATGTTTTTGATACGGGTCACGATCACTTCCAGCTCTGCCGCACTGACCTCGATGCCGTACTCGTCGAGTCGGGATGCGACTGCGGTCTTGCCTGTGTATTTGTCGATGACGATCTTTCGTTCCCGCCCGATGACAGACGGGTCGAACGGCTCGTAGGTGCGCGGGTCTTTGAGAATGCCATTGGTATGAACTCCACTTTTGTGGCTGAACGCATTCTGACCGGTGAGCGGCTTGTTGGGGGCCAGGAAGAACCCTGAAACTTTTTCAAGGTAGCCTGAAGCATCCACCAAAGCCTTGAGGTTGTATTTTTGCACGCCCTCCAAATTGTGAAATGAGAGGATGGTCTCGGCGAGGTCCGGGATTCCTGCTCGTTCGCCCATGCCGTTGATGGTGGTGTGAATACAGTCTGCCCCTGCGCGGATGCCTGCCATGGCGTTCGCAAGCGCCAGTCCGTAGTCATCATGGCAGTGCAGGTCGATCTTGCATGGCAGCAAATGTTGGCGTAAGGCACGAACTCTTTCATACATCACATGCGGCTGCATGATGCCTAATGTGTCGGCAAAGCTGATTCTGTCCGCGCCTGCTTCGATGGCGGCGTTGCAGACCTGAACAAGGAATTCGAGGTCAGTACGGGTGGCATCTTCGGGTGTATAGCGCACCTTCAGCCCTAATCCTTTTGCGTAACATACATGCTCACGGATGATGTCAAGCGCCTGTTCCTGCGTTTTGTGCAACTTTGCATCAAGATGGATCTTGGAGGTGGCATAAAAGATCGCCACGCGACCCGCGCCACAAGCGCGGGCGCGGTCAATGCCTGGGCGTGTAGCGCTTGAATGGGCCACCACTTCAGCTCCAAGTCCGAGTGAGGCGATGCGTTCTATCGCTTTGAATACATTGGGCGAAACGGATGGGTCGCCCGCTTCGATCATGTCGACGCCGATGTCGTCCAGCAGTTTGGCGATCGTCACCTTTTCATCCACTGTAAAGTTGACATAAGGTGTTTGTTCGCCTTCACGTAAGGTTGTATCGAGAATTTCCAGCATGTGAGTTCCTTTTGGCAAAACAAAAACGCCCTCCGTTATCGGAGAGCGTTTGGGTGTGCAGGTAGATATGCAGAAGGATAATGCGTTAGTTCTGTTTCCTGTTTAACCAAAACATGCCCAGATCCGACAACCATGGTTGCAGATTGGGCTTGCGCTTGGATTTGGCCTCAAAACAGAAAAAAGAATTTGTAAACATTGTGCGGTATTCTACTACGCATGAGAAATAAGTCAATGATTTTATGGGTGATCTTTTCATATCGATGATTTACGAAAAATGGAAAATATCACCTTTAATATTACCCATATGGGTACTAGTAAAATTTTTTCCAAAACTTATGCTTAGGGGAATTTATTTCATATTTGTTAGATAAGGTGATTCATGAAAACCGGACATCAGAGTGCAACACAGGGTCATCAAACATGGATGGGCCCGTTTAGCTGGTTAACAACAGGAGATGTGAAACAGTGGCTCGATGAGCGCGATGCTTGCGCGCTGGTGGCATCTGTTCGTAAGAATGGAGAAGCGACTCATGGAAATCTGAAGCGTGCCCTCGCCGCCCTCAGCATCATGGGACATCGTTCGGGTGAAGTGAACGGGGAAGGCGATGGCGTTGGCGTGATGACCGATATTCCGCGCGTGTTGTGGTCTCATGCATTGGAGCAGGAAGGCAAACCCGGATGGCTGGCAGAAGACCGCCGCTTTTTCGTCGGGCACTTAATGATCCCCAATACCGAGCCGGATATTGCATCGGTCAAAGCGCGAGTCATTTCACTGCTAAAAGACAAGGGCATTGATCTTTTGCTCGAACGCGCCATGCTTACCCGTCCGCAAACGTTGGGCAAAATGGCGCGCCAGCAGGTTCCTTACCTTTGGCAGATCGCAGGCATGGTCAGCAGCGGTCCGCTGGAGAACGTGGAACGGGTTCTTTTTAATCTTGCACTGGAGATCGAGAAGAGCACCAACGTCACCATCTCTTCGCTTTCGAGCAACGTTGTCGTGTATAAAGTGCGCGGCTCCAGTGAAACGCTGTATCAGTATTATCCCGAATTGCGCAACCCTGATTTCACCACTGCCATCACCATCGGGCATGCGCGCTATTCCACCAACACCGCCACGAGCTTTGAACGTGTTCAACCCTTTAATTTACTCGGGCACAACGGCGAGATCAATACCATTGCCCGCCTGCGTGAACAGGCGCAGATGTTGGGCGTGGACCTCCCCCTCGGCGGCAGCGACTCACAGGATCTCGACCGTCTGCTTACGACGCTCATCCATCACTATCATTTCTCGCTGACCGAGGCAATGGAACTCGCCTTCCCGCCCATCTTGAACGAAGTTGAAAAACTTTCCCCCGATTTGCAAACTATTTACAAATATTATCGCCAGGCCCTCGGCCCTTTCGCACAGGGACCGGCTGGCATCATCTCGCGCTTTGGCGATGAATGTGTCTTCAGTGTCGATGCGCTCGGTCTGCGTCCGCTCTGGTTTGGCGACACCGAGAAGGAATATTTCTTCTCCTCCGAAAAAGGTGTCTATCATCTCGATACGATGCGTGCCGACCCCATTCCGCTTTCCCCCGGCGAGAAGATGCGTTTGCGAATCCATCGCGGGCGCTCTGTGGATGTCTTCGATTATCCCGCCATTCAACAGCGCATGTTGAAATTGACCCTGCGGCGATTTGGCTCGCTTGAAACACTGAACAAGAGATTGAATCACTTCGCGAATGAAAACCCCGCGCTTCAGACTCCGCCGGGAGTTGTTCCAGCCTTGGATAATCGACTCTCCGCCTTTGGTTGGGGGCGTGAAGACCGCGAATGGGTGCAGGAACTCGCGAAGAACGGCAGTGATCCCATCGGCTCGCTTGGTTATGACGGGCCGCTTGCGCCGCTTTCGACCGAACGCCAGAACATCGCGGACTATTTCAAAGAGGCCGTTGCCGTTGTCACCAACCCCGCCATTGACCGCGAACGCGAAGCCGAACACTTCTCCACCCAGACGGTCATCGGCTCAAGGCCGCCGCTTTTACCTAATCAACTTCGCGATGACGTCACCTTTACGCTCGACACACATATCGTGTTGGAATCCCCTGCTGCGGACGAAACAACGCTTTCCGAAATCGCCGCCGAACAGGGCAGTGTGTCATTCAACGGCTTGCTGGCGCGTTTTTTCCCCGAACAGATCGCCCGCTTGCAAACCGCCACCCAGCCAAATGAGACCACGTCACAGGCGCTTGACCGTCTCGCCCAAACCGCCGTGGATGCGGCCAGGAACGGCGCACTCCTTATCGTGTTGGATGACTCTTTGGCTTTTCAAGATGGCAATGGCTGGCTGGATCCTGTCCTGGCGATAGGCATCGTGGACAAGGCGTTGCGTCTGAGTTTTGCCACTTTCGAAGACCCCTCTGCCCAGCCCACGCCACTCTCGCTCAATGACAAAGGTAAGATCGACCTCGGCCTGGTCGCCACCGCTGATTCGGTCAACTTGCGCAGGCGCGCCGCGTTGGTTATTCGCAGCGGCGCGATCCGCAATCTGCACGATGTGATCCTTTCCCTCGGTATGGGCGCTGATGCCATCGTGCCTTATTTGCTTTTTGAAGCAGCCATGAAAGAGAAAACCGAATCGACAGATGAGATTAAACTCTGCTTGAAAAATACAATAAAAGCCCTGCGTTCCGGCATTGAGAAAAGCACCAGTACCATGGGCATTCACGAAGCGCGCGGCTATGGACGATTATTCGCCAGCATCGGTCTTGGTACAGAGATCGCATCCGCATTGGGTGTAAACAATCACGGCGGCTCGGGCACGGGCGGCTTGCAATGGGCTGATATCGATGCAAACATCGAGAAGCGCGCGCAGTCGTATCACAGCCCCGGGCGCGGCGACCTCTCGCGCGTGAATCATTTTTACCCGAAAGTGTGGAAGGCGGCGGGAAAGCTCGGGAAGGGCGAAACAAGCTCCGGCGAGTATGAGGCGCATGTCGAAAATACGGCAAAAGCCAACCCGGTATCGCTGCGTCATATTTTGGAATTCCGTGCCAACGAGTCAGACATCCAAAAAGAAAACGTGGATACCAGCATAACGTCGCACAGTTTGCCTTTCCTCATTGCTTCGATGTCGTTTGGCTCGCAGGGTGAGATCGCCTATCGCGCATATGCCGAGGCTGCCTTCCGTTTGAATATGATCTCGGTCAACGGTGAGGGGGGTGAGATTCCTGATCTGCGCGGCAAGTATCCATTTCATCGCGGCATTCAAATTGCGTCGGGGCGTTTCGGCATCACGGCAGAGACCATCAACTCGGCCAACCTGCTTGAGATCAAAGTCGGGCAGGGCGCGAAGCCTGGTGAAGGTGGACATCTCCCGGCCCGTAAAGTGACTGATAAAGTGGCGGCGGCGCGTCATGCCCGCAAAGGTGTCGACCTGATCTCGCCGTCGAACAATCATGATATTTATTCCATTGAAGACCTTGCGCAATTTATCGAGGAACTCAAGACCATCAACCCGAAGGCACGCGTGGCGGTGAAGGTCCCGGTGGTGCCGGGCATTGGCATCATTGCGGTCGGCATTGCCAAAGCCGAAGCCGACATTATTTATCTTACTGGCTATGATGGTGGAACGGGCGCGGCGCGGCAACATTCATTGCGCTACGTGGGCTTGCCTGCTGAAATTGGAATCGTCGAAGCGCATCGCGCCTTGAGTGAAGCTGGTCTGCGAAGTAGAGTGGAGATCTGGGCTGACGGTGGTGTGCGCACAGCGGCAGACACGGTCAAGTTGATGTGCCTTGGCGCAAACCGAATCGGTTTTGCAACCCTGCCAATGGTGGCAATCGGTTGTACCATTTGTCGTGACTGTCAGAGTGGGACGTGTCACACAGGCATCACAACTCAAATTGAAACAAAAGAAGCGGCGACCGCATTGGGCATCAAACATTTCGTGCCGCGTGATCTTGAACAAGCGACGCAAGCATTGGTTAATGTCTTCAATGAGTTGGGCGAAAGTGTGCGTGAGATCGTGGCGAAGCTCGGCTTTGAATCCGTTCAGGATATCGTCGGACGGTCAGACTTGCTTTTACAGGCTTCGCATCACAAACAGATCGACCTGACCGAAATGCTCATCCCTGCCGAAGAACATTTGCTCGCGAAGCCAATTCCCGTTTCCATCCCCCAGCATGAAACCTTGACGATTGACCGGGGCCCGCTTCACCGTCCACGCAATCACCTGACGACAGTTATTTCTAATTTAATAATGGAGAGTTTTACCACATACAAACAGGATGCGATTCTTTTTGAAGACGACAAGGTCACACCTGTAGATCGCGCCCTTGGCACTCATCTGACCGGCGCGATGACGCGCTTCCGCAACAATTGGAGCTGGTCACCGGGGCACGGTGGCATGGGCGGCAACCGTGAAACCTGGCGTTTGCCCATGCAGGATGTCGAGTCGGATGCGGTTCCGCACACGAACTTGCATTTCACCAGCAGTTCCGTCCCCGGTAATGGGCTGGGCGCATATAACGCTGACCCTGTTCACATCCTCGTCGAAGGCGGCGCTCAGGATGGTGTGGCAAAAGGTATCTCTGGCGGACGTGTGGTCATCATGAAAGGGTATAACCATGATGGCATTCTCATCGATGGCTCGGTTGGTAAAAGTCTGGCGTATGGCGGCACGGGCGGGCTGGTCATTGTGCAAGGCAACGCAGACTCGCGCGCCTGCGTGCGCCTCTCCGGCGCGGATGTCATCATCGGCGGCGAGATCCAGAAGCCGCTCAATGACAGTCTCGGTTTCATCGGTGCGCGCGCGAATGTCAAAGGTTTCCTGTGCGAATATATGACCGCCGGGCGTGTACTCGTACTTGGCGACCCTGGCCCGTGGATGTGTGCAGGCATGACAGGCGGCGTGCTCTACCTGCGCCTCCAACCGCACCTGAACTTCGACCATGCTGCCATCCAACGCAGGCTGGCAAAAGGTGCGAAAGTCTCCGTGCAAGCCGTGGATGAGACGGATCTGCAAAATCTGCGTGACATGTTGGTAATGTATGCCGATGAGCTTAAACAAAATCATCAGGGCGAAGAAGCCGAAAATGTTCTTGGCTTCTTGATCGATTGGAAGAACACTTTTGTGCGTGTGGTGCCAGTGGGCTTGCAGGAAGAACAGCGGTTTGCAACAGAGTAATAACGCACAGGTCATGAACTAAAAACATCGAAGTCGCAAAGGAGAAACTTTGCGACTTTTCCATTCCCTGCTCCCTTCTTGCAACTCTCTTGCTGGATTGTTTGATCTCTTTAAAACTCTTGCTGACAGCATCCTTGTTGAAGGTGGACGCTGTCAGCAAGAAATTTTGAAAAGAGTCACAGCAAAGGTCGCTGGGACAAAGATTGGCGGCTGACTCTTGGTATTACGCTGTTCTCCAGGTATTCGTGCCATTTTGTGCCAGGACGAGTTCGAAGTGATGGCCTTTGAATCCAAGCTGCGCGAACAGTTGTCCTTGCAAGTCCACAGTTAACCCAAGAATGTCGATCATGGAGCCAAAATTAGAATGCAGTTGCCAGCTCTTTCCGGCATCGCTGGAAATTAATACCCTTCCATCCGATGTGCCGCGATAAAGTTTGCCACCAGTTTGCGCTTCAACAGGCAGGTATGCCGTTTGGCCTAGAGGACTGAGTTGGAGTAAGAGGGCGGCAGATAGCAGCCCGCCTACTTTCAGAAAGTCGCGCCGGTTCATAATGCACCTCCTAAGTTCGTGGAAGAAAGACGTGCTGCCTGGGGATGTGGAAATTTCAGATGAGAAACGCGTCGCGTCTCGTAGGATGACAGGGCAGGCTGCACAGAAAGGAGCACTTTTCCGCTGGCTGTGTTATGGAAGGCTGCATTGCGCAGGGTGTCGGCAAAGGTCTGTTTGGTGAGTTCAGTTGAAGCCACAACTATTGGAGCATCTTCTTCTGCAGCGAGGCTGTCATTTGGCTGCATGGCATAGGCGGTGGCGCAAGCTGCACCGCCGGTCCAGCCACCACCTGTTGGGACAGTGTTGGTGGCGCTGCCCGTGGGTGTGACTCCATTGTTTCCCTGACCAAAAGTGATGACTGCCGCATCGTTATTATTTGCGCCGCCATAGCCTGGCAGGCGCACCGTGGTGGATTGTCGCTGGCGAAGGCGGAAATCGGTGCCGCCATCGGTGCCGCTGCCAGCAAGCGAGTTGGCCAGAGCACCTGCGCCGCCGAAGGAGAGACAGACATTGAATGCGTCGCCGGGAACCGTTCCACTGTTCAGTTGGAAGCCATTCTTGGCAAATATAGCTGTGCTTGGGTTGGAAATGGTATTTCCCGTCACAACCGCATCAAGCGTGCCAGTGCCCACCGTAGGCAACCCGCCAGCCTGGACGATAATGCCGAAGTTGGCATACTGACGAACAGTATTGTTTGTGATTGCCGTGACGCTGGAACCACCTTCCGCTGAAATGACCGAAATGCCAGATCCGGCGGCTGACCCTGAACCATTCGTGGCTGCCACCCCGATAGTATTGCCGTTGATTGTGCCGCTGAAACTGCCAGTCCCGGCGCCTTTGGTGACGCCGATGGCTGTGCCGTTTGAGTCTCGGATGGTGTTGCTGGAAATATTGTAGGTGGCAGTGACGTTACCTCCAGTCGAGCCGCCTGTCAGGCGAATGCCGCCACCGCCGCTTACCACCGCTGGATGTGAATTCGAAATATTATTACCAGTAAAGATCAGGTTGGACGAAGCCGTGCCGATCAGGTTGAGTTGGAAGTGGTCGCCGCGGGTGGAAGTGAAGAAGCTGTTTTGCACGGTCGTATTGACAACGGCTGCATTCTGTCCTTCGATGAGAATGCCGTCACTGCCGGAGGATACGCTGTTTGCGCCAATTGTCACTGTATCGAATGTAATGCGGTTGAGAGTTCCGCTGGTGTTGACGACGTTGAAGTTATCTACAAGGCCGCCGCTGATGCTGGAGTTTGTGACTGAAGCCGAACCGGTCAACTCGGTGAAACGCACACTGCCCTCGAAGAATCCGGCATTGTCTCCGCTGGCACCGTTGATGACTGTGGAAGCCATCGTGAAGTTGACCACTGATGAGCCTCGAATTGCAAAATCGCTGAAATCGTTGAGCTGCATCCAACTCAAGGAGACATTTTGGGCGCTTGTAAGGCTGATCCCTGTGACTCCGTTCCGAATGGTTCCACCTGAACCGGCTGAACCGCCACCTGTGACAGTGAGGCCGCCGCTGCCAGTTGTATTCAGCACAATACCGCTCGATGCTCCGTTCGAAGAGATACTTCGGAAGGTCAATCCACTCGCGCCGATGGCCGTGTTCACCACGTTCAGTGCGATGCCCGTCGTGCTGGAGATTGTATTATTACTACCCGTCACACTCACCGAGCCGCCGCCTGTGGCGTTGAAGCCGATTCCGCTCGTGGTACTCAGGACCATTCCAGTGCCGCTGCCGGTGGCGAAATTAATGGCGCTGCCCGTATTGCTTGTGAGCGACACGGCATTGCCCGATGTCAT